>CANQKA010000051.1 GCA_947624395.1 uncultured Oscillospiraceae bacterium
GCCATGACCGCCAACGCCTTTGGGGAGGACCGGGCCAGGGCGCTGGAGGCGGGCATGAACGCCCACCTGGCCAAGCCCATCGACCTGGACAGGACCCTGGCGGTGCTGCGGGCATTGTTGTCCGGGGAGAACTGAGATAGTTAAAAAATGCAATAAGTTTCCGCCGCCTCTGAAAAATTCAGGGGCGGCGGCGGATATTATGGGTGAAAAGCTTTTCGAGAGGAAACGGCGGCATGTTGTCAAAGGAGCGGTTCACGGCGGCGGCCCAAAAGTACATGGACATGATCTTCCGTCTGGCCTTCAGCTATCTGAAAAGCCGGGAGGACGCGGACGACGTGACACAAAACGTGCTTGTGGCCCTGTACCGGACGGATAAGGATTTTGAAAGCGCCGAGCACATGAAGGCGTGGCTCATCCGGGTGACGGTCAACGAGTGCAAGAAGATGCTGCGCTCACCCTGGCGGCGTCGGGGCGAGCCGTTGGAGGACTATGAAAACGCCCTGGGTTTCCAGGCCCCGGAGGACCGGGAGCTGTACGACGCCATTATGGCCCTGGACGCAAAATACCGGGCCGTGATCGTGCTTTACTACTACGAGGGCTATTCCATCCGGGAGACCGCCCAGCTTCTTGGCGTTCCGCCCGCCACGGTGGGCACCCGCCTTGCCCGGGCCAGACAACAGCTGAAATTCACCTTGACGGAGGCTGACAGGCTATGACGGAAAGAGAACGCGTCCGGCGGGCCTTAGAGCCCCTTCACGCCTCCGACCATACCCTGGAGGAGGTCTACGCGATGATCGACAGAGACAAAGCGGTAAAGCACTTAAAGCGAACGGGCCGGAACACCGTGCGGACCGTGGCTGTAGTGGCGGCCATGATACTGGCCCTGAGCGTGACGGCCTACGCCGTGGGGGAGTACACGGGCTTTTTCGAGGCCGTTTTCGGCGGCGAGGACGCGGGCCGTCAGACCTACGATCTGGCCCTGGACAGCTGGGATGAGAATGGCAGCCAAAAGACCATGCAGATCGTCACCGAGGGCGAGCCGGTGGACCAGGAGACAGCCCAGCGGGTGCTGGACGGCAGCGTGGCCGGTGGCGCGTCCGTTACCGCGGGGGGCGTGACGTGCGCGGTGGAGAACATCGTCCTGGCGGACAACGGCGTGGGCGCGCTGACCTACACCGTGGAGGCCCCCGACGGTCTGCCGGACATGACCGTAACGGACCCGGTGTGGGGGTACTTCTACTGGGACGACGCCTATGCCGTCTCCGCCGACGGCAAAATCGGTCTGCTCAACGCGCCTATCCTCCGCCTGCCCGGTGAGGGCCGCTTTGGGGGCATGGTGGACGAGCGGACCGCCCTTGTGAGCGCCACGGAGACGAAGATCGAGGCCACGGTCTATATGGCCCTGTTCGGGGACGAGAGCTGGCCGGACGCGCTGGACGTTTACTTCTTCCTGGATGAGAAGCAGAATAAGGCGGAGGCATATAAGCTCACGCTCACCCTGCCGGAACCCGCGCAAACGACAGTGCTGACGGCGGAGGACGGCTGGACCGCCAGACTGTCCCCCATGGGGCTGGTGATAGAGCCCCCGGCCGGGAACCCCTACGGCAACGACTACAGCTTTGAGGACCTGGTCGTGCACTTGGCCGACGGCAGCGAGTACGTGGTGGAGCGGGCGGAGCCATACACGGTGAACGACCGGGTGGGCACCATCCACGAGGGCGTGCAGCGCCTGGTCTTCAACCGGTTGGTGGACCCGGCCCAGGTGACAAGCGTCACCGCCCTGGGCAGCGGCCAGGGTTACCGGGACGAAAACGGCCAGCCGGTCCCCTGGGACCAGGTCAGTCCGGACGGCAACGCCCTCCGCCCCGGCCTGACCGAGTTTGAGGACGCCCTGGACCTGACGTTTACCCAATAAGCAACGACCGCCTCCCGAGAGGGAGGCGGTTGCAATTTGACAGGCATTGTGCTATCCTGTCCACGGTGCTTATGCACCAGGGCGCTGAACAACGGCGGCGGTTAGCCACGCTCCCCGAAAGGGGGTGAGGCCATGCGAATTACGCTACATATCGGACCTTATCGGGTCACGATCATAGTCGTGAGAAGCAGAAACCGCCACCCTGGCCGGTGACGGTTTCTCAGAGAAACTAAAACCGTTTTAGGGCTGACCGCTGTCACAGCGCCCTTTTTCTATGCCCATTATAACCCACCCCGCCCCGCCTGTCAAGTCATCGCCCCGGCGCTTGCGCTCAGGGGTAGAATCGGTTATAATTGTTTTGTATGGATCCTATTTCCGGAGGGCAAGCGCTTTGAAAGTTACCGCGGGCATGGTATATGACGTTATCGTCGCCATGGTCATTCTGCTGACCCTGTTTCGGGGCTTTCGGCAGGGGGTCGTGTCGGAGATCGTGCGGCTGTTGGGCTGGGTAGCGGCGGCGGTGCTGATCGGCATATACGTGGGCGGCTGGGCGGAACAGATATACGTCTCAGTCATCGAGCCTAGGGCCGTGAACGCCGTGACCCAGGCCATCCCGCCGGATATGGTGAACGCCATGAACAGCGGCGCGGACGCGGTGCAGAGTTTGCAGCAGGTTTTAAACAACCTGACGGGCTTTTTCGGCGGCCAGGTGGTGGACCAGTCCACCGCCGACCAGATCGTGGCCATGCTGCGGCAGAACACAGGCAGTCTTGCCCAGGCGATGACCCAGACCATATTGCAGCCCGTGCTGCTGACGCTTATCAAGGCGGTGCTGAGCATTTTGCTGCTGGCGGCGTGCACCACCGTGAGCCGGTTTTTGGCAAAGCTGCTGGCGGCCCGAAAGGGCGACGGGGTGGCCTCCATGACCAACCGGCTGTTGGGCGGGGCTCTGGGCTTCGGCGAGGGACTGGTGACGGCCTACGTGTTCGTGTTCGTGCTGAGCCTGCTGGCGGTGTTCTTTTCCAACAACATCATCAGTCAGGCGGTGTTGCAGGACACCATGCTGGTGCGGCTGTTTTTGTAAAACGAGAGGGTGGGACGAGAATGATAACGAACATACTGGACTATCTGGACGCGTCGGCGGCCCGGTTTCCGGACAAGATCGCCTTTGGGGACGAGAAGACCACGCTGACGTTTGCCCAGCTTCGCGATCTGGCCCGCCGGGGCGGGACCTATCTGACCGGGCGGGTAAAGCCCAACGCGCCCGTGGCGGTATTCATGGAAAAGACGCCGGAATGCCTCGCGGCCTTTTTCGCGGCCGTGGAGGCCGGGTGTTTTTACGTGCCCCTGGACACGAAAATGCCCGCCGAGCGCATACGGCTCATCTTCGACACGCTCCACCCCGCATTCGTGTTCTACGACGAGAAAAACGCCGACGCGGCAAAGGCCGTGGCCGGCCAGGCGGGCTGCGCCCTGTTCGCGGACGCCTGTAAGACGGAGCCGGACGAGGCGGCTCTGGCGGCCATCCGGGCCGGACACACGGACACGGACCTTCTTTACGTGCTGTTCACCAGCGGCTCCACCGGCGTGCCCAAGGGCGTCACCATAAGCCACCGGGGCATCATCGACTGGGCCGAGTGGCTGCACGAGGCGCTGCACATCGACGACACCTGCGTTTTCGGCAACCAGGCGCCATTCGTGTTCGACAACTCCACCCTGGACATCTATTCCACCCTGAAAAACGGCTGCACCACCTGGATCATCCCGAGAAAGTGCTTTTCCTTCCACAAGACTATGATGCGCTTTCTGGCGGAGCATGAGATCGACACCATCTTCTTCGTGCCCTCGGCCCTCATCGCCATCGCCAACTCTGGCATTTTGGACGCCATGCCGCCCACGGGATTAAAGCGCGTCTTTTTCTGTGGCGAGGTCATGCCCAACCGCCAGCTCAATCAATGGCGGCGGGCGGTGCCTGAGGCGGTCTACTGCAACATGTACGGCCCCACGGAGATCACCGACGTGTGCGCTTATTACATCGTGGACCGGGACTTTGACGACGACGAGCCCCTGCCCATCGGCCGCCCCTGTGCCAATACCCGCATCCTTATCCTGAACGACGAAAACCGGCCCGCAGCCCCCGGCGAGACGGGGGAGCTTTGCGTGCTGGGCACGTGCCTGTCCCTGGGCTACTACAATAACCCCACTCAGACGGAAAAGGCGTTCGTGCAAAACCCGCTGAACAGCGCCTTTCACGAGCGCATGTACCGGACCGGGGACCTGGCCCGTTACAATGACCGTGGGGAGATCGTGTTCCTGGGCCGCAAAGACTTCCAGATCAAGCACCAGGGCTGCTATCGGATAGAGCTGGGGGAGATCGAGACGGCGCTGCTGGCCTCGCGGGACGTGTCCAACGGCTGCTGCCTCTTTGACGAGGCCAAGGACGAGATCGTGTGCGTATACATGGGCTTGGCGGAGGAGCGGGACCTGGCCCGTGCGCTGGCGGAAAAGCTGCCGGCGTACATGCTGCCCAACCGGTACATGCATTTGGACACCCTGCCCATGACCATCAACGACAAGATCGACCGGGTCACCTTGAAAAAGACCCACATCGGATAAATGGAACGGGAGCTCATCAGCGTGATAATCCCGGTGTACGGGGTGGAGAAATATCTGGCCCGGTGCGTGGACAGCGTACTGGCCCAGACGTACGCCGGCCTGGAAATCATTCTGGTGGACGACGGCTCGCCCGACGGCTGTCCGGCCCTGTGCGACGCCTACGCCGCCAGGGACCAGCGGGTGCGGGTGCTCCACCAGAGCAACGCCGGCCTGTCCGCCGCCCGGAACGCGGGGCTGGACACCGCCGGCGGGGCTTACATCGGCTTTGTGGACGGGGACGACTATATCGCCCCGGACATGTACGAAAAGCTGTACGCCGCTCTGCGGGACACAGGCGCGGACATGAGCCTGTGCGGCTATCGCTACGTGGACGAGGCGGGCAACATATGCCGCACGCTGCCGCCATTGCCCCGGCGGACCATGACGCCGGAGGAGATTTTTGCGCAGATGGAAAAACCGGCGCTGGAGTGGCGGTACGTGACGGCGGTGAACCGGCTGTATAAGCGGGAGCTGTTCGAGAGTCTGCGCTTCCGGCCGGGCAAGCTCTACGAGGACGAGTTTCTGGCCCCCTGGGTGCTGGGCCGGTGCGCGGCTGTGGCCGTGTTGCCGGACGAGCCCTATTTTTACGTGCAGCACGCGGGCAGCATCACCAACGCGCCCATCACCATACGGCGGCTGGACGCGGTGGAGGCATACTGGGAGCGGTTCGATTTTTACCGGGACCGGGGGCTGAGCGCCCTGGCGGACGCGGCGCTGGAGCGGACCTACGGCATCTTGTGGCAAATGCTGGCCGCGGTGGACGTGCGCACATACCGAAACCTGCTGGTCCCATGGGTGAAGCGGGTGTCGGCGGCTTTGCTGCGCCGGGGCAAACCCGGCGGCGCGCTGCTGCCGGCCCGGTTCGTCCGCTTGTCGGTCCGACAGCGCGGGAGAGAGGGGGAGGACGGCCCATGAACGCGGAGGCATCCAAGGGCAAGCGTCTGGCTATCAATATGGCGGCCCAGGTCGTCTCCTTCGCCGTGAACGTGGCCGTCAGCTTCTTTCTCACGCCCTTCATCGTGGAAAAGCTGGGCCGGGAGACCTACGGTTTCGTGGGCCTTGCCAACAACTTCATCAGCTACGCCCAGATACTGGTCACGGCCCTGAACTCCATGGCCGCTCGGTTCATCACCATAAGCATCCACCGGGAGCAGTTCGACACCGCCAACCAGTACTTTTCCTCTCTGGTCATCGCCAATGGCATCATCGCCGCGGTGCTGACGGTGCCGGCGGTGCTGGTGGTGGCGTTTTTGGATAAGCTGCTGGACGTGCCGGCGGCCATCGTGACGGACGTGCAGATCTTATGGGCGCTGCTCTTTTTCGAGGCGCTTGTGGGCGTGGCCACGTCGGTGTTTGGCAGCGCCACCTATGTGAAAAACCGGCTGGACCTGTCCTCCCGGCGGAGCATCGAATCGGACCTGCTGCGGGCGGGGCTGGTGCTGGCGGCGTTCGTTTTATTGCGGCCCCACGTGTACTACCTGGGCGTGGCCGCGGTCGTATGCGTGGCCTACCGCACCGCCGCCAACGTCCACTATACCCATATGCTCCTGCCGGAGGTGCGCATCAGCCGGCAATACTTCCGCTGGGACCGGCTGCGGGAGCTGCTGGCCTCCGGCGTGTGGAACAGCGTCACCCGTATCAGCGAGATACTGTCCAACGAGCTGGACCTGCTGCTTACGAACCTGATGGTCAGCGCGTCGGCCATGGGCGTGGTGTCCGTCGCGAAGAATTTACCGGCGCTTATCCTGGCGGCGTTTGGCATGCTGGCGGGGGTGTTCATGCCCCAGCTCAACATCAGCTACGCCCGCAACGACACCCAGGGCATGCGCTCGGAGCTTCTTTTCGCCGTGAAACTGCTGGGCATGTTCGCGTGCATCCCGGTGGCCTGTCTGCTGGCGTTCGGCCGGTCCTTTTTCGCTCTGTGGGTGCCGGGAGAAAATGCGGCGCTTTTGGCGGGGCTGTGCGCGGTGTCCATCCTGCCATACCCGCTGTCATTGCCTCTGGAGCCGCTTTGGAACATCTTCACCGTCACCAACAAGATCAAGCAGTCCTCGCTTTTCCTCATCATGAACGCCGTGGTGTCCCTGAGCGCGGTGTTCGTGCTGCTGGGCGTCGCGACCACGGACGAGCAGAAGATGTACGTGATCGTGGGCGTGAGCTGCGCGGTGGGCCTTATCCGTTCCGCCACGTTTCTGCCCCTGTACGGGGCCAAGTGCTTAGGGCTGGGACCTGGGACCTTTTACGGTCCCATATGCAAAAACCTGTTGTCCCTGGCCGTCACCACGGCCATCGCCTTTGCCCTGCGGCAGTTCATCGCGGCCGACAGCTGGGCGACGCTCATCCTGGCATGCGCGCTCACGGCGTGCGCGGCGCTGGCGGTGAATTTCTTTGTGATGCTGCGCCGGGAGGAACGGGCCATGTTCGCGGAAAAAATACACGCACGGGTGAACAGACGATGATACCGAAGATCATTCATTACTGCTGGGTGGGCGGCGGAGAAAAGCCCGCCTCCGTGCTCCGCTGCATCGAAAGCTGGCGGAAGTATTGCCCGGACTATGAACTCCGGGAGTGGAACGAGAGCAATTACGACGTGACACAGCACCCGTACATGCGTCAGGCGTATGAGGCGAAAAAGTGGAGCTTTGTGACGGATTACGCACGGCTGGACGTGGTTTTGCAATACGGCGGAGTCTATCTGGACACGGACGTGGAGCTGGTCCGGAGCCTGGACGAGCTATTGGACAACGAGTGCTTCCTCGGCTTTGAGGCCCCGGAGGGCCGCACGCCGTCGGTGGCCACCGGGCTGGGCTTTGGCGCCGTGGCCGGCAGCGAGGCGGTCCGCAAAATGCGGGACGCGTACAACGGGGTGGATTTTCTGAACCCTGACGGCAGCCTGAATCTTCAGCCCGCGCCGGGGTACACCACCGCGGCGCTGTGCGCGCTTGGCCTTGTCCGGGAGGACCGGGACCAGCGCCTTCCCGGCGTGATGGTCTACGCCTCCGACGTGCTGTGCCCCATGGGCTTTGAGACCGGCAAGCTCCGGCTGACGGCCCGCACGGTGTCCATCCACCGCTACGACGCCTCCTGGTTCGACGCTCGCCAGCAGCGGGAGCGGCGGACAAAGCTCCGGTGCAAAAAGCTCTTCGGCAAGACCCTGGGGACAAAGCTTGCCAACGCCATTATTTTCGCCCGCCGGGGCGACGGCAGCTTTTGGCGGGGCGTGCGCTGGAATTTTGCCCAGCTCTTTCACAGAGGCGGCTAGACATGAAAAAGATACTGCTGATTTTCGGCACCCGCCCGGAGGCGGTGAAGATGTGCCCCCTGGCGCTGGAACTGCGGCGCCGGCAGGACGTGCAAGCGCTTGTGTGCGTCACGAACCAGCACCGCGAGATATTACCCCCGGTGCTGGATGCCTTTCACGTGACGCCGGACGTGTCCCTGGACCTGTCCGAGCACGGGCCGGACGATTTGACCGGCCTGACGGCGGCGCTGCTGGAAGGCATACGCGGCGTTTTGGACCACTTGAAGCCGGACCTGGCTCTCGTCCAGGGGGACACCGCCACGACGTTTGCCGGGGCCCTGGCGTGCTTTTACGCCCACGTGCCCGTCGGCCACGTGGAGGCGGGCTTGCGGACCTATGACATGACCCGGCCCTGGCCGGAGGAATTTTACCGCCGTGCGGCGACGCTCATGGCCCGCTGGCACTTCGCCCCTACGGAACAGGCGCGGGACAATCTTCTCCGGGAGGGCGTGGACCCGGCCCGCGTATTCGTCACCGGCAACACGGTCATCGACGCCCTGCGGACCACGGTGCAGGATAATTATGTAAACCCTGTATTGACCTGGGCCGGGTCCGACCGCCTGCTGCTGGTCACGGCCCACCGGCGGGAAAATCTGGGCCCGCCCATGGAGCGGGTGCTGCTTGCGGTGCGCCGTGCGGTGGAGGAACGGCCGGACGTGAAGGCGGTCTACCCCATGCACCCCAACCCGGCGGTGCGCCGGACGGCCCAGGCGGTGCTGGCCGACTGCGAGCGGGTGCTGCTCACGGAGCCCATGGCCCTGGCGGACTTTCACAACGTGATGGCCCGGAGCTTTTGTCTCGTCACGGACTCCGGCGGCGTGCAGGAGGAAGCGGCCAGTCTGGGCAAGCCGGTGCTGGTGGCCCGGGACGCTACGGAGCGGCCCGAGGGCGTGGCCGCCGGGACGCTGCAGGTGGTGGGCACGGACGAGAAAGAAGTGTACCGGGCCCTTTCCCGGCTGCTGGACGACCCGTCCGCTTACGCCAAAATGGCCCACGCCATAGCCGCCTACGGCGACGGCAGCGCCAGCCGCCGCATCGCGGACATTTTGCTGGAAAAGCCATAAACCAAATCAAAAGACCGGGACGCGAACGCGGCCCGGTCATCCATATCATTTTGGATATACGAACCCGCCCTTGGAGGGGGTGCTGCTATTCTCATCCGTCTCGTCCGTATTAGCGGCTATCTCAAATACAGCGGCTACAGCGGCCTTAGCCTGGTCTGCCCAATCCATCGACGTCATCCCTCCGGTGACCGTTTCCAGGCTGTCCTCGTCCAGTTTCTTTTCCTCGCTCATAGTAGTTCCTCCCACAAAAATAAAAAGTGCGCAGCGGTCGCTGCGCACGAAAAACGCAGCCTCCGTTTGCTGCCACACAAACTCATCAATGCCCATAGCGGAACACAGAAGTGGAGACACGTTTTTACCAAAGGTAAAAGTGTCCACTATTGGCATTGATTATTAAGTTTGTGTGGCAAGGCTAGTATATCACGCCCAAAACCCCATTACAAGCGCCGAACTGAAAATATTCGTTCATTTTCCGCATAAACCTATTGCTATTCACTTTCCGGTAAGGTAAGATACCCATATTGCGACACACACAGGAGAAACGCTTATGAACAATCTCTGGGGCGGGTCCATCGCCGAGGCGGCGAAGGCCCTCAATTCCTCCATCGGCACGGACAGCCGCATGTGGCGGGAGGACATCGCCGGGTCACTGGCCCACGCGGCCATGCTGACGGACCGGGGCATCATCTCCCAGGCTGACGGCGCGGCCATAAAGGCGGGGCTGGAAGGTATTCGTGCGGACCTGGAAAGCGGCGCGCTGGCCATCGACATGACGGCGGAGGACATTCACACCTTTGTGGAGATGGAGCTGACCGCACGCGTTGGCGACGCCGGAAAGCGTCTGCACACCGCCCGCAGCCGGAACGACCAGGTCGCCACGGACCTGCGGCTCTATACCCGGGGCCAGATCGATGTCCTGCTGGGCCTTATCCGTGATGCGGTAAGCGCCATCCGGCACAAGGCGGCGCAGTACGCGGACGCGGTCATGCCGGGGTACACCCACCTGCAGCGGGCCCAGCCGGTGACATTCGGGCACTATCTGGCCGCCTGGGGCATGATGCTCATGCGCGACGCGGGACGGCTGACCGACGCGAGAAAGCGCCTGAACCAGTGCCCTCTGGGCGCGTGCGCCCTGGCGGGTACCACCTTCCCCATCGATAGAAACGCCACCGCAGCGGCCCTGGGCTTTGAGGTCCCCTGCCTCAACAGCCTGGACGCGGTGTCCGACCGGGACTTCTGCGTGGAGACGCTGGCGGCGCTGAGCCTCTTAATGGCCCACCTGAGCCGCATGGCGGAGGAACTGGTGCTCTGGTCCAGCCTGGAATTTGGGTTCGTGACATTGCCGGAGGGGTTCGTCACCGGCTCGTCCATCATGCCCCAAAAGAAGAACCCCGATATGGCGGAGCTCATTCGGGGCAAGACCGGCCGGGTCAACGGGGACTTGATGGGCATGCTCACGGTGCTAAAAGGTCTGCCCCTGGCCTACAACAAGGACATGCAGGAGGACAAGCAGGCGCTATTTGACGGGCTGGACACGGCCGCCCTGTGTCTTTCCGTGCTGGCGCCCATGGTGGAGGGCATGCAGCCCCACCCCGAGGCCATGCGCAAGGCCGCCGGCGCCGGATTTATAAACGCCACGGACTGTGCCGACTGGCTGGTGGCCCACGGCGTGCCCTTCCGGGAGGCCTACGCCGTTGCGGCGGGCCTGGTCCATCAGGGCAAGCCGTTGGAGGACCTGACCCTGGACGAGTACCGCGCCGCCCACCCGGCCTTTGACGAGACGGTCTACGCCGCCGTGGACCTGGACGCGTGCGTAAAGCGCCGCCATCTTCCCCTGGCAGACGAGCTCGCGGCGTTGGAGCGCTTTGCAACCGGAGAATAAAAAATGCACCCGGGACGGCCTTGCCCCCCCGGGTGATTCATTATTTATAATGACTATTGATTATGGAGATAGCCATGTCTCGACACAGGTTTGAATGCCGCGGCACCAGTCGAGTTCGTCGGTTGCTTCGTCACACTGCTTCATGATGTCGTCAAGTAAACAGTGAATGTCAGCTGGTGTAGCGGGTATTTTATGAGCAGCAGATTTTTTTACCAGTTTAACAAACTGATCCAGGGCTAAGGGAATGATCCTTGACTTACCACCATAGAGCGAGATCGGGAGATGATTTAGCCCGTAAAAATGGGCAAGTGTAGCCGCATTGATAACCGGGGCTATAAATAGGCAATAGGTTTCTTTCCCGGACTTCCTTTTGAGTTGTCCATAATGTCTGGCAACGGGTTCTCCTTCCGCCTCGTACTGTCGTTGGCCGGACTTTAAAGTAACTTCCACAGATAAACAGAAGCTTTCGTAGTCACATTCGATGTCAGGCATATTGCCTGAAGCGGTGGACAGAGGAGCACCCTCATCGTCAAATTTGAAGTTGCCCCTGATATCGCCACCGTCCAGCATGGTCATGGCCCGCCAAGTGTTGTATTCCAAAATGAGCGGTGCGTCGTAGTATTCATCAGATACGATCCCTTTGAAAGTTTCCAAGATATCAGAGTACAGTGCATAAGACTTAATCTCAGCTATCTGTTTGTGTACAATTTCTTCGCGGTGTGTATTAACAAGTTCATCCCGGAGATCTTTCAGCGCTTCGATATCAAAGCCAACCAGATCCTCCTTTTCGTGAGGTCTGGTTTGTAGAATGGCATGACGCAGATTGTGAATATTATCTGTGTACAGGGCAGGAGAGTTGGCGTCGAAAAGATGTGCTTTATACTTTTCCGTATCATCTATAAAAACAGGATCTCGGTTGACGGTATCCAGAATATAATCCACTTCGCTCAGCTTATCTTCAAAAATTAAAATAGTCCTATTTCTATGTGCGATGGAGATAAGGCCGGTATAGCGCAAATATCGGAAGCAGGCATCCGCATAATCGCGAAGATTCCGCTTCTGTGTCTGGATGAACGTCTTCAAACTTGCATCTGCCGTCTCGCGTGTTTGCGTTTTTCCTGCGGCGATCCTATCCTTGTGGATGTCCAGGATCACGGCGGTCCAAATGTCGTTTACAAAACGCTTATAGTGGCCAGAATGCAAGTCTTTTTCAGAACGGAATGCAAGTATCTTGGATTTTACTTCGTCAAATTTTCGGTAATCTGTAAGCCGAACGGCGAAAACCTTGAGTTCATCAAAGGTCAAGTATCCAAGTTCACGGACCAGCCGCAACAATTCAAGGTATGGTCTTACGAAAAAAGTACCTTTTGTCTTGAGTGTCTCCTGGTGATAGGGTGATGGCAATTGAAATTTCAACAATTGCCGCAGAAAAGCCTCCTGTGGGCGATTTCCGTGGATCAAAGCTTGTCCGGCGGCGGTCAGGGCGATTTTAGGCTGTAAATCTATAAAGCCAAGTGCTTTTGGCGCACGATTGATCCTGTCGCGGGCGCTGAATGCCTTATCCGCTGGCGAACCATTTCCCTCAAAAAAGTCGGATTTTGCCAGTTCTTCAATATACTGTTCCTGCGTAGCAGTGTTCCATGTTTGTCCTTCAAACTTTTCCCAAAGAAGACTGATTTCAGGAATGAGTTTGGACGGAGAGCGTGGAGATGTTGTAAAGAACAGAACTTTGTTGCGCAATCGAGCCATATCAAACGCACCTCAATAATTCTTAACAACGATATGCATTTTATTGCTTTTAAACCGATTCCTGATGTTAACGGCGTAGCTTTTGTAATATTCATCGACTATGTATTTTCCGTAAAGCTCTTCAGTCAAAGATGTCTTGCCAATGACCATCAATGCTTTGCAGGAAAGATTTCTGAAATCGACAGCCAGGCGGCGGTGCTCACTTTCGTCGAATCCGTTCATCATATCAATATTCCCATAGTCGTTGAAAACACAATCATAGGGCGGATCGAGGAAAATAAAGTCATCACTTTGCGCCATATCAAATATCTTGCTATAGTCGTAAGAATAAAGCGTAGCTCTTTGCAGAAGTTCGCTGTGTTGTAGGGTGATCAAGTTTGTGTTTAGATGAGGATAGCGCCCGTATGGGACATTATATTCTCCGTTGCTGTTATAGCGGATCATGCCAGAATATGCGGTCTTATTTATGAAATAATACACCACACCATCCAAGTATGTTCCACCGGGGTGATTGAATATATCCCGAATCTGGTAATATAAATCTTCATTTGCGTTTGGGATCCGTTTGTCTGGGGATCCTTTTTTTAATACTTGATATGTTGCCTGGTTCTTCTCGTAAATCTGTTGAAGTTCATCAAGTTGTAGACGCATCAGTGGGTATTGATCCCGCAACTGTGAATAGAACGTCATTAACCGCACGTTTACATCATTGAGAATAGCACGTTCTGGTTCAAGATGGAAAAAGACAGCCCCGCCGCCGAGGAAAGGTTCAATGTACCTATTCCAGCTGCTGGGGAAGTATTTCTGAAAATGAGGAATCTCACGCGATTTGCCACCGCGGTATTTTATGACGGGATTCATCGACAAACCTCACTTTCATAGCATTAGACATAACTACAACATATTGTACACGGATGCCGGTCAAAAGTCAAGATGTGGAGAACGGCTAAACCATTTGCTGGAAAGCCTCCTTTATCTCATATGGTATATCCCCCGAACCTCCTCCGTCGGCCCACCGTCGGCCCCCGCCAATATGAGGTTCGGTCCCACGGCCAGGCCGGGACGGCCGCCGCGACGGCCCGCGATTAGCACCAGCGACGGCGCGCTGTCCGCCTTATGGCTCACCAGGCGCATGCGTTTTGGCTCGATGTCCGCCAGACGCATGGCGGCGAAGATGTCCGTCAGGCACTCCGGCTTGTGGACCAGGCAGAACGTCCCGCCCCGGCGCAAGAGATAGCTGGCCGCGCCGGAAAACTGGGCGGGGGAGAGGGCCTCATCCCTGGCGGCGGCACGGTCCGGGTCCGGGGAGGGTTTGCCCGCGTAATAATAGGGGGGATTGCACACCACCAGGTCATATGCCCCCGGCTCGCCCAGAGTGCGGTACTGGCGCATGTCGGCCCGCAGCACGTCCCCGTCGATGTCGTTGGCGGCGTAATTTTCCCGGCACACGTCCACGGCGTCGGCGCGTATATCCACGCTGTCAAATACGCCGTCGGGATTTTTCTCATGCAGCAGCACGCTCAGCAGCCCGCCGCCGCAGCCAAGGTCCATGCACCGCTGGAAAGGCTTATCCCCCGCGAAGGCGGCCAGCAGCACGGAATCGGTGGTTATCTTGAAGGCGGGGTCGTCGGCGTAGACCGGCCCGCCGGACCACAGTCGTTTCATGCGTTCCTCCAAAAATAGACAACGGGCGGTATGCTTTGCGCATACCGCCCGCTCGTTGCCTTGCCTGTGCTCAGATCAAGCCTCGGCGATGGCGCTCATGGGGCACTGATCGGCGCAGGAGCCGCAGCTGATGCACTTGTCAGCGTCGATGACGTAGTGGGCGTCACCCTCGCTGATGGCCTGGACAGGGCACTGATCGGCGCAGGAGCCGCAGCTGATGCAAGCGTCAGAGATCTTATAAGCCATGATACTTACCTCCGTTTTTTATGTACGCACCCATACTATCATAAAGAACCATAAGATTCAACACTTTTTTGCAAGTTGCCAAAATAAAGTGATGTGACAAAATAACACGCTTTACTCCCGGATGAGACGGCTATAATTTGACGGGAGGCGATGACATGAAGAACACGGAGCGCTTCACCCTGCGGGCGCAGAAGGCCATCGAGAGCGCCTATGAGGCCAGCCGCCGGCTGGGCCACAGCTATGTGGGCACGGAGCACCTGCTGCTGGGGCTGATGCGGGAGGGGGAAGGCCTTGCCTGTCGGGTACTGCGTCGGGCGGGGCTGGAGGAACCGGTGGTGACGGAGCTTGTCACCAGCGCGGTAGGCCGCGGCGCGCCGGGAGCGCCGGCCCAGGGCCTTACGCCCAAGGCGAAAAAGACCATCGAGCTTGCCTGCACGGACGCGGCGCGGCTGGGCCACAATTTCGT
>CANQKA010000052.1 GCA_947624395.1 uncultured Oscillospiraceae bacterium
GCCCGGTTGACGATGGAGTTGCCGTCCAGGACCATGATCTTTTTTGCCGCCTCGCCCATGCCGCCCGTCCTTTCCGTAGGTTTTCTGAAATCATACCATATTTTCAGGAAAAAAGAAACAGAAAAAGGCGAGGATGCCTCCCCCGTCAGGGGAGGCATACCATATTGAAGGCCCCCCTGTGTAAGGGGGGCTGTCACGCGTATGCGTGACTGGAGGGTTGTTATCGGGACTGGTAACAACCCCTCCGTCGCGGCTAACGCCGCGCCACCTCCCCTTGCACAGGGGAGGCTTTCAAAGCGGAAATATTACCGCTTATTCAATTCCTCGATATGCCCGAAGTCCCGCGCCGTCAGCTCCACCCAGGCGGGGCGGAACCCGCACTTGAGGGCGTTGCGCACGCTCTTGAGATTGCACCAGGCCGCGCAGTAAAAGGGGAGCTTGCCCCGCTGGAAAACCTCCAGGGCCAGACGGCTGGTCAGCGCCGAGGCCACGCCCTGGCGGCGGTAGTCCGGCAGCACGTCCACGCCGATCTGCCACATGTCCTCACAGTCGGCGGACACCCCCGCCAGACCCACCAGCGTCTGGCCGTCGTATGCACCCAGGGCCAGCATGTCCCGCTCTTTCCGATCAGCGCACAGGGCGTTGCCCCACTCCGGCAGATAAAGCCCCGCGAAATCATCCGGACCCAGCAGCCGCAGCTCATAGGGGCAGTCCAGCGGCCGCAGCGCGGTCACGTCCGGCAGAAAGTACTCCGCGATATAGCATGCCGCCAGCCCGAATGGCCGCAGCGCCTCGTTGAGCACGTAGATATGGGGCGTCTCAAAGGCGCGGCTGGCCGGGTAGGCGTTCACATACCCCGTCACCGCCGCCCGGACCCGCTCGCTCACCTGGGCCACCACGTTGCTGCCATAGCTCACCATCTCGCACTCCACCGGCCTGGGCAGGTAGACCCGCGCCCGCGGGTCGTCGTTGGCGGCGGCTATCACGTTCTCCGTGCGCAAAAAATCCTCCGGCGCGCAGTTGCAGTCGATAGCCGACTGGCGAAGCGCCACGCGCCAAATCTCCTCGTTCGTCATCATAGCTTCACCACCAGCGTATAGAATATGGCCCCCTCTGACGAGGGGGCTGTCAGCGCCTTTGGCGCTGACTGGGGGAGAGAACCATCAAAATCCCCTGCGTCTCCGGCAAGCCGGAGACACCTTCACCCCAGCAGGGGCTTTTTCCTGATCTGCGCCCAGCGCCTTGGGTACTGCGGCGGGGTTTGCTTTACTTTCTCGATCACCACCGCCGCGTGGGTGGCGTCCGCGCCGGGGATATCGTAGCGGCGTATCTCCCGGACGCGTCCCCCCATGGTCCGCACGGCGAAGTCCCCGCGTTTGACTTCCTCGTCGCAGTCCGGGTTTTTCATGGCCAGAAACAGTCCGCCCACCTTCACCAATGGCAGACACAGCTCCGAGAGTAAATGCAGCTCGGCCACCGCCCGACTGGTCACCACATCGAACCTCTCCCGCAGCTGAGGCTGTTCCTCCGCCCGCCCCCAGAGGCACTGCACGTCCTCCATGCCCAATTCTGCGCAGCTTTGGCGCACAAAGTCCATCTTCTTGCCCACGCTGTCCAGGCAGGTGAGCTTTACGTCGGGCTGCAAAATGCGCAGCGGCACGCCGGGAAAGCCCGCCCCGGACCCCACGTCCGCCACGGCCTTGCCCCCGGAGAAGTCCGCCACGGTCAACAGCGCGGCGCTGTCCAGAAAATGCAGCCGCGCCGCTGCGGCCGGGTCCCGGATGGCCGTCAGGTTCGTTGTCTCGTTGGCCCGCAGCAGCATCTCCCCGTAGGCCGCCAGGGTCCGCACCTGCTCCGGCGTGGCCGCCACGCCCATGGCCGCCAGGCCCTCGCGAATGATATTTTCCATCATGCTCTCCATACTGTATTATCTCTCCCCCAGTCAGCGCCGAAAGCGCTGACAGCCCCCTCGTCAGAGGGGGCCGGATTATGTACGCAGTTGCGAATATGCCCCCCTCTGACGAGGGGGGTGGCACGGCGCAAGCCGTGACGGGGGGAGAGATATTTTAATCAAACTGCTTTGTAGAACCGGAAGCTCCCGAAGGCCGCGGAAAGCTCGTAGCCGTCGCCCAGCTCGCTCTCGGCCACATAGTTGGCGCCGCCGGTCACGTCGCAGCCCTCCAACGCCAGCTTGGCCGCCACCGTGGCCGCCTCGTCCGGCTGGGAGTAGATCATGCCGTTTGTCACCACGTCGAACTGGTTCTTGGCGAAGATGACCTGATAGACGTTGTTCTGTCCGGCAAAACGGCCGTTTCCGATCCGGTTGACGCACACGTCGCCCACCGCCAGCTGGACCTGCAGCGGCTGTTCCGCCGCCATCGCGTAGATCAGGCGGCTGAGCCAGAACACGTCCGTCTCGTCATACACGTCCTCGCCGTTGGCCAGGGGCTTCACCTGCGTGTCCGCCAGGGAAAGCTCCCAGCGGGCCCGGTCCCAATACGCGGTCAGGCCCAGGCACTTGACCAGTTCTTCCACCGGCAGCGCCACCGCGCCGTCCACCAGCTGGGGACCAGCCTCCAAATAGAGGTACCGGCCGTTGCACGCCAGATACTGCTGGCCGATCTGGGCCGTCAGCACCAGGCCGCTCATCGCCATGGACACCGCATTGCCATTGTCCGCCACCTGCGCGTCCGGTCCAAGGATCTGGCACAGTTCCGTCACGCGCATGTAGGGCTGGCCGCCAAACATAGCGCACTGGCCCACCTGCTCCCCGTTCACGTACACGGGCAGGGTGGTGCGGTTGTCCGTCACCTCCGGCTCCGGCGTGGCCTCGCCGTCCAGGACCACGAACGTGGCCTCCGGCTCCTCGGGCACATAGACCGGCTGCTCGCCCTCGTCGTCCCGTGCGAACACCGTCTGGCTCATCACGCCCATGGCAAGGCAGAGCGCGCACAGGACCGCAGCGATCTTCATCAACCACCGGTTTTTCATTCGGACTGCCTCCCTTTCGCGTAATGGGCCAAAAATGCAGGGAATAAAATCCCAAAATTCATTTTGGTATCCTTATTATAACGAAAGAAAAGCACCCAAAACAATTGGCATTGTGTCAAAACGACGGGGTTTCAAATTGGAAATTGTAACAAATGCACAATCAATTGTGTGAATTTTCCACAAGTTGCCGAAATTCCGTCAATATCTTGTGGCTGGGAGTTGGAATATTCTGGAAGACGGCCAAAAATTCGACAGATTCTTCCAAAAAAACAGCCGCTCACACCCCGACGCCTGGGGCGTTATGTTGACAAAAACGCAATTTTTCTTGCAGATTATGTCAACTGTTTTAAGGCCTGTGCCAGCTGATCCGGGCAGGATGTGCCCTTCATGCCGCACTGTATACCGTCCAGGCGGGATATGGCGTCTTCCACGCGCATCCCCTCCACCAGAGCGGTGATTCCCTTGAGATTTCCGTTGCAGCCCCCCACTACCTCCACACTTTTAATGACGCCGTCCTCGGCCGTCACGTGCATCAGGCGGGAGCATACGCCCTTGGGCTGATAGGTCACTTCCATTTTTATGTTTTCTCCTTTCGGTGTGAATATTTTTATGCGTTCCGGCATATTTTTCCGTCGGGCCGCATATACTTCATTGATACATAAAATGTGTCACGGCATACCCATACGCCAGAAAGGGGGCCTTGGCTTGAAGTTCAAGCTGTTTTCCGCCGTGCTGCTGCTCATTTGTTTCCTGTTCCTGGGCGTCGTGTCCGGCGTCATACCCGTGACGGAGCTGCCCGAGGACGTGGCCGCCGGCCTGTTTCCCCGCCGGACCGCCTCGCCCGCGCCGGAAAACACCGAAGCGCCGCCGGTATCGCCCATCCTATCCCCGTCGCCGGCCCGTGGGACCTCGGTGCTGCCGGAGGCGAAGACCGTCCCCACCTACGCGCCGGTCACCGTTCCGCCGGTGCCGACGGCGGCTATTACGGCCACGGCCCCGCCCACGCCTACATCAGAACCGGCGAAAGCCGCCCCAGCCGGGGACCTGTGGGAGCCGGCGGCGGAGGTCATCTCCACCACCATCACCGGAAGCGGACCGCTGCAAAACGACACGGCGTTTTCCGTGGACGCGGCGCCGCTGCTGGAAAAAGCGCCGGACGTGGTACTACCGGCCCAGGGGCCGCAGATACTCATCATCCACACCCACGGCACGGAGGCCTTTACCCCCGACGGGTCTGACCAATACCAGGCCAGCGGCGATTACCGCACCACAGACCCGGACCACGGCATCCGCAAGGTGGGCCATGCCCTGGGCGAGGCGCTGGAAACATACGGGCTGGACGTGCTGGTGGACGACGGGCTCTACGACTGGCCCAACTACGACGGGGCCTATGCCCGCAGCGGCGAGGCCATCGAGGACTATCTCGCCCAATACCCCACCATCCGGGTGGTGATAGACTTGCACCGGGACGCCATCGGGGACGACACCGCCGTTTACAAGACCGTGTCCGACGCGCTCCAGCCGGAGGCGGCCCAGATGATGTTCGTGGTGGGCACGGACGAGACGCTGTCCCACCCGAACTGGCGGGAAAATCTGGCCTTTGCCATGAGCCTGCAAGGGTTGCTGGACCGGGAATATCCCCATCTCATGCGCCCTGCGCTGCTGAGCCAGAACCGGTATAACCAGCAGCTCGCGCCCGCCAGCGTGCTCTTGGAGATAGGCACCGACGGCAACACATTGGCCGAGGCGCTGACCTCGGCGGAGCTTTTCGCCCAGGTCGTCGGTCCCGCGCTGGCAGAGAAAATCAATGCATAAAACCGCCCTGACGCGGGCATACTGTAGCTTATCCCGCGTACATAATACCATAGGGGGGCAAAAAATGAAAGTAGCAGAGATCATGTCGGCGCATATCGTGACCGTGAACCAGACCGACCCGGTGGCGGCGGCCGCAAGGCTCATGAAGCGGCACAATCTGGGGGCCTTGCCGGTGTGCGACGACAGCGGGAAGCTCCGGGGCCTTGTGACGGACCGGGACATCGTGACCCGGTGCGTGGCCATGGACTATGACCCGGCGGACACGCCGCTCAAGGAGATCATGACCCGGGGCATTCTGACCTGCCGCGGCTCGGACGACGTGCGTCAGGCCGCCAGTCTTATGGCCCGGGAGCAGGTGCGGCGGGTACCGGTGACGGAGGACGGCCGGCCTGTGGGCATGGTGTCCCTGGCGGACATCGCCCGCCGCAGCAGCTTCGCCATGGAGGCCGCCTCCCTGCTGGGCGATATATCTGCAAATGTGCGGAGAGGGTAACCGCATCGAAGCCCCTTGCACAGGGGAGGCTTTCAATAATGATGGGCGCGGCTATCAGCCGCGCCCATTCCATATGGAAGGCCCCTTTGTGTAAAGGGGGCTGTCAGCGCCTTTGGGCGCTGACTGGGGGATTGTTATTTCGTGTACTTCAAACTATTGCTCGCCTTATACGGCCCCAACAACGTCTTTTTATCATTCTCGCAGCACCGGACCGTGAACGTGTACGTCACGCCGTTTTTGAGATACTTCGCGGCGCGTGTGTAACTTGTAGCCGTGGTCGTGCCGATCTTTTTCCAACCGCCGCTGTTCTCCTTGTAGTACACCATGTATCTCGGCGAACCAGTGATCTTGTTCCACGACACCTTGATACCGCCGGATACTTTCGCGATCTTCACCGTGGGCGCGGCCAGCTGTGCGGTATATTTCAGGGAATTGCTGGCCTTGTACGGGCCAAGCATGGTCTTTTTGTCGTTGGCACAGCACCGGACGGTGAACTGGTAGGTCGCGCCGCTCTTCAACTGCGCCGCTTTGCGAGTGTAGCTCGTTGCCGTGGTGGTCCCGATCTTCGTCCAGCTCCCGCCATTCTCCTTGTAATAGACCATATACCGCGGCGCGCCGTCGATCTTGTTCCACGATACCTTGATGCCGTCCGCCGCCTTGGCGATAGTCACAGTGGGCGCGGCCAGGTCAACGGTGTACTTGACGCTGTTGCTGGCCTTGTAGCCGCTCAGCATGGTCGTCTTGTCATTGGCGCAGCACCGGACCGTAAACGCGTACGTGACGCCGGCTTTCAGGTACTTCGCCGCACGGGTATAGGTGGTGGCCGTCGTGGTCCCTATCTTCGTCCATCCGCCGTTACCCTCTTTGTAGTAGACCATGTACCGGGGAGAACCGGTGATCTTGTTCCAAGACACCTTGATGCCGTCGGAAACCTGGCTGATGGTCACCGTGGGGGCAGACAGGGTGGGCACAGGGGTGGCCTGGGGCTTAGGCGTCGCCGTGGGCTTGGACGTGGGCGTTACAGGCGCTTTGCCAAGAGAGACAAACTTATTGCCATTTTTCTTGGCATATGCCTCCGCCGTGGAGTCATCGTAGCCGTAAATGGTCGTTTTGGCGGGGATCGTCTCGAAGTTCGTATCGCTGTCGTTCACCAGCCAGGGAATCCCGCATTTCGGATTGAGGATCGTTATTTTCGTCAGGCCCGCGCACCCATCAAAGGCACATGGACCGATCTCGGTCACACTGGCCGGGATCGACACGCTGGGCAGGCTGGTGCAGTTGGCAAACGCATACTGTCCGATGCTGGTGACGCCGTTAGGGATCGTCACGTCCGCCAGTGCCGCGCAGCCGTTAAAGACACGGTCTTCGATGCTGGTCACGTCGGCAGGGATCGTCACACTGGTCAAGTGCTCACAGCTGGCAAACGCAGCCTGCCCGATACTGGTCACGCTGTCGGGGATCGTCACGCTTGTCAGACCCGTGCAGTCGGCAAACGCAGCATCCCCGATGCTGGTCACGCCGTTGGGGATCGTCACGCTGGTCAAAGACGTGCAGCCGTCAAACACAAATTCCTCGATGCTGGTCACGCCGGACGGGATCGTTATGCTTTTCAGTGACGAGCAGCCGATAAACGCCCACTTTCCGATGCTGGTCACGCTGTCCGGGATGGTCACGCTGGTCAGGTTTTCACAACGCTCAAACATATAGGCGGGTATCCGTGTCACCTTATCCCCAAAGGTAACTTTGACAGAACCGCTATTCTTTCCGCAATCATCAAAATAACTACTGCTCTGATTTTCGTAATCAATGCTCGCGTTGATGACAAGGGAACTGAGAGCCAAACAACCATCAAAAGCGGTGGAGCCAAGGGATGTCACGCCGCTGCCAATGGTGATGCTTGTCAGGCCCGCGCAGTCCGAAAACGCCCAGTTTCCAATATTGGTCACGCTGTCGGGGATAGTCAGCTCGGTCAACCCGGAGCAACCGTTAAACGCGCCATTTTCAATGGTAACAACGGAGCTGGGGAGGTTCAAGCTGGTAAGGCCAGAACAGCTGTCAAACGCATAACTTCCGATGCACGTGACGGAATCGGGGATGACAACGCTGGTCACAGTGCGAAAATCGTCCAGTCCCGATTCGCCAAGAACGTTGGAAAAAATGTAGCTGGGTATACGGGTCACTTCCGGGCCAAAGGTCACGGCCACAGAGCCACTGTTTTCACCTATGTTTGGAAAAGCATAGAGTGCCGTCTCCGCGTTGCAATGGATGGCAAGCTCTTTCAGACCACGCCAGCCGCCAAAAGCCTCAAGTCCTATAGTCTTTACACCGCTGCCAATGGACGCCCTTACCAGAGCGTTACAGCCGTCGAACGCCTGATCTCCTACGGTGGTAACAGAATCGGGAATTGTCAGACTTGTCAACCCGTCGCAAAAGAATGCGGTCTTTCCAATCTCTTTCACGCTGTTTCCGATGGATACCGCAGTCAGCGCCTCGCACCTATCAAACGCGTCCTCTCCAATGCTGGTCACGCCGTTCTCGATGATGACCGTTTTGATGTCGTCACGCCACCTAAATGCCTTGTCATTGATCGCCCCGTTGCCGGAGATAGTGAGCGTGCCGTCGTCCGTCAGTGTCCATGTCACGCCATCGCCGCAGGTGCCGAAGGTCGCCGCCGTTTCTGGTTCTGCCCCCGGTTCCGCCGGTACTTCTTCCGGTTCCTCCGTCACGACCGGTTCTTCCGTGACTTCCACAGGTTCCTCCGTCACGGTGGGCTCTTCCGTGACCTCCACGGGTTCCTCCGTCACGACGGGTCCCTCCGTTACTTCCGGTTCCTCGACCGGTTCTTCCGTCACGACTTCTTCTTCCGTGACCGCTTCCCCCTCCGCCAGCGCCGGTGCCGCCAAAGAGAACACCGTCGCCAGCGCCAGGAGCAGACATAAAGCGCGCTTTGCCATAGTTGTGCCATCCTTTCATATTTTGTTGTTCATTTCACGACAGGTCCGGCCCGGGGGACGCTCTCACGCCCCCGAGCTTTCCTGCCGGAACAACAAAAGCGGTGCAGGGTCTGTTCCCCACACCGCGCACAACACAACAAAGCCAGGCAACCTTTTCCCCTTGTCAAAGCAACCGGGAAAAAGTATAATAAGCCTTGGGCGCTGAAAAGCTGTGTAGGAGGTGGAAGCTCCTGCATAGGGGCGTGAGGTGTTGAGACCGCCTCACGTCCCGCCTTTGTTATTCCGTTGAGGTCATTATACAGCGTCAAAGCGCCCAATGCAAGCGGTTTTTGCGCGGCATCAGCCGCTCCTTGTTGACGGCCCCCTCTGACGAGGGGGCTGTCAGCGCTCCGCGCTGACCAGAGGAGAGAAAAACGAGCGGGTCGTTTGACCCGCTCGTTTTATTGTCCGCTATCGTAGAATATCTTCTCATCCGGCATGACCAGGCCCAGCTTATCTCTTGCGATGTCCTCGATGGTCTTGTCGTCGTCCCTGTGGGCGATGGCGTATTCCAGGGCGGCGTTTTCCTCCTGAATGCTCTCCACCTGCTCCCGGAGCTCCGCCTCCGTCTCGTTGGCCTGGGCCACCTTTGTCCGCATATTCATCAGGGCGATACACGCGTAGGCGATCAGACCCACGATGACCACCAGCGTGAGCCAGCTGGACCGGCGAAGTTTCACGGCGCCTCACTCCTTTTCGTTGACGGGCTTGTTGTTTCCAATGTGTAACTATTATTGTAAACCATTTTTGGCCGTTTGAAAAGAGTTTTTTGCCGAATTTTTGCACAAATTCCCAGCTTTTTCGCACCGGGACCGCCAAAAACGCCGCGCCTCGGGCCGCCAGACCCCAAAATTTCGACCACAGCGGCCTTGTGACGGGTGACGCGGCCGTGCCCCACAGGACCAGTCCCCCCAGGGTCACCAGTGCCATATAGAGCCGCACCCGGCCTTCCAAACTCGCCATACCGCCCAGAAACAATGCCGCTATGAAAGCCGCCCCGAACAGCCCGTCCGCGGCCCAGGCGGGCAGACATTTTTTGTCCCGCGCTCCGCCCAACATATCGTAGAAAAAACCCAGAGCCGCCCCCAGCAGCAAAAACCAGCCCGTCTGGCGCAGCTGTTCCAGCGCCGGCAGGGCCATTAATGCAGCAGCCGGGACCAGAACCCGCCCCGGCCCGGTGTGTCCTCGTATTCCAGGCTGGTCACCTGGCCGGAGATGTTCAGCTCCCCGTTGGTCTTTTCCAGCTTATCCACCTTCAGCGACGCGCCACGGACGTATAAAAGCCCCTGGCTGGTGCGCACGGCCACCTGACCCTCGTCGAAGCTCTCCACTTCCTCCACGCCGTTCATCCAAAGCTCCCGGCGGCCGTCCATGGTCAGCCGGTGGGGCGGCTTGGCCGCCACCGATTTTTCCTCGTAGGCCATAAAAAACCTCCCATAGCCTTTTTGTCAAAAGCATATGGGAGGGATTTTTGTTTTATGCCTCAGCAGAGTTTTGCGCCGGCGGGGATATCGTCGCTGACCATGAGCAGGTTCAGTTTTTCCTCGCCTTTTTCTTTATGCACGGCGGATATCAGCATGCCGTTGGAGGCAAGGCCCATCATCTTTCTGGGCGGCAGGTTCACGATGGCCACCAGCGTCTTGCCGACCAACTCCTCCGGCTTATACCACTTGGCGATGCCGGACAAAATTTGCCGGTCCGTGCCCGTGCCGTCGTCCAGGGTGAAGCAGAGCAGCTTCTCGCTTTTCTTGACCGGCTGGCAGTCCTTCACCTTCACGGCGCGAAAATCGCTCTTGCAGAACGTGTCGAAGTCCACGTTCTCCGCCGCCAGCGGCTCGATCTCGATGGCGGGCCTGGCCGGGGCCTGCAGGGCCTCCAGCTCCGCCAGCTCCTTTTCCATGTCGATACGGGGGAACAGCGGCGCGCCGGTGGCCGTGTTCCAATACCCGTCGGTCTCCAGATCGAAGACCGCGGCCTCCAGGGTCCGGCCTTCCGCAGGCACGCCAAGGCGCTGGAAGATGGCCTCGGCGGTGTCGGGCATGACGGGGCTTACGAAGATGGCGGACACCCGGATGGCCTCGCAGAGATTTTTCATCACCGCCAGCAGCCGGGGTTTTTTTGCCTCATCTTTTGCCAGGGCCCAGGGCATGGTCTCGTCGATATACTTGTTGGCACGGCTGATGAGCTGCCAGACCTCGTTCAGCGCCACGGAGAACTGAAACGCGTCCATCTGGGTCCGGTAATTCTCCCGCACCTGGTCCGCCAGGGTCTTCAGCTCGCCGTCCAATTCCGCGAGCTCGCCGCCGGCGGGCAGCTTTCCGCCGAAATACTTCTCCGCCATGGCCGTGGTCCGGCTGACCAGGTTGCCCAGGTCGTTGGCCAGGTCCGTGTTGATGGTCTGTATCAGCAGCTCGTTGGTGAAGTTGCCGTCCGCGCCGAAGGGGAAGGTCCGCAGCATGAAAAACCGCAGGGCGTCCACGCCGAACTTCTCCGCCAAAATATAGGGGTCCACCACGTTGCCCCGGCTCTTGGACATCTTTTCGCCGCCGAAGTTGAGCCACCCGTGGCCGTAGACCTTCTTGGGCAGGGGCAGGCCCAGGCTCATGAGCATGGCCGGCCAGATGATGGAGTGGAACCGGACGATCTCTTTGCCCACGAAGTGCACGTCCGCGGGCCAGTATTTGTCGTAGTCGTGGTACTTATCGTTGGCGTAGCCCAGGGCGGTGATGTAGTTCGACAGCGCGTCCACCCACACGTACACCACATGGCCGGGGTCGAAGTCCACCGGGATGCCCCAGGTGAAGCTTGTCCGGCTGACGCACAGGTCCTCCAGACCGGGCTTGATGAAGTTATTGACCATCTCGTTGACCCGGCTCCGGGGCTGGAGAAAATCGGTGTTTTCCAGGAGATCGCGCACCTTGTCGGCGTATTTCGACAGCCGGAAGAAGTATGCCTCCTCCTCCGCGTCTATCACAGGCCGGCCGCAGTCGGGGCACTTGCCGTCCACAAGCTGGCTCTCGGTCCAGAAGCTCTCGCATGGCTTGCAGTACTTGCCCACATACTTGCCCTTGTAGATGTCCCCGTTGTCGTGCAGCTTTTTGAAAATGCGCTGGATGGCCACCACGTGATAATCGTCCGTGGTGCGGATGAACCGGTCGTTGGAGATGTTCATGAGCTTCCACAGGTCCTTCACGCCCCTGGGTCCCTCCACGATGTTGTCCACATACTGCTTGGGGGTGACCCCGGCGTCACGGGCCTTGTCCTCGATCTTCATGCCGTGCTCGTCGGTGCCGGTCAAAAACATCACGTCATAGCCGCAAAGGCGCTTATACCGGGCCATGGCGTCGGTGGCCACGGTGCAGTAGGCGTGGCCGATGTGCAGCTTGTCGGACGGGTAATAGATCGGGGTGGTGATGTAAAACGTGCCTTTGCTCATATTGACTGCCTCCAAACGTGCGTTGTTTATTCGATAACGCCCTCCGGCTCAGGCGGGGGCGGCTCCGGGTCCGACTGTTGCGGCTGGCTGTCCGGCACGGTCACGGGCTGTTCCACCGGCGCGACCGGCGCCTGGACCTCCGGGACCTGGGGCGCCTGGGTGATCTGCGGGGCGGGGGTGGCCGTGGCCGCCACGGCCTCCTCCTTGTCGTAGCAGCTGTAAGCCTCCTTTTTGGAGCTTATCAGGCTGCCGTTTTTGTCATATACATTCCGGTAGGTCTGGGCGTAATAGTGGGTGGCGTCCTCCCACGTCTCGTTGGTGATGTCCACATAGGACCCGTCCACGTCCGTGCCCAGAATTTGAATGGTCAGATACCCGCCGGACACCCATGCCGCGATCTTGATGGGGTAGCTGCGGGAGTTGACGAACTTGAAGTCCGGCCAGCCCCAGCTCACCGTGGCGTCCATGCCACGGGGGAGATAGCCCACCACGAACTGGTGGCACCACCGGTCGGTGATGGACAGATTCGCCTTCAGCGCGCAGTAGTAAAGCGTGGAGCTTCCCTGGCAAATGCCGCCGCCGATGCTCATCACGTGCTGGCCACCGGAGAAAGCCCCGGCGGACTGATAGCCCTTGGCCTCGGTCCGCTGGCCCAGACAGGCGTTGTAGTCGAACTGCTCCCCCGGCTGCAATACCACGCCGTTCATGGCGGCCGCCGCCAGGGTGATGTTGTTGATACGGGCGTAGGTGGACCCGGCCAGGGTGGTGCTCTTTTCCGCCAGCACGTCCGTGAAGAACTGCTCGGGCAGCTGGCCGGCGGTGACCGCCGGGTCATCCCGAATGAGGGGGATGGTCACGGTCTCGCCGTTGGCGGCAGCGTCCCAGGCGGCCTTGGCCGCCTCCATGTCGAAGCGCACCCCGGCCACGCCCTCCACGACTTGGCCGGTGGCCTGGTCGTAGTAGGCGTCCGTTGGCGCGGCGTACACCTCATTATACAGCCTTTGGAGCATCGCGTCTATATCTATCGGCGAAGTTTCCCCGCCGTTCCCGGCCTCCACCTGGCAGTCGATGGGAGCGTAATTTTCCGCCTCGAACGCCTCCCGCACCTGTCCGGCCAGGGCTTGCACGTCCACGTGGGCCGCGCCGTCGTTTTTCACCAGAGCAATGGCATCCTCGCCGATCTGGGCCTTCACCGTGTCCAGCTTGGCGTCCACGGCGTCCGCCGCCGGACGCAGCTTTTCCGCGATGATATTCTCGTCAATGGAATTGTCCTGTATACCGTCCACGGCCATGAACACAGGCTTATTGCGGCACGCCATGTATGTGCGCAGGTTCGCCAGCATGGTCCCGCCCCGGCCATAGGCATAGGCCGCACGGGCAAAGCTGGCCCCGTCCAGCGGTTCCAGGCCCAGCTCGTCGGCCGTGACGGTGACGCTCTCCCCGGTGGGGAAGTTCACCGTGACGGCTGCGTTTTCATACCGCTCCGGCGCGTCGCCCAAAGCGGCGGTTGCCTCGGCCACCGTCATGCCGCCCACGTCCACGCCGTTCACGTTCACATTGGGGTAGATGGTGGTCAGCTCCGACACCCGCTTGGCGTAGGTAAAGCCCACGCCCAGCACCATCACCGCCGCGAACAGCACCACCGCCAATAAGATGAGCACGGTCCGCCAGAGCCTCCATCCGTTCCGTCCGCCGTCAGAATACGCGTGCATAAACTCCCCTCCTTTAAAATCCACTCACACCCGCAGTTCGCTGTTGCCGGTCAGGTCCTTCAAGCTGCCGTCCAGCTGTCCCTCCATCCAGGGGTTGCCGCTGATGCGGTACTCCGCCTGGGCCTCCCACAGGGAGCCTATCAGGATGTTGGAGAGCAGAAATCCCTGTGGCGTGAAGCACCAGCGGCCGTCGAACTGCTTTGTCCAGCCGTCCTTCTCATACTCCTGCAAAAGCGCCTCGATGGGCGCGAAATCACTCCGATAGACCCGGCGGTATTCCTCCGCCGATATGCCCTTGCTGCGGCGCATGCCCAGCATCAAATACTCCGCCGCCCGGTCCAGTTCGTCCAGCTTTTCGTACTCGTCCAGTATCTCGCCCTTACCGCCCACGCCGTCGATGTAGGCCCGCAGGTCCCTGACGTAGCTGTAGCGGGTATTGCCGATACAGGAGTGGGCGCCGGGACCGAAGCCCAGGTAATCGTCCATGTCCCAATACTTCATGTTGTGCCGGGAGGCCTTGCCCCGCCGGGCGAAGTTAGAGACTTCATATTGGCCGTAGCCGTAGTGGTTCAACGTCTCCACCATGTAAAGATACATGTCCGCCTGTTCGTCGTCGGTGGGCAGGACCGGGCTTTCTTTGTACTGGTCGTACATGGGGGTGCCTTCCTCCAGCTTCAGCCCGTACCCGCTCACGTGGTCCGGCTCCAGATCCAGCACCCTTGCCAGGGTGTCAGCCCAATCGGCCTTTGTCTGGTTGGGCAGGCCGTAGATAAGGTCCACGCTCAAATTGTCAAACCCCGCCTTGCGGATGTCCTTCACGGCCTTTTTCACCTGGGTGAAGTTGTGCCGCCGGCCTATGATCTTCAACAAATCGTCGCTGGCTGACTGGACCCCCAGGGAAATGCGGTTGACCCCCTCGCTCTTCAGCCGGTCCAGGTCCCGCGGCCGCACGCTGTCCGGGTTGCACTCCACCGTGACCTCGGAGGTCTTCAGCACCTTCCCCGAGCGCTTCAGGGCGTTGAACAGCTCCGCCAGACGCTTGCCGCCATAGTAGCTGGGCGTGCCGCCGCCGAAATATACCGTGTCGATGTAATAGGGCGACATGGTGTTGGCGGACTCCTTGATGTGGCGCAGCAGGGCGTCCTGGTATTTGCCCATGAGCTTGTCGCACCCCGCCAGGGA
>CANQKA010000053.1 GCA_947624395.1 uncultured Oscillospiraceae bacterium
GCATAACGCCGCCGCCGGGACAAGACAGGCAGCGGCGTTATTTTGTTACCCAAGCGCGATGTCCGTCACCGCGCCGATGAACAGCGGGGCGTTGTGCTGGCAGTCGATGAGCATATAGAGGAATGGCCGGTCCAGACAGACCTGTTCCTCCGGGCCCAGCAGCCCCGCCGCCTCGACCTCCACGGCGGTGGCCGCTCCGGCCTGGGTACCCTTTTCGTCCACGTTGATGAAGGTTTTGTGCAGCACCCGGCCGAGATACAGATTCCCGCTGTCGCTTTTGCCAAGCCGGGAGAAGTCGGCCCTGCCCGGGTCAAAGGCGTCGGACAGCCCCATGTCCGCCAGTATGGTTTGAAGCTGGGCGCCATAGGAGCCGGAGAACTTGGGGATGGCGGCGTTCACATAGGCGTTTTCGTCCGCGTTTTCCAGCACTTCCCGCAGCCGCTCACCCGTGAGAGACGCCACGTAGTCCCCCAGGGACACGTCCTCGGCCGGCAGCAGCGCCGCGAAGGCGTAGTCCCGGCCCTGGTAGTACTTCAAAAAGCCCACCGCGTCCCCGTCGCGCAAAAAGGCCCGCTCCGTGGACCACATAAACGGCCCGTTGCGCGCCTCGCCGTCGGCGGTGGTGAAGGTCCCGTCCCGGACCTGGTCGGCCCGGTACACGTCCTCCCACACCCCGTCAAAGCTCAGGGCGTTCACCAGGCAGCTCACCGCGCCCTCGGGCGACCTGTCCAGGATGCTGTCGATGCGCCCGGCGGTGTGCTCCGCCACCCAGCTGTTGATCTCATCCGCCAGGGCGCCGTCAAATGGCCGCTCATAGACCCCCGCGCCGTAGTAGTCCGCGTTGGTCTGCAAAAATTCCGGCTCCACGGTCAGGCCCGCAACCGCGTTCAGCCATATGCCGTTGGCGATGTGCACGCTGCCGCCCTCCCCGTCAGGTAGACCTTGGACGTATGCGTGCAGGGCGGCGTTCAGGGTCATAATATCCGTGCCGAAGGCCGTCTCCATCTGCGTCAGCGTGTTGCCAGCCGCGCCGTTGGCCGCCATTGCAAGCGCTTCCAGAACGGACAGGGGCGACACCAGCGTATTGCCGCCTTCAAAACAGCGCTGGAAAAGGGCCAGACCGAAGTCCGCCAGCGCGTCTGGCTCCGCTGTGTCGCTCCGGGCGGCCAGCTGCCTGGGTTCGACACCGCGCATCAGATCGGCGCTGTCATCGTCCATCACGGCGGGCGGCTGTTCGCTGCGCCAGCTCTCGTCGTCCTGTTTTTTCCCGCTGCACCCGGCCAGCAGGGCCAGCAGCAGCACCGTGGCAAAGAACCGCTTCATGCAAAACACCTCTTTTCGGTTATTCTGCCCCGTATGACCGGTATTTTGCAAAAAAAGTTCCCGTCGCGCTCTCGCGGCGGGATGGCCGGTTCTGCGTGTGTTCAGCCCAGGACCTCTTTTTCAAATTCTTCCAGCGCGATCGTGGCGCCGCCGGTGAGGCGGGAGCGCTCCGCCGCCAGAGCCATCACATGGCTCTCCACGGACGCCTCCACGCCGGTGAGCGCCTGGGTGCCGCCGGAGGCCAGCAGGGCGAAAAAGCTGTCCAGCAGCCCGAAGTCCCCGCCGCCGTGGCCGGAAAATTCCCCGGCATCCTCCGTAAGGTCGATGGTGCGCGCCGGCTTGCCAAAGGGCCGCACCGTCAGGGCGTTTTGGGCCATATCGCCCTCGATCTCGCCTTTGGCGCCGGTGAGCTTTACGGTCCGGTGGCAGGTGTCCGTGAAGGCGCTGACGGTGAAGCTGGCGGTCAGGCCGCCGTCGAAGAGCATGTTCACCGTCTGGTGGTCCGCCACGTCGTTGTCGCACCGGAACACGCACCGGCCGTATGGCCCGGTTTTCAGCGCCGAGAGCAGCTTTTCAGGCGTGGGATCCGTGACCACCACGTCCACCGGCCAGGTGGGACCGATGTGCTCGATGCCGCAGTGGGTATCGGAGATGTAGAGCTTTTCCGCGTCGTAGATGCACCCGTCCCGGACCGGGCAGTCCCGACACCGGTCCGCCGCGCCGTCGGGGGCGTTTTCAGGGCGGAAGAAACTCAGGGAACCGAAGCTCTGCACCGCCAGACACTTCCGCCCCGCAAGCCAGCGAAAGATGTCCATGTCGTGGCAGCACTTTTGCAATATCATGGGGCTGGTCTCGCCGGCCCGCCGCCAGTTGCCCCGGACGAAGCTGTGGGCAAAGTGCCACCAGGCCACGTTTTCCGACGCCTCGATGGTAAGAAGCTGGCCGATCTCGCCCCGCTCCACCAGCGCTTGCAGGGCGGAATAAAACCGGGTGTAGCGCAGCACGTGGCACACCGCCACCGCCCGGCCCGTCTGCCGGACCTTTTCCCGCAGGGCCAGACACTCGTCCAACCTGGGCGAGATGGGCTTTTCCAGCAGGACGTGATAGCCCTTGTCCAGCGCCGCCAGGGCGTTTTTCACGTGGGTCCCGTCCAGGGTGGCCACGATCATCACGTCCGCCAGCCTGGGCTGGGCCAGCAGCTCGCCGTCGCTGGCAAAGCACATATTTTCCGCCACGCCGTATGTTTTCCGCAGCTTTTCCAGCCGCTCGGGCCGGGGGTCGGCCCCCGCCACGATCTTCATCCGCTCCGGGTGGGCCGTCTGGTACGGAGCGTAGGCGTCCAGCCCCCGGCTGCCGCAGCCGCAGATCGCCACTGTGAAGGGTCCTGTCATGCTGATGCGCCTCCTGGTGTTTTTTCTGATTATAAAATATGTCCCGCCCAACTGTCAACGGAGATGCACAGGGGATTGACATTTTACCCATTTAAAGTGTATGATAAAGCGAACAAGGAGGGATCGCCATGAATTTTGTCTTTATCTCCCCCAATTTCCCGGAGAGCTACTGGCACTTTTGCGCGTGCCTTGCCGGCAACGGCGTCACGGTCCTGGGCGTGGGCGACGCGCCATACGACGAGCTGAAGCCTGAGCTGCGTCAGGCGCTGACCGAGTATTACAAGGTGGACAGCCTGGAAAATTACGACCAGGTGTTCCGGGCCGTGGCCTATTTCTCCTTCCGGTACGGCAAGATCGACTGGATCGAGAGCAATAACGAATATTGGCTGGAGCAGGACGCCCGTCTGCGCACGGAGTTCAACGTGACCACGGGGCTCAAAAGCGACCAGATCGAAAAGTACAAGAGCAAGTCCCTGATGAAAAAGTACTACAAAAAGGCCGGCGTGCCCGCCGCCAGGTTTGCCCCGGTGAAGGACCTGGCCGCGGCCAAGCGGTTCATCGCCAAGGTGGGCTGGCCCGTGATCGTCAAGCCGGACAGCGGCGTGGGGGCTACGGCCACGTATAAGCTGCAAAACGACGCCGACCTGGCCGCATTTTTCGCCATGCCGCCTCAGACGCCCTATGTCATGGAGGAATACGTGCCCGGTGCGGTCACCACCTACGACGGGATATGCAATTCCAGGGGCGAGGTACTGTTCGCCGCCAGCCACATCTCGCCAACCTCCATCATGGATATGGTGAACGAGCGCAAGCCCTGCTCCTATTACGTGGACAAGCAGATACCCCCGGAAGTCGAGGCCGCCGGCCGGGCCACGCTGCAGGCCTTCGGGGCCGCCAGCCGGTTCTTCCACCTTGAGTTTTTCCGGCTGACCGAGGACAAAGCCGGTCTGGGCAAAAAAGGCGACATCGTGGCGCTGGAGGTCAACATGCGCCCCGCGGGGGGCTTCACGCCGGATATGCTCAACTTCAGCCAGAGCGTGGACGTGTACCAGCTCTGGGCGGACATGGTGGCCTTCGACGAGCCGCGGCACGTGTACGACGGGCCAAAGAGCTACTGCGTGTACGCCGGCCGGCGGGACGAGTGCGACTACGTGCTGGACATGGGCGCGTTGCAGGCAAAATACGCCGCCAACGGCCGGCTCTTTACCCGCATGCCGGACGCTCTGTCCGGCGCCATGGGCAACCAGGTGGCGATATGCTGCTTCGACACAGAGGACGCTGTGTTCGACTTTTTGCGGGACGCTTTTGAGGAACGGATTTAAATATCTCTCTGTTGTGAAAGCCTCCCCTGTGCAAGGGGAGGCTTCCTTATCGAAAGGCTCCCTTGTGCAAAGGGAGCTGTCGAGCGGAGCGAGACTGAGGGATTGTCAACAATCCCCCCGAGCCGCCATTCGGCGGCCCACCCCCCTTTACACAAGGGGGGCTTTACATTGTCATTATCATTCCGGGGCGGTCAGGGGTTCGGTCGTCAGGTATTCCCCGGCCACGTAGGCCTCCCGCCGGCCCTGATAGAGGACCCGGACCCAGCCGTCCACCTGGCCGGTGCAGATGAGCTTGTCGCCGGCGGCCAGCACGCCCAAAACGTCGGTCTCCTGGTCCGGGCCGGAGCGGACATGTACCTCGGCGATGGCGGTGGCTACGCCCAGGTCTTCCGTCAGCGCCAGCGCGCCGCCGCCGGACACGTAGCCCACCGCCCCTTCATAGAGCACCTGGACCGGACCGTCCTCCGAAAGCTGGCCGGTGTAGGCCAGCACCGCGCCCACGTCCGCCGTGCCAAGGGGTTCACCGTCCATCTCGGGCGCGGCGTACACGTCCAGGGGGACCGCCGCGGCCAGCCAGGTCTTTTCCCCGTCCGCACGCACCCTTTCCAGAAGCGCCTCGTCGGTCCCGGCGGGCAGCGCCGCGGGCCCGTCGGCCCTCTCCATGGGCGTTTCGGCGTTGTTGAAATATAGGCCGCTGTCCCGGTCCGCCAGCAGGCTGCAATGCCGGAAAAAGCCCAGGCCGGACAGCAGCATCGGCCCGTCGCCGCCGGTCATCTCAGCCGGGGCGAAGGCCTCCGACGCCTGGCCCTCCCACGCGCCGGCGGCGTCCTGATAGGATACCTGGCCGGTCAGCGTGCCGGAGGAAAAGCCGGTCACGTATACGCTCACGGCCCACGCCTCCGGGCCCTCGGTCCGCTCCGTCCAGTACCCCGCCAGGGCCGACCAGTCCTCCGACGCGCCCAGCGCGGCCGGCGTCCCATCCGGGGCCCATTCGCCCTTTGCGTAGCGGAGCGTGAGCCGCTCGGTCCGCTCCACCAGGCAGTATTTGTGCTGCTCGGTATAGCGGTACTCGATGTCCTCCAGGCGGCCCGCGTGATAGGTGCGCCGGGTCAGTATCACCGCGCCCCGGGGCAGCATGTCCAGCGCGGACCCGTCGTCCAGCGCCGCCGGGGCCGTGAGGTAATACGCCAACGCCGCCATCGCCAGCGCCGCGAGCAGTACCAGCGCGACCGCCAGGTGCTTTTGGGTGGTTTTTCGTTTTTCTGTCGTTTCCGTCATAGCGCCGACCTCAGCCGATGCCTGTCCGGGCGTCGCGGGCAAAGCCGCCGCCGCAGAATAAATAGCGGCTCCCGGCGGTCTGGCCGTAGACGATGCCGTCGGTCAGGAGTGTGCAATACAGGCTCTCGCCCATGAGGTAGATCTCGTAGCCGTAAGTCCCCGGCAGGTAGCCCTCGGCAGCCAGGTCCAGCGTCAGCTCCCGGCCGTCCAGGGCGTAGCCGCCGCGCTGCGAGCCCATGACCGGGCCGGGGTAGTGCCCGCCCACGGCAGAGCAGTTGCCGTTTTTGGCCAGGGTCAGGTCCAGGAAGAACGTCCCGTTTTCCTGTTCCCACAGGCCCAGCCAGCGGCTGTCCCGCAGACGGGCCAGCAGGGCGGAGCCCTCCACCGTGCAGTCGTCCCAGCAGGTGAGGGGCGTTTGCAGCGGGTAAAGGCCGTGGCTCTCCGGCGTCAGAGCGTCGTCCCGCTCACGGGTATACCCGTCCAGCAGCAGATAAAGCCGTCCGCCTTCAAAGTAGTGGTCCACGTCCTCCAGGCTCTCCCACGCCGCCGGCGAGGGGCTGTTTTCGGGGACGGTCAGCTCCCCGGCCCGCAAGGACCAGTCCACGGCCAGACGCAAATAGTCCAGCAGCGCCTCGTCCCCGATGGGGAAGAGCTCGCCCAGGGCCGAGGCGGCGGCGCTTTCGTCCTTTGGAAGCTTCACAAGAAGGCGGTTGACCGTCTGGCGCAGGGCGTCAAAAATCTCCTGCGCGCCGGTCCCATCCTCCATCTCCGGTGCGGCGGCGTCGGTCGCCAGCGAATCGGCCAAAGCGTCCAGCAGCGCCTGCTCCCGGTCGCACAGCTCGCCGTATACGGCCGCTTTTTCGTCCTCCGGCGTGTCGTCCCGCAGGTCCTCGGCCCGCTGGGCCAGAATATCCGCCTGCCAGCGGGCGTACATGTCCCGCAGGCTGGCCCTGCCTACCCGGAGGTCAAGCTCGTCCCCGTCCGGGGAGGACACGGTCGTGTAATAGCTCGCCTTGTCCGGCGCGTAGGACCATTGGACACTCTCGCCGTCCAGGGTGAGCGTCAGGTCAAAGCCCCCGTTTTCCCATTCGAGGGTCCCGGCCGGCTGCATATTTACCCCGTCCAGCACCCGGCCGGACCCGCCGGCGAACAGCTCAAAATACCGGCTGTCCGGCGCGTCCATGTACCAGACCGAGCCCGGTAAAAGCTGGTCGGTGATGGCCTTGGCCTGGTCCTGAAAGGCGTCCGCCTCATCCGGCGCGGCGGCCATGGCCGCCTGCATGTCCAGCATGGCCCGGCCGGTGTCGCCGCCGGCCAGCGCCGCGTCAGCCAGGGCGGCGTATATTTCGTAGATCTCATCGCCCAGGTCAGGGTCCAGGGCCAGAGCGCGGGCAAAGTCCTGCCGCGCCAGAGCCGCCAGGTCCGGTCCGGGCTGGTCCTGCTCGGTCTCGGCCAGGGCGAGATAGGCTTTCGCCCTGCCCATATAGGCGTCGGCCCGGTCCTGGTCCGCGGCGATGGCCTGGGACCATGCGTCCACGGCTGCGGCCTGGTCCTCGGCCTCGGACGCGCCTGCCGCCTGACCGCAGACGGTGAGGCCCAGCGCCAGACAAAGCGCCACAGACAGCGCCAGTATTCTTCGCATAGGTCCTCCTTTCGCCGCGGGACCTCCCGACGGCCTTCCAAAACTTCCGCGGTCAATCGTATCATATTCGCTTTTGTCAGTCAAGCGCCGGTATGGGCCCAGAGGCATAAATAAATCTTATAGGCCGCATAGCAAAATGTGATAAAACGGGAGGCGTTTTCGGGGCAAAAGACCGGAGGATTTGACAAAATGTGCAAATCCGGCCCATGAATTTAGGCATTTTGCCTTGACAAGCGCACGGCGCGGGTTTATCATGCGTACAATGAAACGGCAAGGACGTCGCGACAGGCAGTCGGGGCGTCTTCGCCGTTTTTTAAGTTTTGGAAAGGGAAGGAAAGAAAAATGGAAGCAATACTGGAGAGCGTGTCCGGCGAGATATTTGCCGTGTGGTTTCTGATCGGCGCGGCGCTGGTGTTCTGGATGCAGGCGGGATTCGCCATGGTGGAGAGCGGCTTTGCCAGGGCGAAAAACGCGGGCAACATCCTGATGAAGAACCTGATGGATTTCTGCATCGGCACCTGCGTGTTCATTCTGATCGGCTTCAGTCTGCTGCTGGGGGAAGACGTGCTGGGCTTCATCGGCAAGCCGGGGTTCGACATCTTCACGGCCTATGAAAACTTTGACTGGTCCAACTTTGTGTTCAACCTGGTCTTCTGCGCCACCACGGCCACCATCGTGTCCGGGGCCATGGCGGAGCGGACGAAATTTCTGTCCTACTGCATTTATTCCGGGGTGATCTCGGCGCTGATATATCCCATCGAGGCCCACTGGATCTGGGGCGGCGGGTGGCTGAGCCAGCTCGGTTTCCACGATTTCGCCGGGTCCGTGGCCATCCACATGGTGGGCGGCGTGTGCGCGTTCATCGGCGCGGCGCTGGTGGGTCCCCGCATCGGCAAGTTCACCCGTGACGCCAGCGGCAAGGTCACGAAGGTCAACGCCTTCCCCGGCCACAACATCCCTCTTGGCGAGCTGGGCGTGTTCATCCTGTGGCTGGGCTGGTACGGCTTCAACGGCGCGGCATGCACCAGCGTTCAGCAGCTGGGCAGCGTGTTTCTCACCACCACCGTTGCGCCCGCCGTGGCAACGACGGTGTGCATGATCTTCACCTGGCTGAAGTACGGCAAGCCGGACGTGAGCATGTGCCTGAACGCGTCTTTGGCGGGGCTCGTGGGCATCACGGCCCCCTGCGACGTGACCGACTGCGCCGGCGCCATCGCCATCGGGGCGGTGTCCGGGCTGCTGGTGGTGTTCGGCGTGTGGTTTTTGGATAACAAGCTGCGGGTGGACGACCCGGTGGGCGCCGTGGCGGTCCACTGCCTGAACGGCATCTGGGGCGGCATCGCCGTGGGGCTGTTCGCCACCACCTCCGCCCCCGGCAACGACACGCTCACCGGGCTTTTCTACGGCGGCGGGCTGCATCTGCTGGGGGTACAGCTTCTGGGCATCGGGGCGGTCATCGGCTGGACGGCGGTGACCATCACCGTGTTCTTCCTGCTGATAAAGGCCACCATCGGCCTGCGGGTGAAGCCGGAGGAGGAGTTGATGGGCCTGGACGTGACGGAGCACGGGCTTGTCAGCGCCTACGCGGACTTCATGCCCGCCCTGGGCATGCCCGCCGTGGCGGCGGCCGGGGCTGCATCGGGCGAAGTGCCCGCCGCCAGCGTGGACGAGGCGGTGCCGGTGCAGGTACGCTCCCCCAAACCTGTGGCCTCCGACGGGGCGGTGAAGATGTCCAACGTGACCATTTTGCTGCACATGGAGAAGTTCGAGGCCCTGAAGGCGGCCATGCTGGACATCGGCGTGACGGGCATGACGGTGACCAACGTGATGGGCTGCGGCGTGCAGAAAGGCAAGCCGGAGTATTATCGCGGCGTGGTCCAGGACATCACCCTCCTGCCCCGTATCCAGGTGGAGATCGTGGTCAGCAAGGTCCCGGTCCGCACGGTCATCGAGGCGGCCAAAAAGGTGCTGTACACCGGCCACATCGGCGACGGCAAGATCTTCGTCTACGACGTGGAGAACGTGGTCAAGGTCCGCACCGGGGAAGAGGGGTACGACGCGTTGCAGGATATTGAGCAGTATTAAAAAGCGGCTTTGCCGCACAATATGGAAAGCCCCCCTTGTCAAAGGGGGGTGGCCCGCAGGGCCGGGGGGATTGTCGTACGTCTAACAGCAATCCCCCAGTCATGCTGACGCATGACAGCCCCCTTTCACAAGGGGGCCTACCATAAGGAGCGCCTCCCTCACGGGAGGCGTTCGATCATGAATTTATTTTCCCACACAAAATCTTGCGAATATGCCATTTGTCACATCCTCTCGCACCGTGCGGCCGGAGAGCTCGCCCAATGCGCTCAGGGCGCCTTCCACCTCGGTGAGCACCGCGTCGGGGGCAAAGCCCGCCTCCATGGCCTCTTTCGCGGCCCGCACGTAATCCAGCGCACGGCCCACCGCGTCGGCCTGCCGGGGATTGGTCAGCGTCTCCCCCACGGGCAGGGGCTCCGCGTCCTTCAAAAGCGCGGAGACTGCCGCCTCCAGCGCGTCCAGCCCCGCGCCGGTGCGGGCGCTGACGGGGATGGCGTCGGGCATGGACCAGCGGGCGGGCAGGTCGGATTTGTTTTGCAATATCACGTGATAGGGCGCGGCCTTGGCCGCGTTTAGAACGGCCTCATCCTCTGCCGTCAGCGGCTGGGAACCGTCCAGCACCGCCAGCACCAGCTGGGCATTTTCCGCCGCGCTTTTGGCCCTTGCCACGCCCTCCCGCTCCACCGGGTCGGCCGTGTCCCGCAGACCGGCCGTGTCCAGCAGCCGCAGGAGCGTGCCGCCCAGGACGGCCTTTTCCTCGATGGTGTCACGGGTGGTGCCGGGAATGTCGGTGACGATGGCCCGGTCGTAGCCCAAAATGGCGTTGAGAAGCGAGCTCTTGCCCGCGTTGGGCCGGCCCAGAATGGCGCATGGCACGCCGTTTTTCAGTACCTCGCCCCGGCGGAACGTGGCCGCCAGACAGGCCAGTTTCTCCGCCGCGCCATCAAGCGTCTGGGTGTATTGGGTCAGGGTGAAGGGCTCAATGTCCTCGTCGGGGTAGTCTATCACCGCGTGGTAGTGGGAGCATATGGCGGCCAGGTCATCGTACACCGCGTCCGTGTGCTTGCGGATGGCCCCGTCCAGCTGGGCGGCGGCGTTTTCCGCGATCTGGGGCGTCTGGGCGTCGATGAGGTCGATGACGGCCTCCGCCTGTGTAAGGTCCATGCGGCCGTTCAAAAACGCCCGGCGGGTGAACTCACCGGCTTTGGCCTGTCTTGCCCCGGCGGCGAACAGGCTTTCCAGCGCCTGACGCAGCACGACGGGGGAGCCGTGGCACTGAAGCTCCGCGGTGTCCTCCCCCGTATAGCTGTCCGGCCCCCGTGAGACGGTGGCAAGGCATATGTCCAGCACCGCCCCGTCCGGGGCCTTTAATTTTCCCAAAATGAGCCGCCGGTCCGGCCTCTGGCTCATGGGCAGACCCCGCAGGGGGGTGAATACCCGGTCCGTCACGGCAAGGGCCTCCGGACCGCTGACCCGGACGATGCCGATGGCGGAGAGCACCTGGCCCGTGGATATGGCGGCGATGGTGTCGAATGGCGCGTCAGGCATCTTCTTTTTCCCTGTCGTCCAGCTGGGCCAGGTGGTAGGTCAGCACCAGCAGGCTGTCGGAAAAGTGAATGTTCTCCACCAAAATGCCGGTGTCGCCCACGTCCAGCTCCGTGTTGGTAAAGTTCCAGATGGCCCGTATACCGGCCTCGGCCAGCACATCCGTCATCTCCTGGGCGGCGTGGCGTGGCACGGTCAGGATGGCGATGTCCACCTTATGCTCCCGGACGAATTGGGCCAGCTCCCGCACGTCATAGACGGGAAAGCCGTCGATCTTTGTGCCGATGAGCTCGGGCTTTACGTCGAACGCGCCCAGGAACACATAGCCCTCGATGATGAAGTCAAAGTTCTGCACCAGGGCGGTGCCCAGATTGCCCGCGCCCACCAGCACGGCGGAATAGCCCCGGTAGGTGCCCAATATCTGGCCGATCTCCCGGCGCAAAAAGTCCACGTTGTACCCGTAGCCCTGCTGGCCGAACTCGCCGAAGCTGGAGAAATCCTGGCGTATCTGGGAGGGGGTCAGTCCCATCTGGCGGCCCAGCTTGTCGGAGGATATGCGCTCCTCGCCCTTGCCGGCCAGATCGTCCAGCTTCCGCAGATAGCGGGGGAGCCGCCGGATCACGTTGTTGGAAACATTGTTGCGTTTCATGGGTCCGCCTCCTTGTGCGCGGCATTGGCAATTTTCTGGCAATTTGACTGTATCATACTTCTTGGATAGTTGCAAACAGTATTGCCGTCCGGCCCGGAAAAAACCGCATAATGCCCAGATTCTCCCAGCCGGAAGTCAGCACAATGCCCAAACAAATCGTGCAAAATGACGAGGGCCCGGGCGAAATTTTCCGGATGGGGACAATTCGTATTGTAACAAAGCGCAAAACTATGTTATAATCATTATGAATAAACAGGGTGCAGGTCAAGCTATGGCGGAGAAGCGAACATCACACGCGTATATGCTGCTGGCCCCGGAGGGACCGGAGCGGGACGAGAGCGCCCGCCGTCTGGCGGCGGAGCTGGTGTGCACCGGCCCGGAGCCACCCTGCGGCCAGTGCCGTGACTGCCGGAAGGCCCTGGCGGGGATGCACCCGGACGTGACCGTGATCGCCCGTGAGGCAGGCACAAAAGGGCTGCGCCAGGACATCGTGGTGGGCCAGATACGTGCCATGACCGCGGACGCCCAGCTCGCCCCCAACGAGGCGGCCCGGAAGGTGTATATCATCGACCAGGCCGACAGGATGAACCAACAGGCGCAAAACGCCCTTTTGAAGGCCCTGGAGGACCCGCCCGGTCACGCGTGCTTCGTCTTATGCGCCGCGTCGGCGGACGCGCTGCTGCCCACGGTGCGGTCCAGGTGTGTTAAGACCGGCGGCGGCGTGGTCCGGCAGGAGCGGACGGGAGAGCTTTCCGACCTGGCCAGAGGCTATTTGGAGGCGGCCGCCTCCGGTGACCTGGCCCAGACGGTGCTGTTCTGCATGAACCGGGGCAAGCTGTCCCGTGAGGACACGGAGGCGTTTGCGGGCCAGGTCCGGGACGCGGTTTGCGACATCCTGTGCGGCCGGCTCAAGGATCCCGGCCTGGGGCGAGAGACGCTTATGCGCCTGGACGGGCTGATGGACAGGGCGCTTGACTGTCTGCGCCACAATGTGCAGCCCAAACAGATATTCGGCCTTTTGGCCGCGGAAACACTGAGGGTAGACGAGATATGACAGAAGTAGTGAGCATCAAATACCGCAACCGGGGCAAGAGCTATTTCTTTGACCCGGCGGGCATGACGCTGAAGGCCGGCGACCAGGTCGTTGTCGAGACCAGCAAGGGCCTGGAGCTGGGCACGGTGGTCAAGGGCAATCATGAGATCGAGGACGAGCAGGTGGTGGCGCCCCTGCGGCCCGTGGCCCGCGTCGCCACGGAAAACGACCTGCGAGTGGCGGACATATGCCGCAAGCGGGAGCGTGAGGCATACGTGATAGGCCGGCAGAAGATCGAGGCCCACGGCCTGGACATGAAGCTGGTGGACGTGGAGTGCAGCTTTGAGGGCAACAAGATCATCTTTTTCTTCTCCAGCGACGGCCGCGTGGACTTCCGAGGGCTGGTGAAGGACCTGGCCGGGGTGTTCCGCACCCGCATCGAGCTGCGGCAGATCGGCGTCCGGGACGAGGCCCGGATGCTGGGCGGTCTGGGCATGTGCGGCCGGCCCTTCTGCTGCGGCACGTTCATGGACGAGTTCAAGCCCGTGTCCACGAAAATGGCGAAGGTCCAGGCCCTGAGCCTGAACCCGGCCAAAATATCCGGCTGCTGCGGGCGGCTGATGTGCTGCCTGCGCTATGAGCAGCCGGCCTACGAGGAGCTGGTGAAGAACGTGCCGAAAAACGGCGCGTTCGTGGAGACGCCGGACGGCTACGGCAACGTGAACCAGGTGAACATCCTGCGCCAGACGGTGCGGGTGAAGCTGGACGGGGAGGGGGACGACGCCTACCGCCAGTACGACGTGGAGGACGTGGCGGCCGTGCCCGGCGGCCGGCCCAGGGATGGCAGCCAGCCGCCCCATGTGCTGGTGCTCAAGCCGAAAAAGGCCCCGGAGCCTGAACCGGAGCCGGACGGTTGGGAGATGCCGGAGATGCTGGTCACGGCCCCCGACGAGGAAGCGCCCAAGCCCGCGCCAGTGGTCACCCCTGCGCCTGTGGCGGAGGACGGCCAGCGCCGGAACGACCGCCGCCGCCAGGGCCAGCGCCGCCAGGGTCAGAACCGGGAGCGCCGCGGTCCCCGCAAGGCGGACGCGCCCCTGGCCCAGGAGCAGCGGGAGCAGAGCCAGAAGGCCCGCAGCAAGAACTACTACAGCCGCCGCCGGCCCCACAACCGCCGGCCCAAGAGCGAGGGCGGCGGTAAACCCAGCGCGGAATAAAAGAATCTCTCCCCCAGTCAGCGCCAAAGGCGCTGACAGCCCCCTCGTCAGAGGGGGCCATATTCTTTTCCGCGGTGGAGGATCAGCCTCCCTCTGACGAGGGAGGTGGCACGGCGCAAGCCGTGACGGAGGGAGAGAAACATTAAAACAATGGCGAGCTGCAAGCAGCTCGCCATCATCTTCAATTGTGTTTCTTAGTGGTTTTTCCCGCACATGCTCAGGTGGGCGGTGGTGGGCTCGTAAGACGCCATCAGGTCCTCGGACCAGTGATCGTAGTCATCGTGCCGCAGGGCCTCATCGGCCTGGTAGTGGGCGTAGGACATGTCGTCATCGCCCACGAAATAGACCACATGGGTGCCGGTGTAGTTGCTGCCGTCGTAGGACACGACCGTGGTGTCGCCGGCCTTGCGGGCCGCGTCAAAGATCCAGTCGTTGATGGGCTCCACCATGTCGCCCTTGGCCACGTGCTCATAGAGGCCGCCTATGGTGTTGGAGCCGGTATCGTCGGAGTGGTCGTTGGCGATCTCGGCGAAAGAATCCTCCGTGGCGTCGCCGTCCTTCCACTCGTCGTATACGCTCTCGGCCTCTTCTTTCGCGGCGTCGATCTCTTCCTCGCTGAACGCGCCGTCACCGTCGGTGTCCTCGGCCTCGATCAGCACGTGGCGGAAGTTCACGGCGGGATAGTCGTTGGTATCCCGGCCCAGGAACATCACGATATACTCGGTGCTCTCCGTGG
>CANQKA010000054.1 GCA_947624395.1 uncultured Oscillospiraceae bacterium
GGACCCCAACGTGATGGGCCTGCGGGGGGAGACCATCGACCAGCCCATCACCGACACCCTGGAGCTGAACTTCATGCCCTACGCCATGAGCGTGATCGTGTCCCGGGCCATCCCGGAGATCGACGGGTTCAAGCCCAGCCACCGGAAGCTTCTGTACTGCATGTACAAGATGGGCCTTCTGAACGGGGCCCGGACCAAGTCCGCCAACATCGTGGGCCAGACCATGCACTATAACCCCCACGGGGACGCGGCCATCTACGAGACCATGGTCCGCCTGACCCGGGATAACGGCGCGCTGAACGTGCCCTTTGTGGACAGTAAGGGCAATTTCGGCAAGGTATACAGCCGGGATATGGCCTACGCCGCCAGCCGGTACACGGAGGCCAAGCTGGCCCCGGTGTGCGCGGAGCTTTTCCGGGACATCGACAAGGACACGGTGGACTTCCAGCCCAACTACGATAACACCACCACCGAGCCCACGCTCCTGCCCACCACCTTCCCCAACGTGCTTGTCAGCGCCAACCTGGGCATCGCCGTGGGCATGGCCAGCCAGATATGCGGGTTCAATCTGGCCGAGGTCTGCCAGACCACGATAGAGCTTTTGCGGGACCCGGACCACGAGATCATGACCACCATGCCGGCCCCGGATTTTCCCACCGGCGGCGAGATCGTCTACGACCCCGGCCAGATGGCGGAGATATACAACACCGGCCGCGGGTCCTTCCCGGTCCGTGCCCGGTGGCGGTACGTGGAGAAAGAGCACATCATCGAGATATACGAGCTGCCATACACCACCACCGCCGAGGCGGTGATAGAAAAATGCCGGGACCTTATCAAGGACGGCAAAATAAAAGAGATCGCCGACATGCGGGACGAGACGGACCTGGGCGGCTTAAAACTCGCCATCGACGTGAAGCGTGGCACGGACCCGGACCGGCTCATGGCCAAGCTCTATAAGCTCACGCCCTTACAGGACAACTACCCCTGCAACTTCAATATCCTGATCGCCGGGTCGCCCCGTGTGATGGGGGTGCGGGAGATACTGACCGAGTGGATCGCCTGGCGGACCGAGTGCGTCCGGCGGCGGGTATATTTCGACATGTCCCGCAAGAAGGAAAAGCTCCACCTTTTGGAGGGCCTCAAGGCCATCTTGCTGGACATCGACCGGGCCATCGCCATCATCCGGGAGACCGAGACGGAAGCGGACGTGGTGCCCAACCTGATGATCGGCTTCGGCATCGACGAGACCCAGGCGGAGTTCGTGGCGGAGATAAAGCTGCGGAACATCAACCGGGAGTACATCTTAAAACGCGTGGCCGAGACGGAGGAGCTGGCGAAGGACATCGCGGACCTGGAGGACACCCTCAAAAACAAGCGCCGTATCCGCTCCATCATCGCCGACGAATTAAAGGCGGTCATGAAAAAATACCCCTCCCCCCGGCGCACCGGCATCGTCTACGCCCGGGAGATCGAGGAATTTGACGAGGGCCCCGCCGCCGTGGAGGATTACCCGGTGCACCTGTTCCTGTCCCGGCACGGGTATTTCAAGAAGATCACCCCCCAGAGTCTGCGCATGAGCGGCGAACAGAAATACAAAGAGGACGACGGGCTTGGCTGGTATTGGGACAGCACCAACAGCGCGGAGCTGCTCGTCTTCACGGATAAGCAACAGGCATACAAGCTGCGGGTGGCGGACGTAAAAGAGACAAAGGCCAGCGCCCTGGGGGACTATCTGCCCGCGCTGCTGGGCTTTGACGAGGGGGAGGCGTTTTTGACCGCCGTCCCGGCGGGGGACTATACCGGGACCATCCTGCTCTTTTTTGCCAACGGCAAATGCGCCCGACTGCCCCTGGCCGCCTATGCCACCAAGACAAACCGGAAAAAACTCACCGGCGCATACTCGGACAAAAGCCCCCTTGTCTCTCTGCTGCCCCTGGAGGGCGAGACGGAGGTGGCCGTCACGTCGGCGGAGGGCCGGTGCGTGGTGTTCTCCACGGCGCTTCTGGCCCCCAAAACCAGCCGCACTACCCAGGGCGTGCAGGTCATGACCGTGAAAAAGCACCCGGTGGCGGGTGCCCGCCCTCTTTCCGAGACGGCCATCCAAAACCAGTCCCGCTACCGGGTCCGCACCATCCCCGCCTCCGGCGCGAAACTCACCGACGCCGATAGAGGCGAGGAACAACTCTCGTTCGTCTAAGCCCCCCTTGTCAAAGGGGGGTGGGCCGCCCGCCAGGGCGAGACGGGGGGAGAGAAAAACCATAATCTTTCTCTCCCCCAGTCAGCTTCGCTGACAGCCCCCTCGTCAGAGGGGGCCGGCCCCTGCCGGGGCCGAAAACGATTTATGTTCGAGGGTCCATCATGAACAAACTCAAGCGTTTTCTCATCACCGACGGCAGGGCCGTGGCGATCAACGTGCTGGGCTGCCTGATCGCGGGAGCCAGCTTCTCCTTCCTCACCTACCCCAACAGCATCGTCTCCGGCGGGCTCACCGGCATCGCGCAGATATTGAACCTGCTGACCGGTCTGCCCGTGGGCGTGATGATCATCGTCATGAACATCCCGCTTTTCGTGGTGGCCGGGAGAAAGTTCGGCCTGCGGTTCATCGTGTACTCCCTGATAGGCATGGTGGGCTCCAGCGTGGCCATCGACATGTTCAACGTCCTGCACATCCGTCTGACGGACGACATTTTGCTGGCGGCGGTGTACGGCGGGCTTTTGAAGGGCCTGGGCTACGGGCTCATTTTCGTCACCGGCGGCACCAGCGGCGGCACGGACATCCTGTCAAGGCTGCTGCGGCGCAAATACGGCTATATGCAGCTCGGCACCATCGGCCTGGTGTTGGACGCCACGGTGGTGGTGGCCTTCGCCGTCATCTTCAAGCGCTTTGACGCGGCCATGTACACCATCATCACCATGTTCGTGTCCAGCCGGGTGGTAAACCTGCTGCTGTACGGCACGGCCAACTCCAGCGTGTGCTACATCATCACCGTCCACCCCCACACCATCGCCCAGCACATCGGCGTCACCCTCCACCGGGGGGCTACGCTCTTAAAGGGCGAGGGGGCCTACAGCGGCGAGGAGCGGGACGTGGTGCTGTGCGCCGCCAAGCGCCAGCAGCTGCCCGCGCTGAAAAAGATGGTGTCCGACATCGACCCCAACGCCTTCGTGATCGTCACCCAGTCCCACGAGGTGTTTGGCAAGAACTTCCAGGACATCGTAAAGACAGATTGAGCTTTTATGGATTCGGAGGAACGCCCTATGGAAAAGATCGTGGAGAATCTTCGGAAAAACGGCTTCACCGTCACGGAATTTGACACCAAAGAGGCCGCGGCGGACTACCTGACCGGCTCCCTGCACGGCAAGAGCATCGGCATGGGCGGCAGCATGACCCTGGCCGCTCTGGACGTGTACGACCGCCTTGCGGCGGACAACACCGTCTACTGGCACCAGACTGTCCCCGGCGACGACACCTGTATCCCCGCCAACAACGCCCAGGTGTACATCACCAGCGCCAACGCCGTGTCGGAGGAAGGGTACATACTGAACATCGACGGCCGGGGCAACCGGGTGGCCGGCACGCTGATGAAAAAGGAGCGGGTGATCTTCGTCGTGGGCCAAAACAAGCTCTCCGGCCCATTCCCGGAGGCCCTGGACCGGGCCCGGAACATCGCCGCGCCGAAAAACGCCCAGAGGCTCCATAAAAAGACCCCCTGCGCCGTGGACGGGGTATGCCACGACTGCGCCAGTCCGGACCGTATCTGCAACGCCCTGGTGGTGCTGTGGAAAAAGCCCTCCTGGTGCGAGAATATGGAGGTCGTGCTCATCCGCCAGGACCTGGGCTACTGACATGAGACATCGACCCCGGACGCTTCCTTGTCTGCTGGCGCTTATATTTGCGCTGGCGCTTTGCGGCTGCGCCAGTCTTTACGACACCCAATACGCCTCCAGTGAGCCCTACCAGCCCCCGGCCCCGGCGGTGACCGAGGCAGCGGACGCGCCTGACAACATCACCGATTACGCCGCCCTGCGCCGTGCCGTTCTGGCGCTGGTGACGGACCACGTGGAATCGGCCCAGCTGCAATTCAACGGCTACGAGGGCTCCGTCAGCCAGGACCTGTCCACCGCCTGCTGGGACGTGAAGTCCTCCACGGCTCTGGGGGCTTTCGCCGTGGACACCATCAGCTACGACCTGAGCCGCATCGTCAGCTACTACCAGGCGGAGGTGAACATCACCTATAAGCGCACGGCCGCCCAGGCGGACGCGCTGGAGCGGGTGCGGTCCGTGTCGGCCCTGAAGGACCGGCTGGACGGGGCTCTCCGGGCGGGCGAGACCTATCTCGTCCTGGAAATATCCGACGCCTCCGCCACGGCCGACACCCTGCGGGAGTACGTGTCGGCGGCCTATTACGCCGACGCGCTGGCCTGTCCCGTGCTGCCGGAGGTAGACGCGGCATTGTTCCCGGAAACGGGCGTGACCCGTATCGCAGAGCTGACGCTGGATTACGGCCTGGACCCGTCGGCTCTCTCCCAGCGCCGGGAAGAGCTGACCACGGCGATAGCGGAGATCACGGCGGGCCTTACCCCCGCGCCATCGTCGGATGACGCCTCCCCGTCGCCGAGCCCGACCGCCCGGGAACAGGCCCTGGACGGGGCGGAGCGGCTGCGGCTTTTGTGCGGACGGCTGGCGGACCGGTGCCAGGTGGACGAGACCGCCGGCGCTGCCGCCTGGGACGCGCTCATGAACGGCGCGGCCGACAGCGAGGGCCTGGCCCTGGCGCTGCAGGCCTGCTGTCAAAGCATCGGTCTGGACTGCCGGACCGTGACGGGCCGCATGGACGGGGATGTCCACTGCTGGAACATGGTGACCCTGGCGGGGACGAGCTATCACGTGGACGTGTCCGGTCCGGACGTATTTCTGTCCGGGGACGAGCGGCTCTGGGGCGTTTACTGGTGGGACACCAGCGACTATCCAGCCTGTCCGGGGGACTTCAGCTTTTCCGACGACCCAGAGCCCACCCCCGCGCCGGATACCTCGCCCACGCCAGCGCCGGTGCAGATTTAATCGGTTTTTAATCTTCCTTGCATTTGCCTTTAAATTTGCCGTGGTATCCTGCTCTCAGATAAAGACAAGGAGGTATCGCGCATGGAACGATACGAAATGGCGGAGCTTTTGAGCAAAAAGGCGGGCGTGTCTTTGGAGGAAGCCCGCGCCGCTTTGGAAGAGAACAACTGGGACATGCTGGACGCCATGGTGGCCCTGGAACGGGCCCACAAGACCGACGGCGCCGCCGTACACGCGGACACGGCCGCCGGCGGCGAGACCGGCGGCGTCAAGCCCGTGAAGAACGTGACCGCCCACAAAGGCCCCGGCTTTTTCTCCAACGGCTTTGCGGTGCTGTGGGAGTATGTGAAGAAATTTTTCCGTATCACCCTGGATAACGACTTCGTGGTGGAGCGCCGGGGCAAGCGGCTTCTGGGCATGCCGGTTTTAGTTCTGCTGGTGCTGCTTTTCGCCAGCTTCGGGCTGGTGCTGGTGGCGCTGATCGCGGGGCTTTTCTGCGACTGCCGCTACCGCTTCGAGGGCCGCCAGCTTGGCAAGGACGGCATCAACGACGCCATGGGCAAGATGAGCGACCTGGCCGGGGACATCAAGCAGTCCATCCAGAACGCCGCCGGCCAGGACGGCCAGGACAAACAGGACCCGTAAGCCATGGGCGCGAACATACTGATCGTGGAGGACGAGGCCCGTCTGGCCCGGTTTCTGGAATTGGAGCTGGACCACGAGGGCTACGCCGTCACCAGGGCCGCCGACGGCCGGGAGGGGCTGGAAGCGGCCCTTTCCGGCCCCTTCGACCTTATCCTGCTGGACGTGATGCTCCCCGGCCTGAACGGCCTGGAGGTGCTGCGCCGTCTGCGCAACGAGAAGGACACCCCCGTGCTCCTGCTCACCGCCCGTGACGCGGTCATGGACAAAGTGAGCGGCCTGGACATGGGGGCCAACGACTATATCACCAAGCCCTTCTCCATCGAGGAGCTTCTGGCCCGTATCCGGGCCGCTCTGCGCACCGGCGCGCCCAATATCCGGCGCACCGCCGTACTGCGCTGCGGCGCGCTCACCCTGGACCCGGCGCGGCACACCGCCGCCTACGGCGACGCGCCCCTGACCCTGACCTATAAAGAATTTCTGCTGCTGCAAACGCTGCTCGAGAACCGGGACATCGTGCAGACCCGTGACATGCTGCTGGAAAAGGTCTGGGGCTACGATTACGCCGGGGAGACCAATGTGGTGGACGTGTACATCCGGTATCTGCGCCAGAAGCTGGACGACGCCTTTGGGGTGAAGCTGATACACACGGTCCGGGGCGTGGGCTATGTGCTCAAGGGGGACGAGCCGTGAACCGCACCACCTCCATCGCCAGACGCATCGCCTGGCGGGGCCAGTGGGGCAAGCTCTGGCGCATTATCTGGCAGACCGTGGCGCTGTTTCTGGTGGCCGTGCTGGTCTGGTGCCTCGCCACCGCCCAGGCGGCGGGCGTGCCCTTAAAACCCGGCACGGAGTTTTATATCCAGTTCCCCAAACCCTATAACCTCCTGGATGTGATGCTGGCGGACCCGGGCTATGCCCTGTGCCTGCTCCAAAACAGCGACGAGGAAAACGTCTACGCCGACAACGTGCTCTTCCACGCGGGGGATACCCAGGCGGAGATGGGCGGGTTTTTGTTCTGGCTGGGCTTTTGTCTGGAATGTCTCACGGCGGCGCGGCTGCTATTTTGGCTCATCGGCTGCTTCGGGGCCACCCGGCGGGTCCGCCGGTATCTGCGGCCCATCGACGACATCGCCCAGGTGACGGAGAGCATCTCCGCCCACGGCTTTGACGAGAGCAAGTTCCACTCCCTGGAGGAGGCCATCGACCACCTGAACGGCGCCTCCCCGGACGAGCAGCTGCACGTGGGGGACAGCGACCTGGCCGGTCTGGAAACGGCGGTGAACAACCTGATCGCCCGCATGCACGCCAGCTACCGCCAGCAGGTCCGGTTTGTGGACGACGCCAGCCACGAGCTGCGCACCCCCATCGCCGTGATACAGGGCTACGCGGATATGCTGGCCCGCTGGGGCAAGACGGATGAAAAGGTCCTGAACGAGTCCATCCGGGCCATCCAGACCGAGACGGAGCACATGAAGACCCTGGTGGAGCAGCTTTTATTCCTGGCCCGCGGGGACGCCGGCCGTCAGGAATTGAAGCTGGAAGGACTGGACCTGTCCGAGCTGGCCCATGAGGTCTGGGAGGAAAGCCGGATGATCGACGCCAGCCATGAGTATGTGCTGGACGCGCCCGCGCCCGTGAGCGTCCGGGCGGACCCGGCGCTATTAAAACAGGCCGTCCGGGTCCTGGCAGACAACGCCCGCAAATACGCCCCGGCGGACACCCGTATCACCATCCGCACCGGCACGGACGGCAACCGGGCCGCGTTGGAGGTGCAGGACAACGGCCCCGGCATCGCCCGGGCCGACGCGCCCCACGTGTTCGAGCGGTTCTACCGCGCCGACAGCGCCCGCAAGGGCGGCGCCGGCGGCAGCGGCCTGGGGCTGGCCATCGCCCGGTGGATCGTGTCCCGCCACGGCGGGTCCATCGGCCTGACCTCCTACGAGGGCGTGGGCACCCGCATGACCGTGTACCTGCCCCTGCAAAGGTAAATTTACCCTTTCCTTTACCGCTTTCTTGACGACTTAGTAGTATATTACAAAACTGTAAGGCCAAATTCGTAGACAATGACCGGAAAATCTGGTACAATGAATAAGCATCACGTATCAAAAGGAGCGCCCCCATGACCTCAGTCCGCCGTCCTCTCGTTCCCGTCTATGGCCGCTTGCCGCTGCTGTTCGCGCTCATATTGCAGGGCGCGGTGTACTGGGGCGCCAAGGGCATCACGGCCGGCTGGTATCACCGGGACATGACAGGCGCCCTGGACGGCGCCGTGCCCTTTCTGCCCTGGACCGCCGTCATATACGTGCTGGCCTACGCCTTCTGGGCGGCCAATTACGTGCTGGCCGTCCGGCAGGACGAGGAAAACGGCTTTCGCTTCCTGGCGGCGGACGCTCTGGGAAAGCTTGTGTGTTTCGCGGCTTTTCTGCTCCTGCCCACCACCAATCTCCGGCCGGAGATACCGGCGGACGCGCCCTTTGGGTGGCTGCTGGGCCTTATCTACGCGGTGGATGCGCCGGACGCGCTTTTCCCCTCCATGCACTGCTTTTGCAGCTGGCTTTGCTGGGCGGGCCTGCGGGGGCAGAAGGACATACCGGCCTGGTACCGGGGTTTTTCCCTGGTCTTCGCCCTGGCCATCGCGGCGTCCACCCTGACCACCCGGCAGCATGTGCTGGCGGACGCGCTGGCGGGAATTGCCCTGGCGGAGCTGTGCTGGCAGACCGCCGCCCGCACATCCCTCGGCGCACGGTATAGACGGCTGTGGACGCGGCGCACACCGGTGACGGGAAAGGAAGTCCCATGAAGGAAAACCGGAAAAAGATCCTCGGCAACACCCTTTTGTTCGTCGCCGTGCTGGGCCTTACCCTGTACGCGGTGTTCCGGGGCCAGGATATAAACGCCATACGCGAGGCCATCGAGGGCTGCGACAGCCGGTGGCTGCTGCCCGCGATCGTATGCGTGCTGGCGTTCATCGGAGGCGAGGCCATTATCCTGCGGCTGCTGCTGCGCTCCTGCGGCTATCATTTGGGCCAGGGCCGGTGCTTTCTGGTGTCCTCGGCGGGGTTTTTCTTCTCCGCCGTGACCCCCTCCGCCGGGGGCGGCCAGCCCATGCAGGCCTATTTCCTCCGGCGCGAGCGTATCCCCGTGCCGGTCTCCGCCGTGATATTGATGGCCGTCACCATCACCTACAAGCTGGTGCTGGTGCTGACGGGGCTTTTTATGGCCCTGTTCCGGCGGGATTTCCTCTATGCCCGCTTTGGGGACATGATGCTCCTTTTCTGGCTGGGTCTGGCGCTGACGGTGGGGTTCACCAGCCTGCTGCTGACGCTGGTATTCCATCCCCACCTGGCCCGCAGGGCCATGGACGGGGGGCACAAGCTGCTGGAAAAGCTGCATATCCTGCGCCGCAGCGGCTCCCGGCGGGAGAAATTATTGGCCGCCATGGAGCGCTACCACGAGACGGCGGGGTATTTCAAGAGCCATATGGGGCTTATGCTTCTGGTGCAGCTCATTACCTTTGCCCAGCGCTTCGCCCTGTTCACGGTCCCCTGGCTGGTGTGCCGGAGCTTCGGCATCCCCGGCCGGTGGCTGGATATCGCCCTGACCCAGGCGATGATAACCGTGGCGGCCGACATGCTGCCCCTGCCGGGGGGCATGGGGGTGACGGAGGCGCTGTTTCTGACCGCTTTCGCGCCGGTGTTCGGCGCGCTGACCCTGCCGGCAATGGTGGTGAGCCGGGGCGTGGATTTTTACTGCCGGCTGCTGCTTTCCGCGGCCTTCACCGCCGTGGCCGCCGCCGTTCTTGGCCGCGCCCACAGTGGGACACAAACGGGACAAAACAGGCCATAATTGGGACACAAGTGGGACATAAACGGGACAAAACGGGGGTCGAAAATGTCCCAATGAGACAGATAGAGAAAGCGGGGTGAGTCCGCCGTGATCGGATTTTATGATTATACCGTATGGATGACATATGCCAGCCTTTTATCCTCCGTGGCCGGTATCTTCTGCGCCTGCTCCGGCCATATCCGCTGGGCGCTGGCGTGTCTGGCCCTGTCGGGCCTGCTGGACGCCTTTGACGGCAAGGTGGCCCGGACGAAAAAGGACAGGACCGACGCGGAAAAGGCCTTTGGCGTGCAGCTGGACTCCCTGTGCGACATGGTCTGCTTCGGGGCTTTGCCGGTGGTCATCGCCTACCACCTGGGTATGCACACGGCCCTGGGCACGGGCATTCTGGGGCTTTACTGTCTGGCGGGGCTCATCCGTCTGGCCTGGTTCAACATCACCGTGGACGCCGACCCCTGCGAGGACGGGAAGAAGTACTACCAGGGCATGCCCATCACCTCTATATCCGTGATACTGCCGGTGTTTTACGCCGTCGGGACCCTGGCCCCCAGGGTGTTTTTGTACGGGCTGCCGGTGGTGATGCTCATCTCCGGCGTGCTGTTCATCGTCCGCTTCTCTTTCCGCAAGCCCACCACCGCGGAGCTTTTGGTCCTCATTGGTCTTGTGGCGCTGGTCATCCTGTACATACTGGCCTGTCACCGCTGGGGCAGCGTGCTGCCCTGGAAGTGGGTGCTGCGCCGGGTGCCCGGTACGGCATGAGGGCGGCGGAGTTTCTGTACGGAACGGCCCCGGGGCGTTTTCTGCTCCGGGGCCTGTGCCGTCCCTGGTTTTCCAAATTGGGCGGCGCCGTTTTGTCCACCCGTCTGTCCGCCCTGGCGGTAGAGCCCTTCGTCAAGGCCAACGATATCGACATGACGCCCTGGACCGGGCAAAAATTCCGCTCCTTCAACGACTTCTTCACCCGCGCCCTGCCCCCTGACGCCCGGCCTGTGGACATGGACCCGGCGGCGTTCGTGAGCCCCTGCGATGGGGCCCTCACCGTCTGGCCCGTGACGGACGACGGCCGTTTTCCCGTGAAGGGCACGGCGTACACCCTGGCGGGGCTTTTACGGGACGAGGCCCTGGCGGAAAAATTTTCCGGTGGGCTGGTGTGGCTGTTCCGCCTGACGCCAAAAGACTACCACCGCTATATCTGGACGGCGGACGGCACCCCCGGCGAGGCGGTGCGTATCCCCGGCGTGCTGCACACGGTCCAGCCTTTGGCGCGGGGCCAGCGGCCCGTGTATCATGAAAACACGCGTGAGTACCGGCTGCTGGATACGGTCTTCGGGCCTCTTCTGGTCATGGAGGTCGGGGCTCTGCTGGTGGGGAAGATAGAAAACCGGCCCGTGGTCGGCCAAGTGACCCGTGGGCAGGAAAAGGGCAACTTCGCCTTCGGCGGCTCCACCGTCATACTTGTCACGCCCAGGGACGCCGCCGTCCCAGACCCGGCGCTGGAGGCCGCCTCGGCCAAAGGCACAGAAACCCCCGTCCAACTGGGCCAGCGTGTGGGGTATGTAAAATAATTGTCTCTCCCCCAGTCAGCACCAAAGGCGCTGACAGCCCCCTCGTCAGAGGGGGCCTTTGAATAAGGAAAATTCATTAAAAAGCCTCCCTCTGACGAGGGAGGTGGCGCGGCTTCGCCGCGTCGGAAGGAGAGAAACATTAAAATCCCACGCGTCCCCGGCGTAAGCCGGGGACACCTTATTTCTCCCCGCGGAGTTCGACGAGGCGGTCGCGGAGGACGGCGGCGTACTCAAATTCCAGCATCTGCGCCGCCTTGCGCATCTGCTTTTCCAGCTTCTCGATGGCCGCCTGGCGCTCCCGGGCGGTCATCTTCACGCCCTTGTCGTTCAGCACGTCCGGCTGCCTGTCGTCGGCGCCGGTCATGTCCATCAGGTCCTTCACGTCCTTGATGATGGTCTGGGGCACGATGCCGTGGGCCTGGTTATAGGCCTGCTGCTTGGCCCGGCGGCGCTCCGTCTCCCGAATGGCGGCGTCCATGGAGGGCGTGATGGTATCCGCGTACATGATGACGGTGCCCTCCGCGTTGCGGGCGGCGCGGCCCGTGGTCTGGATGAGGCTGGTCTCGGAGCGGAGAAACCCCTCCTTGTCCGCGTCCAATATGGCCACCAGCGACACCTCCGGCAGGTCCAGACCCTCCCGGAGCAGGTTGATGCCCACCAGCACGTCGAACCGGCCCAGACGCATGTCCCGGATGATCTCGATACGCTCGATGGCGCTGATGTTGTGGTGCAGGTACCGGCAGCGGATGCCCGCGTCGGTGAGGTAGGCCGTCAGGTCCTCCGCCATCTTCACCGTCAGGGTGGTGACCAGCGTCCGCTGGTTTTTCGCCACCCGGGCGTTGATCTCCCCGATCAGGTCGTCGATCTGCCCCTCCACGGGCCGGACCTGGATCTCCGGGTCCAGAAGTCCCGTGGGGCGGATGAGCTGCTCGGCGATCTGACCGGCGCGGCTGCGCTCGTACTCCCCCGGCGTGGCGGAGACATAGATGGCCTGATGGATACGGGAATTGAACTCGTCGAACATCAGGGGCCGGTTGTCAAAGGCGCAGGGCAGGCGAAAGCCGTACTCCACCAGCGTCTCTTTGCGGCTCCTGTCGCCCCGGTACATGGCCCGGACCTGGGGGAGGGTCACGTGGCTTTCGTCCACAAATAAAATGAAGTCCTTGGGAAAGTAGTCCAGCAATGTCATGGGGGCGCTGCCCGGTTCCCGGCCGGAGATGATGCGGGAATAGTTCTCGATGCCGGAACAGTAGCCCAGCTCCTGCATCATCTCGATGTCGTACTCGGTGCGCTGCTTCAGCCGCTGGGCCTCCAAGAGCTTGCCGTTGGCCTCGAACCAGGCAAGGCGCTCGGCCAGTTCTTTTCGTATCTGGACGATGGCGGCCTCCATCTTCTCTTTCGTGGTCACATAGTGGTTGGCGGGCCATATGGGGATGTTGGTGAGCCGCCGGACCACCGCGCCGGACACGGCGTTGATCTCGGATATGCGGTCGATCTCGTCGCCGAAAAATTCCAGGCGCAAGGCCGTGTCCTTCCAATAGGCGGGCCAGATGTCCACCGTGTCCCCCCGGATACGGAAGCGGTTGCGCTCAAAGGCCACGTCGTTGCGCTCATAGCGGATGTTCACCAGCCTGCGGGACAGCTCCGGGATGGGTATCTCCATCCCCACCCGCAGGGACACCATCATGGCGGCGAAATCGTCCGGCTCGCCCAGGCCGTAGATGCAGCTGACGGAGCTGACCACGATCACGTCCCGCCGCTCCAACAGCGACGCGGTGGCGCTGAGGCGCAGACGGTCTATCTCGTCGTTGATGGAGGCGTCCTTTTCGATGAACGTGTCCGTGTGGGGGATATAGGCCTCCGGCTGGTAATAGTCGTAGTAGCTGACGAAATACTCCACGGCGTTGTCCGGGAAGAACTCCCGAAACTCGGCGCACAGCTGGGCGGCCAGCGTCTTGTTGTGGGCCAGCACCAGGGTGGGCCGCTGGACCCGCTCGATGACCTTCGCCATCGTGTACGTCTTGCCGGAGCCGGTGACGCCCAATAAAACCTGCTCGTCCAGGCCGTTTTCGATGCCGTCCGCCAGGGCTGCGATGGCCTCGGGCTGGTCCCCGGCGGGCTCGTAGGGGGATACGACTTTGAAGGGCTTACTGTCCATGAGGGCCTCCTTGGGGCGATTTGCTGAAAGTATATTATAACATAAAAATGATAAAGCACAAGGAAAACGACCTGCCGTGGCAGGTCGTTTTCAGACGTCATCATCGCCGCGCAATTTGTAAAAATCCCTTGCAATTGACGGGATAAGGCTCTATAATGGACCAAACGGGATAACAAAGGCGGGACATGAGGCGCTGGAACACCTCATGCCCCTATGCAGGAGAAGGCACCTCCCACACAGCAGAAATCTGCGCCAGCCCCATTATAACCGTTCGCCCTCTGTTTTACAAGGGCGGGGCGGGGGTAGTGGGTCTGGGTCATCGTATGACGGTGTAGGGATAATCTCCCTGCGCCGCCTTTTGTTATCCCGGCGGAAGGGCCACGGGGCGGGGGTACGCTCCCGCTCCCGGCCTGACTGTCGGGAAACAAGCGCTGACCCCCGCCGGCGCAGATCATGCTGTGGAGGTATAAAAAGTGACAGGTTACCCGTCTATCGACAAACCCTGGCTGAAGTATTACAGCGAGGAAGCGATCAATGAGCCACTGCCAGAGTGTACGATGTATGAGTATCTCTGGGAGAACAACAAAAACCACCTGGAGGACGTAGCCCTGACATATTTCAACAAAAAGATCACTTACGGGGAAATGTTCGCCATGATCGACAAGACGGCCAGGGCTTTTTTGTCTATTGGCGTTAAATCCGAGGACGTGGTGACTGTTTTGATGCTCAACCAGCCGGAAATGGTCTATATGCTCTATGGTCTGAACAAGATCGGCGCGGTCTGCTGTGTGGT
>CANQKA010000055.1 GCA_947624395.1 uncultured Oscillospiraceae bacterium
TGGCGCCATAGCCAAGAGGTAAGGCAGCGGACTGCAAATCCGCGATTCTCCGGTTCAAATCCGGATGGCGCCTCCACTTCTTGCGGGCATAGCTCATTTGGCAGAGCGCCACCTTGCCAAGGTGGAGGTAGCGAGTTCGAATCTCGTTGCCCGCTCCAAAAAGAAAGACACGTCGCGAGACGTGTCTTTCTTTTTGGAGCACAATACATCGAATAAACGCGCAAAACTGTGGACAAGCCCACGAGAAAAATGTTATATTATAAAAAGTTGGATGAATTCCGTCGAAGGGAAGGTGTGCAGATGAAGAAGATCCGTGCGTTGTCGTTGGCGCTGCTTGTCCTGCTGGCCGTGAACGTCTTTACCGGCGGGCAGCACGCTCTGGCGGAGGAACAGCCTCTTGTGGTAGGCGTTCGCGACGACATCGTGAATTTCGGCTTTCTCAACGAGACCACCGGCAAATACTACGGCCTGGAGATCGACCTGGCCAAGGAGCTGGCCTCGCGGCTGGGCCGGGACGAGGTGGAGTTCGTCACCGTGACCCCCACCACCCGGGAAGAAGTGCTGCAAAACGGCCAGGTGGACTGCCTCATCGCCTGCTACTCCATCAACGACGAGCGGCAGGAGCTGTTCGATTTCTCCGAGCCGTACTATAGCGACGATACGGTCTTCATGGTCCAGACCTCGTCCTGCTTCCAGCGGTGGATGGACCTGGGGGGCATGACCGTGGGCGTGCTGGCCGGGTCCAACACCGGCGAGCTCGTCACCGACACCATGAAGCAGTACAGCCACAAGGGCGTGCAGCTTGCGGAAATGGACACCTACCAGGACCTGTCCGACGCGCTGGAGCGGGGCGACGTGGACGCGGTCTGCATGGACGGGTGCATCGCCCAGGCGTATATGAACGAGGACCGGGCCTATCTTCCCGGCTCTCTGGCCACCCAGTACTATGGCGTGGCCACCCAGAAAGGCTCCGACCTGAGCGAGCAGGTGGCCGCGGCCATGGACGAGATGCTCTCCGACGGCACCGTCCAGGACTACATCGACAAGTGGGACTGAGGGGTGCGCCATGAAAAAACTGACGAAAAAAGCGATCGTCATGATCGTCATCGAGCTTGTCTGCCTCGTTGGCCTGGGCGTGTACCTCACCACCATGCAGAACTATCTCTCCCAGCAGCAGCAGCGCCGGGACACGGAGCAGAAGATAGAGCAGCTGCGCGAGCTGGTCCAGTCCGCCGGCGAGTCCTCCCAGCGCCTGAAGCAGACCGTTGACGGCATCTACCAGTCCAAGGCCATGAGCCTGGCGTACATGGTGCGGGAGAAGGTGGACCCGGAGTTGAACGACGACGTGATGCTGGGCTACCGGGACCTTCTGAGCGTGGACAATGTGTTCGTCCTGGACATGGACGGCAACATCCTGTACAAGGCCCGGCCGGCCAGGACCGACTTCACCCGCGCCCGCTACAACCAGCTTCGCACCGTGTTCGGCACGGACGATCCCTCCCAGGCCTTCGAGGTGGACACGGGGGACAGCCAGCTGCGCTATTACGGCGCCATGATCGACCGGGGTCATATGGCCGTGGTGGCCCAGGACCCGGCGGAGCTGGACAGGCTCACGGAGGAGACCTCCTCCTGGAAGAGCGTTCTGGAGAACGTGAGCGTGGGCCTGGACGGCTATTCCTTTGTCATCTCCGCCAAGGACTACACCTTCCTCTACCACCCGGACGAGGCCATGATCGGCCTGGACGCGCTGGACGCGGGCATACGGGTGGAGGACTTGGAGGACGGCGGCTGCTGCTGGATGACCGTCAACGGCGAGGAGCTCTACTGCGGCGTGGTCAAGGCCGATGACGTATACGTGATATGCGCGGTGACCCGTGGCGAGATCAACTCCGCCAACGCCATCACCGTCATCATCGTGCTGTTCGTGTTCTTCACCGCCATCACGGTGGTGGTGTTCTACGCCATCGTGATGCTGAAGGAGGAGCAGGCCCGGGACGAGGCCATCAGCGAGGAAGAGCGGGCCGTGAACTACAAGGACGCGGGCGCGTTCCGCTGGCACCGGCGTGTGGGCCGGAAGCTGGTCACCGTATCCTCCGTGGGCCTTATCTGCATCCTGATCATATCCTACTACATGCAGACCCTTTACTGCATGAGCCGTGCGTCGCTGCAAAACACCCAGCGCCTGGAAGAGGTGGAGATGACCATGGGCCGCTACCAGGCCAACGTGGACATGCTCACCGAGCAGTATAACAACAGCTACGTCAGCAAGGGCGAGACCGCCGCCTATATCCTGAGCCAGCGGCCGGACATTTTCGAGGACCGGGAGCGGCTGGCCGAGCTGAGCAGGGCCATCGGCGTGGAGTATCTGTTCGTCTTTGACAGCCAGGGCAAGATCGTCTCCACCGATTCGCCCTACACCAACTTCACCCTCAGCGAGGACCCCGCCGAGCAGTCCTACGAGTTCCGGCAGCTATTGCAGGGCGTGCCCTATCTGGTCCAGCCGGCCCAGAAGGACGACGTGGGCGTGTACCGCCAGTACGTGGGCGTCACCATCCGGGACGAGGACGGCAGCGCCAACGGTTTCGTGCAGGTATCCGTCCAGCCGGAGCTGCTGGCCAGCGCGGTGGAGCAGCTGAGCCTGAGCGCGGTGCTGCAAAACATCCGGGTGGGCGTCAACGGCTTTGCCTTTGCGGTGGACCGGGACACCCGGAACTTCATCTACTACCCGGAGGAACGGTACATCGGCCGCAGCGCCGCGGACTACGGCATGGGCGAGGACATGTTCCGTGACGGGGACAGCGGCTACCTCACCCTGGGCATGGACAAGTACTACGGCGCCGCCATCGAGACGGACGACGCGTTCGTATACGTGGTCATTCCGGCCAATGAGCTCTTTGGCGACCGGGTGCTTCTGAGCCTGAGCACCACCGGCGTGAGCCTGGTGTGTCTGGCGCTGATGTGCCTGCTTTTGAGCCTGGAGCGCCGCCGGAACACTGACGCGCCCGCCGAAGAAGAGTCGCCCGCCGAGCCCGTACCGGCGAGCACCGGCAAGCGGGCCCGGATGGTGGACGTGGTCATGCCGGACGGCACCGTGAAAAAGACGGAGAGCGCCTTCAGCCGATGGAGCAACCAGACCCTTGGCTGGGGCGAGATGACCGCCGAGCAGAAGACCATGATGGTGCTGAAGGTGCTGTTGGGCCTTCTGGCCCTGTTCATCGTGGTAGCCGTTGCCAACAAGGAGACCGCTTTCACCCGCACCAGCGTGTTCCGCTACGTGCTGGACGGCACCTGGACAAGAGGCGTGAACGTGTTCGCCATCACCGCCAGCGTCATGATCCTGTGCGTGGTCTGCGTGGTGAGCATGCTGCTGCGCACCATCCTGAAGTTCCTGAGCCGGAGCATGGGCGCTCGGGGCGAGACAGTGATACGTCTTGTGAACAACCTGGTCAAATACGTGGCCGTGATCGTGGCGCTGTACTTCTGCTTTGCCATGTTCGGCGTGGACACCGCCACGCTCCTTGCCTCCGCCGGCATTCTGAGCCTGGTCATTGGCCTTGGCGCGCAAGACCTGGTAAAAGACATCGTGGCCGGCCTGTTCATCATCTTTGAGGGCGAGTTCCGCGTGGGCGATATCGTGACCATCGGCGACTGGCGGGGCACCGTGGTGGAGATCGGCGTGCGCACCACCAAGATCGAGGAACCGGGCAAGAACATCAAGATCATCAACAACAGCGCCATTTCCAACGTGATCAACATGACCCGCAAGGAATCCTTTGCCGCCTGCGACGTGGGCATCGAGTATGGCGAGAGCCTGGAGCGGGTGGAGGCCATCCTGGCCGAGGAGCTGCCCCACGTGCGGGAGCGCCTGCCCAAGATCACCGACGGCCCGTTCTACAAGGGCGTGTCCGAGCTGGCCGACTCCGGCGTTATCATCAAGATCGTGGCCCAGTGCGCCGAGGGCGACCGCATGCAGATGGCCCGTGACCTGAACCGGGAGATGAAGCTGATCTTCGACAAATACAAGATCAACGTGCCCTTCCCGCAGGTGGTGGTCAACCAGCCCGTGGAGTTCAAGGAGGCCACCGAGTGGCAAAAGCGCAAGGCGGAGCAGTTCGCCGAGGAACAGCGGGCGTTGGGCAAGGACCTGGAGACCACCGTTCAGTCCTGAGGCAAATAATGATTTGTATTATTCCTGCATATGTGGTAAAATAATAACAGACCGGAATTTTCTGGAAAACAAAAAAGGAGAATCAATATGAAACCCAATACGCTTCTGAAAGTTGTCGGCATCATCTACATCGTCGTGTGCGTCCTGGGCCTCATCCTGGCGGTCCTGACCGCCGTGATGGGCGGCGCGGTGCTTGGCGCCGCGGCGGAGAGTGCCAGCGTCGGCATCGTGACCGGCAGCCTCGCGGTCGTTCTCTTGGGCGGCGGGTCCCTGTTTGGTCTGGTGGCCGGCATCCTGGCCGTGAAGGGCCAGTACACCGGCTGCAAGGTCATCGGCGTCATCCTGCTGGTGTTCGGCGTTATCAGCGCCGTGTCCGGCGTATCCGTGAACAGCAGCGTGGGCGGCATCATCGTGTCCATCGCCATGCCTCTGGTCCTGCCTGTGCTGTACGTGATCGGCGCGTTCAAGGGCCCGAAGGACTGAGCCGACCCATTCAGGAGGACGAGATATGCTTCTGCATGCCAAGAGCAAGATGCTCTCCATCCACAAGAAAATGGAGATCATGGACGAGGCCGACCAGGTGCTGTACACCGTGGAGAGCAAGGCCATTTCCATCCATGACACCACCACTGTCCGCAACGCGGCTGGCGAGACCATCGCCACCATCAGGCACAAGCCCATCTCCCTGCACGAGACCCACGTCATCGAGTTCGCCGACGGGGAGGAGGTAGAGGTCCGCACCGAGCTTTTCCACGTGATGCAGGACGTGATAGACCTGGAGGGCCTGGGCTGGCAGATGCGGGGCGACATCCTCCAGCACAACTATGAGTTCGTCAACTCCCTGGGTGGCGTTCTGGCCCGGACCCACCAGAAGTGGGTGTCTCTGCACGACGTGTACTACATCGACGTGCTGGACGAGAGCCAGGTGGACAAGATCGTGTCCGTGTACGTGGCCCTGGAGCGCATTATCCGGGAGCGGGAGATACGCCGGGAGAACGAGTCCGGCGTGATCGCGGCCGGCGGCGCGGCCGCCGCCAACCAGAGCGGCAATACGCCCAACAACTGAAGACCGCCAAAAACCCCCGGCTCACCTGAGCCGGGGGTTTTCCTGTCCTATTTACCTGTTATCTGCCACGGCGCATGCCGCGGACGATGGCTCTCGCCAGGGCCTCTGTCTGCTGCCTTTTTTCCTCCGCCTCTGTCAGCTCGATCTGTCGCATCAGCGCGTCCCGGAACTTGACCGCCGATGGGATATAGGGGAACGCGAATGTACTGCCCGCCGTTGTGATGGTGACGGTGCCCCTGTCGGTGAGCTTACCCAACAGGCTTTCCTCCACGTAAACGCCGCCCACTCGGTCCAGGGGCACGTCCAGCGTCTTTGTCACGAACACCCCCGCCTCGCCGTACACCCGTTTGCTGGTCAGCATCAGGCGGGTGGACAGCCGTCGGGCGAAAAACCGTGCGCCCCACAGGGCGATGGCGGTCATCAGCAGGTGGAAGATGAGCGAGTCCTCGCCGCTTATCCGGGCCAGATGCCAGCCGTAGCCATAGGCGGCGGCCAGCAGCGCCGGCAGGATATAGCTGGTCCATCGGGACCGGGCGAGCATGATAAGCTCCTCGCCCTGCGCCAGCTCATCCGTCTTTTTCATCCGCGCCACCCGCTTTCGCACCGTATCTTCTTGTATTATATCCCGCCGCACTTTATCCGTCAATGCGCTTTCATCGGCGGTTGTTGGGCTGCCGTCATTGTGGTAAATAGAGTAAGATTGAAAAATCAGGAGCAGAGGAAAACGCAGTGAAAAACCGGGACGAGAAATTCAAGCCCTATATTCCCGCGGATAAAGTGGTGCCGGAGTTTACGCCGGTGTCCGTCATTCTCGGCGTCATTCTGGCCGTGGTGTTCGGCGCGGCCAACGCGTACTTGGGTCTGCGCGTGGGCATGACCGTTTCCGCGTCCATCCCTGCGGCGGTGATATCCATGGGCCTCATACGCGTCATACTGCGCCGCAAGTCGATCCTGGAAAACAACATGGTGCAGACGATAGGCTCGGCGGGCGAGTCCCTTGCGGCCGGCGCCATCTTCACCCTTCCCGTGCTGTTCATGTGGGCGGCGCAGGGTGAGGGCGATGCGCCGTCGTATTTTACGATCACGGTCATCGCCGTCTGCGGCGGCATACTGGGCGTATCGGCCGTTTACAAGTTTCTCGCCGACGGCCTGCGTCTTTTTCCCAGCGAGATAGACTGGTCCATCAAGGCCTGCCCCGGCGCGGGCATAGGCGTGGACGTGCTTCCCTCGCTGGTGGGTGTCGGCTACATATGCGGCGCAAAAGTGGCGTCCTATGTTTTGAGCGGCGCGGTGCTCGGCTGGTTCGTGCTCATGCCCCTTCTGGTGCTTATCGGCGGCGACAGCGTGATGTACCCCGCGACCCAGTCCTTCAACGCCCTGAGCACCCGGGAGCTGTGGGGCAGTTTTCTCCGTTACATCGGCGCCGGAGCCGTTGCCGCCGGCGGCATTTTGAGCCTTATCAGATCCTTGCCGCTTATCGCAAAAACTTTCGCCAAGGCGGTAAAGGGCTTTGGCCATAAAGGCGAAGCGGCCCTGCGCACGGAAAGGACCATCTCCCTGCCCGTGTCGCTGACAGGGGCCGTCATCGTGGCCATATTGCTGTGGCTCATCCCGGGCGTGCCCATTGGCCTTCTTGCCGCGATTTTAATAATCGTGTTCGGTTTCTTCTTTGCCACGGTCTCGGCCCGTCTGGTGGGCCTGGTGGGCGCGTCCAACAGCCCCATATCCGGCATGGCCATCGCCACGCTCCTTGTCTCCGCGCTCATCCTGAAAGCCACTGGCAGCGCCGGTATATCCGGCATGACAACGGCCATATGTATCGGCACGGTCATATGCATCGTCGCCGCCATGGCGGGCGACACGTCCCAGGACATGAAAACGGGCTATATCGTGGGCGCGACGCCGCTCTACCAGCAGTACGGCGAGCTTATCGGCGCCGTGGCGTCGGGCCTTGCCATCACGGGCGTGCTGACCCTGCTGCATGCGGCGTGGCCCTATGGTTCTCAGGAGCTTCCCGCGCCACAGGCCGTGCTCATGAAAATGGTGGTCGAGGGCGTTATGGGCGGCAATTTGCCCTGGGGGCTCGTGCTCGCCGGCATATTCCTCGCCATCGTCGTGCAGATCGTGGGCGTACCGGTGCTGCCCTTTGCCCTTGGCCTGTGCCTGCCCATACATTTGTCCGTGACCATCATGGCCGGCGGCCTTATCCGGCTTTGGGTGGAAAAGCGGAATTTCCAGTCGGAGCCCAGACGCAAAGAGGTCATCGACAACGGCATCCTGTACGCCTCGGGCATGATCGCCGGCGAGGGGATCGTGGGCACGGTCCTGGCGGTATGCGCCGTCTTTGGCGTTCATATGAGCCTGGGCGGGGTTTTGGGCAACTGGGGCGGTCTTGCGTTTTTTGCGGGCCTCATCGCCCTGATGCTGGCGTTCATATCCGGCGGAAAGAAGCATGAGGAATAATGGCAAAAAAGAGAAAAATACCGGCCAATTACATGGACCTGATACCCATCCGCGACGGCAAACACCCCTGGCGCATGACCGCCGCCGGCGTGGCGGAGATCGATATGGCCCATAACGGTTTTTATGACCGCGTCGCCCAGAAGCTTTTCAAAAAGCCGCCCGTGAGCCACATCGCCCTGGACAGGTACGGCACGGTCGTCTGGGAAAATATGAACGGCAAAAACACGGTCGCGGACATCGTGCAGATCATGGACGAGACGTTCCCCGACGAAACGGACAGCATGCTGGCCCGCGTCGTGACCTTCACTGCAACGCTGCACCACAACGGCTTCATCACCCTCTCCACCCCCTCATAACCAGTCCCCACGCGGACAAATCAAATCGCCGCCCTCTGGCGGCGACACTTTTTTACCAGGTCTCCCATGTCCTGCGAGCAGACACGGAGCAGATTTAACCTCTACGTGTTCTTGTGGTCCGTGCGCAGTCAAAGCCACTTGGAAAATGTCGTTTTTTGTGATATTTTATCGTAAAGCACCATATAAGTTGCGGGAAGGAAGAGAGAAAATGACAACTGAACTGTTTAGCGGTAATATTTTGATTATCTATGCCATTTCCGTTATGGCGATCATATGTTATTCCAATTTTGAAGAGAACCAAAGGATGTTCCTGATTTATCTTTTGACATATGGAACGGTGCTACTAAAGGTACTCACTTGGCAGAAAGCTTTTTTGATGCTCGGCATTGTTTCGTTTGTTTTTCTGGAATACCTATCCGGCGATAAGAGAAAACTGGAGATTATCACACGTTTGGATTATAAGGTGTGTGATTATCTCTTCCTCATGTTTTTCCAATTCCATTTATTCTTCTTTCTGGTTGCAATGTGTTTTTTTGCCATCCGTGAGTGTACCGACAGAGTATACTCTAACATATTTATGGTCGTATCTGGAGTCGCATTTGTTACGGGAGAACACTTGACAATTACACAGCCCTTTAAGGTGAAGACGATCTCGTCCGTAATGAGCACGTTTGATAGGCACCCTTATTATCTTTTCAGCTATGAGGACAACATGAAAAGCCGATTCGACATGCTGTGCGCGTTTGAAGATCGGACGTTTTTTAGGCGGAGCAAGTCATATAGCTCCCTTTCGATGGAGTATCTCCGGGAGGGCGAGGTAAAGAAAAAGGCCTTCATGTGTATCCGCAAAACGATACGCCACCCGAAGGAACTTCTAAAACAACTCAAGTATCAGCTTTTGGGCCGTGGACACTCGACACCGGAAATGCAGCTTATTCGCACATTAGGGGTTGAACGGGGATATGAGCACAGATATGTGCGGAAAATATATGAATTAGTATATAGCAAGATTTTTCTCTCATCTTTATACAATTACTACCGCGGAAATTCTGGTAAGGGGCTAACGCATTATAGGGAGTATCTGCTGTACATATACGTTCAGTCTGTTCTGACGAGGATAGGGAATAAGAGGTTTTCGCCGTTTTCTTCAGTGTTTGAAAAACCGAAAGATGTTGCGAATTGGTCTATGGATGGCTTGTTTGTTGCTTGCCTGGGTTTGAGTTTCCGTCGGGTCTCGTATCCTATGATAGAGCGGTACCATAGCATCGTCGAAGAATTTGGCTTGAGTTCCGGCAGGATCATGAGCATCGATCATGATGTTGCAAAGGGCCGGAAAATTCCAAACGTATCAATGGCGGAACTTGTACATTGAGCCCAAATAAAATAACAGTGCCTGACAGTGAGTCTGTCGGGCACTGTCATTATGAAGCTGAAGGTATTACATCGCTGTCATTCTGGACTTATTCTCCTGCAAGGTCATCCACCCACAGGATATCCACTGTTGCCAGCACAAAGCTGATAGCCGGGGCATTTCGGCAGGCATATGCGGAGCGGACACCCTGCTCTGGCCTCATCTTCCACAGTGACCGAGGGACACAGTACGCCTCCCAGTCGTTCCAGCGACTTCTTCTCTCCTGGCATGTGGAGCAGTCCTTTTCCCGCACAGGCCGACCCCATGACAACGCCGTGGCAGAATCCTTCTTTGCCAGCCTGAAGCGGGAGGAACTGTACAGGCGCAATTATCGCTCGGTGGCCGAGTTCCGGCAGGCGGTGGACGACTACATAGTCTTCTATAACACGAAACGCCCACACCGAACGTTAAACTACAAGTGTCCAGGTGAAGCATATAAAATCGCCGCCCTCTGGCGGCGACACCTTATTCCCAAGGCTCTCAACGGGCATGCCTGCCCGTTGGAAAAAGGAAGAAGAGCTTTGACCGATGAGTAGACCTGGCTTGCCAGGGCTGCGAATCTTCAAAGCTCTTCTGCCGTGGTGCGAGTGTTCTTACAGCATTTTTTAAAAAAGTCCCTATTTTCAAGGGTTTACGGGCAGCAACACAGCGATATTTTCATCCAAAAGCGGATTTTTTGTTCCGCAAAGCCGGCGTTTCATTCGTGGAGCGCCGATTTTTTATGCCCGTTTGCATCCCGCCAAAGCCTTGCCTTTTTCCATTACATTATACCACATCTTTAAGCGCATGGAGGTTACAAATTGAATACTTTTAAGCGCATTATTCCCCTCCTGCTTGTCCTGGTCCTGACGCTTGGACTGTTCCCCGTGGGCGCGTTGGCGGTCGGGGATGGGACAGTCCCCGTGGAAACGCCCACGCCCTCGGAAGCGCCGTCTGCTGACACAGGCAGCGAGGACCCGCCTGAACCGGTGGACCCCTTTGAACCGGGGACCACGCCGCCCGGAGAAGCAGAACCCTCGTCTTGGGAAGATACCGCGTCTCCGCAGCCGGAGGAAACAGAACAGCCGGAAACGGAGGCCAGTCCGTCTCAGGTTCCAGAAGATGATCCTGCCATCATAGATGGCGTATCGTACTATGGGCAGCCCTGGGGCGAGGGCATCTTCTACGGCCCGGACGATCTTTCCGGGGCCGGACCTGTGACCATTGCCGCCAGCGGGACTGTCACCATCGCGGTAAAAGGTTGCACCGATTCGTCTGGCTTGCAAATCATGTACACCAGTACGTTTTTGTATGATGGCCGGTACACCGGCGCTGCTGGAACGGCCCGCCATATCATCTATGCCAATGACAAGCCTGCCTACTGTCTGGAACCGGGCAAGTACCTCGTTGGCGGCAGCGTTCTGAGCGACAGCACTACCGCTGTCTGGAAAGGGCTTGGCTCTGCAAAGCAGAAAGCCATCAAGATGGCGATACTCTGCGGCGCGGAGGGCAACGCCTCCAATCTGTCCGGCGTCTATGGCAGCCAATACACGGCCACGCAAATGGTCATCTGGGAGATTCTTACCGGCCTCAGAAGCGCAACGTCGCCTTATACGCTGTCTGACAGCAAGATCATCAATTCGGTTTGCCTGAACGGGGCGAATCCAGAGGTCAAGACGATCTACGACGAAATCATTAAGACGATGACGGAGTACAACACCCTTCCCAGCTTTGCGGGCAAAAGCAGCTCCGCCGCACCCAAGCATGAAATGAAACTCAGCGGCGGAAAATACACTCTGGTCCTCACCGATTCCAACAAGGTCCTGGGAAATTACAAGGTCACTTCCTCGGACAACAAGGTGACGGTGAAGGCAGAGGGGAACAAACTGACGCTCACATCCACCGAACCCGTGAATGACGTGAATATTACCTGTACCCGGAAAACTCCTACGTCTGCGACATCACAAATCACCGCATACGGCGCAAACAACCTTCAGGAGATCGTTATGGGGCTTGAGGTCGTAAACGGGACGACGGGCTGGTTTGCTGTCTACACAAAGGAAACGCCGCCCTCGCCCTCGCCCACCCCCACGCAAGAGGGCAGCGTGGAAATCGTCAAAACCTCGGACGACGGCAACGTCAGCGGCATCCAGTTCCGTATCACGGGCGGCGGCATAGACCAGCTTGTCACCACGGACGGCGGCGGTCGGGTCAAGGTGGATGGCCTTAAACCGGGCAGCTATACCGTCTATGAACAGGTCCCGGAAGGCTATTATTCAGACCGCGTTTCGCAGAACGTTACCGTTCAGGACGGCGCCACAGCCACCGTGACGTTCAGCAACACCCTGAAGGTGTGGCGCGTGTCCGTTACCAAAGTGGACGCGGACGGCGGTGCCCGCAGCGCGGCGGCGTCCTTGGCTGGCGCTGTGTATGGCGTATTCAAGGGCGGCCAGCTTCAGGATAGATATACCACGGACGCCGCCGGTCAGTTCACGACTAAGTTTTATCCCTGCGGCACCGATTGGACCCTCCGGGAGATGGAAGCCCCGACCGGCTACACCGTGGACCCGACCGAGTACCCCATTGGCGCTTCTCCGGGCGATTTCAACCAGGCGTCTCAGGACATGACCCTCACGGTGAAAGAACGGATCATCAGCGGGAATCTGGTCATCGTCAAACAGGACGCCGAGACGCAGACGCCCCTTGCGGGCGCACGGTTCCGTGTGCTGGACAGTGACGGTTCGACGGTGACAGAGGGCGAGACTGGCCCGGACGGGCGGCTGGCCGTAGATGGCCTCGTCTATGGCGATTATCGGTGGCAGGAGGTTTCCCCGCCGAAGTATTTTAAGCTGGACGAGACGATGCACAGCTTCTCCGTTGGGGAGGACGGCACGACCATCACCGTCACCTGTGACGACCACCGAATCCCCGGCTCTATCACCGTTCACAAAAACGACACCAGGGGTAACAGCCTTGCCGGAGCAACGTATCTGCTGGAATGGTCCGCTGACGGGCGTTCCTGGCAGCCCGTGTCCTACCGCGACGGCGGCGAAGTGCTGACCGGGTGCTGTACCAGTCCCGGCATTTCCAATGGTCAGCTTACCACCGGCAGCGACGGCACCGTGACGTTCTCCGGCCTACGCGCCGACGGAGAAATCCAATACCGGCTGACGGAAACCAAGGCACCAGCCGGCATGAGCCTTTTGAAAGACCCGGTTTATACCGGCACTCTCCCCGTGGAGGGCGACAGCGACCTCATCTATGACATTTCCGCTACCGTGACCGATACCCGTATCACAGACCTTCCCATGACCGGTTCGTCCGGCCAGTGGCCCGTGACAGTCGGAACAGCCCTTACGGGGCTGGCCGCCGTTGCGGGTTATTTCTATGCCCGAAATAATAAGAAAAGGAGAAATGCGATATGAAGTTTCTGAAAAAACTCTTATGCCTCGTTCTGGCCCTCACGATGGCACTTTCGCTTTCCGTGGCGGCTTTCGCCGCTGGCGATACCATCGACACCAGTAAGAGCGCCTCGCTCAACATCTACAAGTACGATCTGACCCGCGCCGAGGCGGATGGGGCCTGGACCGAGAGTTCCTATGTGTCCACAGGCATCTATGATGAATCCGTCAACAGCGTCCTGGGCAACACCAGCTTCACCAATAACTCCGGCACCAACAACCCGGCCTACGGCTACGCCATCAAGGGCGTCAAGTTCGGCTACCTGAAGGTGGCGGACATCACCACATACAGTGAGCGGCAGGGCGACGGCGTTTCCAAGACTATCGTTCTCTACGGCCTGCCCGCCTGTGACCGCACCACGCAGTTCCTCTCCATCCTGGGGCTGACCTACGCACAGGCCCACCACCGGGAACAGGCCAGCGACACGCAGAATGTGTACTACTACGTTTCGGACGTGCTGATCTCCGCGCTGGCCAATGTCCTGTCGAGCAACGCCACGTCCACCAAGAGTGCAATGGAGAGCTTCGTGGCGGCCTACGGCGGGACCACGCTGCCGGAAACGGACGAGTACGGCCACACGTCGGCCAGTTCCCTCCCCCTCGGCCTCTATATCGTCGTGGAGCAGTTCGTCCCGGATATGGTCACTTGCACTACGGACCCGTTTTTGGTGTCCCTGCCCATGACCACCATTGACGGCAACGAGTGGAATTACGACGTGACCGTATATCCCAAAAACTCCACTGGTATGCCGACGCTGGACAAGACGCTCCGGGAGGCACAGGCCGATACGGGTAAAAATGACGGCTCCACCGGCGACATCGAGGACGGTTTCGCCCACACCGGGACCGCCTCGGATGGGGACGTGATCGACTACCAGATAATCTCCACCCTCCCGACCATCACCAGCGACGCCACCCACCTTACCACCTACACGTTCGTGGACAAGCTCTCCGCGGGACTGGACTACAACAAAAACGATGTGGTCATTGAGTTTTTCCGCGATA
>CANQKA010000056.1 GCA_947624395.1 uncultured Oscillospiraceae bacterium
TAAAAGTAGGTGCCGAGCCCCTTGCCCTGGGTGACGATGGAGTCGATGTCCTCAAAGGACAGGTTGAGCTTGTGGCCATACTCGGCGGCCCAGCAGCCGGTGCAGTGCATGTTGCAGGCGGAGGTGGGGTCCAGCAATATGGCCCAGGGGATGTTGCAGTCCTCTTTGGCGCTGATCTCGTCCTGGGTGGCGGAGCCTTTCAGACTGGCGTTGAGAAGCAGATTCCGGAAAAACGCCTTGCGCACGGCGGGGTCCAGTTCATAGATGCGCAATATCAGCTGATACCAGTTGCCTTTGGCCTGGATGACCTTGCGGATGGCGTCGCGCTGGGGCACATACCACCCATCCGGGGAATATTTGTCCACCAGCGCCATCAGCTTTGGGATGTTCTCCTCCGGGTCGCCCTCGATGTACTTCAGCGCCTGATTGACGGCGAAGTTCTGCATAGCAGTCCTGATCGGGTTACTCATATCGTGTTTCCCCTCTCTGTATATTGGATCATTTTGATTATAAATAAGCGGTCCGGCAAAGTCATTGGGCAGCAATAAGCGCGTGTCTAAATTTACGACACGCGCCGTTTATTGTCGCATTTTGGGACACAGAGGGCCGTTTGCCCCTTGCAATTGGGCGTGCATCCGCGTATCATCTTTTGGGAAAGTGGGGCGATCGCATGAGCGGTGGAAAGATCGGCGTAGTAGACGTGGGAGGCGGTTTTCGCGGCGTTTACGCCGCCGGGGTGCTGGACTGGTGCATGGAAAACGGCGTCCGTTTCGACCTGGGGATAGGCGTGTCCGCCGGCAGCGCCAACCTGATCTCCTACTGCGCCGGCCAGCGTGGGCGGAACTACCATTTTTACGTGGAGTACGGCATGCGCAGGGAATACGCCAGCGTGGGCAATTTCCTGCGCAAGCGCTCTTTCGTGGACATGGACTACGTTTACGGCACCCTCAGCAATTCGGACGGGGAAAACCCGCTGGACTATGCCGCCGCCGAGGCCAGCCCCATGGAGTATTTCGCCGTGGCCACCGAGGCGGAGACGGGCAAGGCAAAGTATTTCGACAAGCGCGACATGGCCCAGGACGATTACAGCGTCTGCAAAGCCTCCAGCGCCATCCCTTTCGTCTGCCACCCCTACGCGGTGGGCGGGACGCTCTACTACGACGGCGCGCTGTCGGACCCTGTGCCGATACGAAAAGCGTTCGAGCTTGGCTGCGAGCGGGTCGTGCTGCTGCTCACCCGTCCCGAAGATACGGTCCGTACGCCGGAAAAGGACGAAAAGCTGGCCCGCCGCATCCGGCACAGGTACCCGCAGGCGGCCGAAGCGCTGACCCGGCGGGCGGAACGGTATAACAAGGGCGTGGCGCTGGCGAAAGAACTGGCGGCCCAGGGCAAGGTGCTGATCGTCGCGCCGGACGACACCTGCGGGGTGAGCACGCTGACCCGCGATGTGGCCGCTTTGGAGAAGCTCTATGTCAAGGGCCTCCGGGACGGGAAGAAAATCAAGGCCTTTTTGTAAAATGAGAATAAGAATGATATGACCGAGGGAGTGTCCCTCGGTCATATCTGCTGTGTTTCCTGATAGATCGCTTCTGCGTAGCCCTGGATGATCCGTTTGCTCTTGGCGACGAACTGCTCCGGCGGCATGCACTCCTTGTCCAGCAGCCACCGCTCGATGGCGCATATCAGCGCGTCGCTGAAAAAGTCGATCGCAAAGTCGTCCGCCGCCTCATCGTCCACAAGGGAGGAGATACGGGCCCTCACCAGCGGCCGGCAGTATTCCCGCAGGTGGTCGGAGAAGGAGTTTTGGCCCTTCACCTGCAGCGCATTGCGGTAAAAGCGCCGATTCTCATAAAAGTATTCGCAAATACGCTCGATCAGTTCCCACCGGTCGTCTGGCCGCAGCAGGCTGACATTCTCTTTGGTGAAGGCAATAAAATCAGTGTCAAATATCCAGTTCATCAGGTCGTACTTGTCCCGGAAGTGATAGTAAAAGCTCTTGCGGTTCATGCCGCACCGCTCACAGATCTGCGCGATCTGGATCTTGTCAAAGGGTTCTTTTTCCATCAGCTCCCGGAGCGCGGCGGCCAGCGCCCGCTTTGTGACGTTGGAATCGGCCATGATACACCCCCTTTTACCGTCAGAAGCGAACAAGCGTTCATTTTTTCAGTCTCAGCACCGCGTACAGGCCCATGTCCAGCAGCAGCAGGTTCACCCGGCGGCCCAGGGGCCAGGCGCGCACGTACTTGTTGCGCCGGTAGTCCGGAAATCGGGCCTTAATATACGCCCGCAGCGCGTCCAGCACCGGCCCGCTGTCCGGCATATCCAGCACCCGCCAGGAGGCGTACACCAGAGCATGCAGTACGCACAGGGCGCACAGCTCCGGCTCGTACCGCTCGTAAAGCCCCTCCCGCCGGTACCAGTCCAGTATGCCGTCCAGCGCCTTCATCACGTCCCGGCCGCCGTCCAGGCTCCCCTGGGTGGCGGACTCGGAGCGGATATGATAGTTATAGAGCGGGTCCGGCAGCGCCACGGCCTTTTCGGCTACGGCCAGCATCCGCCGGGTCATGTACAGGTCCTCCCCGGCCCGCCAGGGGCCAAACCGCACGTCCGGGCGGCTTTCAAACAGCGCCCGCCGCCAGAGAGCGCCGCCGGCCCCGGCCCCCCAGCGCAGCAGGATGGACGGGTCCTGGGAAAGGCCCACCGGCCCGCCGGTCTCGGCCTCCGGCGGCTGGACAGACTGGCCCGCCGCCGTTATCCGCCGGATACGGAAGAAGTACGCGTCCGCGCCGGTCCTGTCTATCTCCCGGTCCAGGCGCTCCAGCGCGTCCGGGACCAGGGTATCGTCGCTGTCCAGGAAGAGGACGAACTGGCCCCGGGCCGCGTCCAGGGCCCGGTTGCGGGCCGCGCCCGCGCCGGCGTTGGGCCCGTGCAGGACCCGGACCCGGCCGTCCTGGGCCGCGTACCGGTCGCAGAGGGCGGCGCTGCCGTCGGTGGACCCGTCGTCCGACAATATGAGCTCAAAGTCCCCGCAGGACTGCCCCAGCACCGACGAGACCGCGTCGGGCAGATATTCCCTTGTATCGTACACCGGCACGATGACCGAAAACCGCAAGCCGCTCCCTCCCAACGCATTTCCCGTAGATGTATAAAGGAAACGCCGGCCCGGTCGCAAGGACTGGGCCGGCGGGCTGTTAATTGCCAGTTCCCATGACGAACTCGGACCCGTTGGACCGGGTGGTGGATACGAAGAAGTCGTCGTAGGTCAGTATGCCGTCCTCGCCGCCCTCCACCAGGCAGCTGGCGGTGTACACCGCGCTCTTGGGCTTGCCGATGGCGTCGTAGAGCTCCTGCACGTCGTGGCCCACCAGCTCCTCCGCCTTGCGCTGGTCATCGCCCATGGAGGCCAGCCATTCTTCCCGGGTCATGCCCTCGGGGGCATGGTTGTTGTCGGCGGCCAGACCGCCGGGGACCTGGTCGCCGTCCTGGCTGGGGGGCGCGGTCACCTTGGGCAGGTCCGTGGCCTCCGGGTCCTTGGCCGGTTCTTTATCGCCGCCGCCGCAGGCCGAGCAAAGCATGGCCAGCGCCAGTATCATCATCGCCGTCACTGCGGCGAAACGGTTCTTGCTCATGAAATGTCTCCTTTTGTCCCGCTCTTGTCCCATTTTACCCATTTTTATCACGGTTTTGTCCCGCATGGGACATAACTGAGACATTATAGCTGATCGGCGCCAAAGTGTCAAGTTTCCGGCAGCCGCAGCGCTTTCCGGGCGCACGTTTTCGCCCGCCGGGGGATAGAATGTCCCGGAGGTGCGGTATATGGAGGAGGAAAAGCAGACCGTCCCGGCAAAAGGCCGCCGGCCCATGGTCCGGCTCCGGTTCCAGACCGGGCTGGCGGTGCTGTTCACCGCCATGGGAGCGATGGCGGCGCTGGTGCTGGCGGACATGGCCCTGGGCGGCCAGTCCGAGAGCGGGCTCATCGGCAACGCCTTCGAGGCCTTCAAGCTCATCGCCGTGACGGTCCTGGGCTACATCTTCGGGACCGACCGGGGGAAAGAGGGGTGAGGGAGAAAGGAAGGGCGCGGCGTCAGCCGCTCATTTTATGGCCCCCTTGTGAAAGGGGGCTGGCAGCGCCAAAGGCGCTGACTGGGGGATTGTACTTGGACCAACAGCAATCCCCCCGCCCGCCGATGGCGGGCCACCCCCCTTTGACAAGGGGGGCTTTGCATAAGGAAAGGGCGCGGCGGGAAAACCGGCCGCGCCCTGGGGGTTGATTACTTTTTGTATACCAGGCTGTTGCTGGCGGTGAAGGACCCGAGCAGGGTCTTCTTGTCGTTGGCGCAGCAGCGGACGGTGAACTGGTATTTGACGCCGCTCTTGAGGTACTTGGCCGCACGGGTGTAGGTGGTGGCGGTGGTGGTGCCGATGCGCTTCCAGCTGCCGCCGTTTTCCTTGTAATAGACCATGTACCGGGGCGCGCCGGCGATCTTGGTCCAGCTGACCTTGATGCCGTTCGCCGCCTTGGCTATCTTCACCGTGGGCGCGGCATAGAAGGTCAGGCTGCCGCTGGCCTTGTAGGGGCCAAGGAGAGTCTTCTTATCGTTGGCACAGCAGCGGACAGTGAACTGGTATTTGACGCCGTTTTTGAGGTACTTGGCCGCACGGGTGTAGGTGGTCTTGTCGGTGGTGCCGATACGGGTCCAGCCGCCGTTACCCTCCTTGTAGTAGACCATGTACCGGGGCGAGCCGGACACCGCGTTCCACGAGACCTTGATGCCGGTGGCGACGTTGGCGATGGTCACGGTGGGGGCCGCAAGCTGGGGCTTGGGCGTGGCCGTGGGCACGGGCGTCGCGGTGGGTTCGGGTGTGGGTTCAGGGGTAGGCGCGGGCGTGGCCGTGGGCTCCGGGGTGGGCTCGGGGGTGGCCGTGGGCACAGGCGTGGGCGCGGGGCCGAGAGATTCAAACGTATACTCGAACTTCTCCGCGTATGCCTTGGCGGTGGAGCCGTCGTAGCCGTGGACGGTGGTCGTGCCGGGAACACCCAGCGCAGTGCCGCTGGCATCATCCTCATTGTAGATCTCGCAGGTCGGGTTCAGCACCGTTATACTTTCCAGCGCCTCACAACTTGCAAACGCCGCGTCCCCGATGTAGGTCACACCGGCGGGGATGGTCACGCTGGTCAATCCGGTGCAGCGGACAAACGCCGCTATGTCGATACTGGTCACGCTTTCCGGGATGGTCACACTGGTCAATCCGATACAGTCATAAAACGCGTTGACCCCAATGATTTTCACGCTGTTGGGGATGGTCACGCTGGTTATGTCCTCGCGTTCAAAAAACACTCCATCTCCGATAATGGTCACGTTGTCGGGGATGGCGACCTGGGTATCCTCGCCGCGATAGGCGAGAAGCACCCCGTTGGCGACCGGAAAATCGCCGGATATGCCATCCAGCCAGGGCGTACCGGCAAACGCGTCCTTTCCGACGGAGGTCAAGGTGCCGGGGAGCGTCACGTCTTTCAGGTCCTTACAGTCTTGGAACGCGTACCATCCGATGGTGGTCACGCCCTCGGGGATGGTTAGACTGGTCAAAGCCGTGCCCTCAAACGCAGAATCCCAGATGACGGTCACGCTGGCGGGGATGGTCACGCTGGTCAATCCGGTGCCCCAAAACGCACATCCCCCAATATAGGTCAAGCCGGCGGGGAGCGTCACGCTGGTCATATTGCCGCATTCATCAAAGGCGTGATCTCCGACGGTGGTAACGCCCTCCTGGATGACGACGCTCGTGATATCGTCTTTCACGTCCCACCAGGGCGTAGTATTTTTACCCTCATCGTCGAGCCATACATAATCCGTCATCGGCCCGGCGCCGGAGATGGTCATGACGCCCTGGTCCGACAGGGTCCATGTCAAACCCTCGCCGCAGGCGCCGGATATAGGCTGAAACGCATAGCCGAATTGCTCCGCGTAGGTCTGGGCGGTGGAACCCTCAGGGCCGCGGATGATGGTGTTTTCCGGGAAGCCCAGCGTATTGTCAATGTCGCCGCCAGCGCCCGCGCCAATGAAACAACTGGGGTTCAAAACCATTATGATCTCCAGCCCTAAGCAGCCCGCAAACGCGCTGTCCTCCATGCGGGTCACGCTGGCGGGGACGGTCACGCGGGTCAATCCGGTGCAGTCCCTAAACGCGCCGGCCCCGATGGTTTTCACACCGCTGGGGATCGTCACACGCGTCATTTCCCCGTGTCTGGCAAACGCCTCGCCGCCGATGACGGTCACGCCGGCGGGGATGGTGACGTCGGCGCTGTTGCCGCGATAGGCGAGAAGCACTCCGTTGGCGACCGCAAAATCGCCGGTGAGGCTGTCCAGCCAGGGCACATCTTCAAACGCATTACTCCCGCAGCTGGTCACGGTGCCGGGGAGCGTAACGCTGGCCAGGGACGTGCAGCCGGAAAACGCACCGTCCCCGATGGTGGTCACGCCCTCAGGGAGCGCCACGCTGGTCAGACCCGCGCCCAAAAACGCAAACGCCCCGATGCTGGTCACGCCGGCGGGGATGGTCACGCTGTTCAGGTTCATGCACATAAAAAATGCATAATCACCGATGGTGGTCACGCCCGGTTCGATGACGACCTGCTTGACCGCGTGCATAACGCTGTTCCAGGGTGCGCCGCCCTGCTCGTAGTTCGTCATCGGCCCCGTGCCGGAAATGGTCATGACGCCCTGGTCCGACAGGGTCCAGGTCAAACCATCGCTGCTGGTTCCGGATTGCTCCGCCGTCTCCGGTTCGGCCTCCGGCTCCTCCGCCTCGGGCGCTTCAACCGGTTCCTCGACCACTGCTTCCTCCGGTGCAACGACCGGTACCTCCGTTACTTCCGGTTCAATGACCGGTTCCTCCGTCACGACGGGTTCTTCCGCCGCGACCACTTCTTCCGACCCGAACGCCGGAGCGGCGAGAGAAAATACCGCCGCCAGCGCCAGGAGCAGACATAAGCTGCGCTTTGCCATGGTCCGTGCCTTCCTTTCTTAATTTTGTTGTTCCTGTTCACGACAGGGCCGGCCTGGGGCGGTTCGACCGCCCACAGACCTTTCCCGCCGGAACAACAAAAGCGGCGCAGGGGATAGAAATTCCCTACACCGCATGAAAGGCCGCGACACAGCGCCTGTGATACCCGCCGCTTCGCCCTTGTAAACAAGCAAACAAACGGGTATAATGAGCTGGGCGCAGATAACTGCTGTGTGGGAGAGGATCGGTCTCCTGCATAGGGGCTTGGAGTGCTGCTAACCGCTCCAAGTCCCGCCTTTGTTATTCCGTTGATGCTATTATACCACGTCGTGCGGTTCCGCGCAAGCGGGAGCACGACCGGTATTTTTTTATAACAGCGCGCAGCGTCTGTTATACAGCGCAAGAGTAAGCAATGCAAGCGATCGTTCCGGGACGGGGCAAATATTTTTAGGGTATCTCTCCCCCCGACTCGCCCGCAAGGGCGAGCCACCCCCCTCGTCAGAGGGGGGCTTTTCGTCAGAGCTCGCATGGCTAGGCCGGGATTCGCCGCAAGCGGCAAATCCCGAATAGCCAGCGGCTCTTCCTCTCCCCACGCGACAGGCGTGCCGCGTGGGGGCCCCGGACAATAAGGAAGAGGATTTGATCATCTCTCCCCCAGTCAGCGCAAAGCGCTGACAGCCCCCTCGTCAGAGGGGGCCGTTCGATAAGGAAGGATTTAAAATGACAATCCCCCAGTCAGCGCAAAGCGCTGACAGCCCCCTTTACACAAAGGGGCCGTTCATAATGTGCGCCTACGGCGCGATCAAAATATCTCTCCTTCCGGCTCGGCCCGGAGGGCCGAGCCACCTCCCTCGTCAGAGGGAGGCTGATTCTCTACCTGGGCATAGAATACGGCCCCCTCTGACGAGGGGGCTGTCGAGCGTCAGCGAGACTGGGGGAGAGAAACATTAGAATCCCACGGGTCCGCGGCGTGAGCCGGGGACACCTTCATTATCCCAACACGTCGGGGGGTGAGGTCTCGGCGTCGGCGTCGGTGGCGGAGGCCAGGCCGTGGGTCGCCACGTCAAGAACGTCTTCCGCCGGGGCGGGCGTTTCTTCCGCCGGGGGCTCCTGCGCCGGGGCGGGCTCGCCGTACAGGATCGAACGCTCCAGCGCCTCCAGCTCGTCCAGCAGCCGGTCGCAGACATCCGTGGCCGTGCCGGGTGTGTCAAAGCCCTTCAGGCCCGCGCCGGAGAGCACGTCGAAATAGTCCAGGTCGTACTGGCCCTGGCGCAGGATGTCCATGTAAATGTCCACGCCCTGCTGCCAGTCGGTCCGGGACGCGTCCCATATCTGGATGGAGGCAAGGGTGGCGGCCACGTAGCTGACGATGTAGTCCGGTTGGTCGAAGAAATGTGGCACGTCGATCCAGGTGGGGTCGGCGACCATGTCGGAATAGCCGTACTCCACGCTCACGTCGTTATAAAGCCGGTTCAGCGCGTCGGCCGTGGCGTACCGGTCCGGGTCGGCGTAGACGCGGGATTCAAACTCGGCGAAAATGGCCTGGTCCGTGACGGCGGTGAGGGCGGCGTACAGGGTCCCGTAACGGGCGATGTCCGCGCCCTGGTCAAAGATCTCGTCATAAAAGGGCAGGACGAGAAGCTCCATGGCGGTGGAGTGTATCTCCGCCAGGTCCAGGACGGTCCGGCTGGCCAGAAGGTTCTCCGGCGGCGTCAGCAGGCCGGCGGTGAAGTGGCCAAACTCGTGAAACAGGGTGCTCAGCGCCTCGGCGGAGCCAAGATCGTCGCTGTAGATGAACATGCCGTTGTAGGCGGGCAGGGCGATGGTGTAAGCGCCGGAGGAACGGCCCGGACCCGCGGCAATGTCGCACAGGCCGTTTTCCGTCATGTACGTAAACGCCTCGTCAAAGGCCGGGTCAACTTTGGCGGCGTATTCGTGCACCGCGGCCAGCATGTCCTCCGCGGTGTCGTAGGCCGGGGCGATCCGGTCGGTCATGTTCAGGACCGGGCTGGTGTAGACCTGCCGGGCGATCTCTTTTACCTCGTCGAAAAGGGCCTGGGCCTGCTCGGGGGTGTATGCCCGCCGGTAGAGGGTCTCATAGGCGTAGTGGTTATAGTCGTCATAGCCGTTCAGGTGGGCCAGCTCCGTGCGGATGGCGACAAGCTCGGTGTACACGTCCGCCACGTCCTGGGCCAGCACGCCGTAAACGCCGTAGAGGATGTCGTAATACGCGTCATCGGTCAGGCCGGCCCCCTCCGGGCCGTCCGCCCGGGCCAGGGTCCAGTCCTGGCCGTCGTAGGTGTAGACCGTGTCGTTCATCCGGTCCATGAGGGCGGAGTATCGGTTGAAGAGCGCCGACTCCTGCTTGGTAAGAGCAAGCTCACGGGCGGTCATGGGCTCATGGTCCCGGAAGCTGCCGGCGGCGCTTTCGCCCACGTGGGCTGCAAACTCGTCGGCGCAGGGGCCGTCCAGCACGTCGTGACAGGCGGCGGAGAGGGCGTCGTTCAGCTCCGCCACCAGGCCGTCGCAGTACACAAGCTCGTCCGCCCAATACGCGTCGTTCACGTCCTGGCTGTTGTGGATACAGGCCAGGGCGTCATAGGTGTACGCCAGAACATAATCGGCGTAAAGGGCGTCGTAAAGGGCTATGGCGGCGTCGGCGTCGCCGTCCGATGCGGCGGCGGTGAACTCCGCCAGGCGGGCGTTGAAGTCGGCCGGGTCGTAGTGCTCGTATGCCATCTCGTCCCAGGGTACGGCCTCGCCGGCGGCCAGGGCTGGCGCGCCGGACGTGAGGAGAAGCGTTGAGATAAGGAAAAGCGCCATAAATGCGGGCAAACGGCGGGTGATGCGTGTCATAAAAAGACCTCCCGGAAAAAGGTATATACGTATTGTATAATACCAATTATTCGCGGTCTTGTAAAGAGTGCTCTTGCCGCCGGCGGGGTATGGTCACCAGCCATAGGAGCACATAGCCGCCGTAGAGCATGATGTCGCTGACGAGGGGCACCAGCTTGTCGGACCAGGCCCGCAGCTGCCAGGGGGGCATGTCCAGGGCCAGACTGCAGGCAAGAAGCGCCGCCGCTTCCAGCCACAGCAAAAATCGGCCACCTCGGAGGCTGAACATGCTCCGGCCCTCCGGCGAGGGCAGAGAAAATACGGGCCGCAGGGCCTCGTGGGCGCAGCGGAGCAAAAACGCGCACAGCAGAAAATCCGCCCCTACCCAGGCGGCGATCACCAGCGCCTCTATCCGGGGCGCCAGGTCCCCCAGGGAGATGCTGCGTATCATGATGAAAAAGGGGTAGGTCAGGGTGTGGGTCAGGGCAGGGCCGAATACGCTCACCACCGCCGCGCATATGGCGCCGCCCAGAACGAGCAGGGTCAGCATGGGCAGGACCAGCCACCGGGGGTTTTGCGCGGGGCGCACATAGCCGGACAGGAAGGCAAAGCCGCCGGCCACCGCCCCTACCGACGCCAGGGGCAGTGCGCCAAGAGCGATCTGGCCTGCGTCCCGCCAGCCGATGGGCAGAAGCCGTTGGAGGTCCATGTTGGGTATGGACAGGGCCAGCACCGCCGCCAGCGCTCCCACCAGCACGGCGCGCATGAGCACGGCGGTCCGGGCCGCCGCCCGCAGGTCCCCCAGGGCCACCAGCAGACACAGGGCCACCGTCACCACGATGAAGGCCGTGGGGCCGCTGCCGGGGTAGATGGTGGCCGCCAGCCGGTCCGCGCCGCTGCGCAGGATGAAGCCGCCGTAAAAGAGGAACCAGGCCGCGTACAGGACCAATACGACGCGGCCCATGACCGGGCCAAGCCAGCGCAGTAATAGCCCGCCCAGGCCCTCGCCGGGGCGCATGCAGGTCCGGAAGCTGGAAAGGATGGCCCCCAAGACCAGCAGGGGCAGCGCCGCCGGGACCACGCTCAGCCACGCGCCCCGGCCGGCCAGCTCCACCGCCGTCTGGGGCAGCAGCCGCAAAAGCGGCGACAAAAGCGAGACGAATATGGCCGCCGCGAACTGTTTTCTTGTGATAAGCTCGTCCATTATAAAGCCTCTATTCCGGCAAATCATAGCTTCTGTCCACGACGCCGTCCACGGCTATATCGACGGGCAGGGTCGGGAAAATGTCGTTCCAGTCGTTGCCCCAGCGGGCCAGGGCGTGGTCGGTGGTCAGCAGGGCCTTTTTCAGGCCCAGAAAGTCACAGCGGGTGGTCCGGGCGGACTCCAGTGCGTCGGTGACCCACTGGGCCACGGTCTTGGACAGGGACGCGTCCAGCTCTTCCGGCGTGGGGTCGCCGTCCTTTTCCAGCACCCCCACCCGCAGGGCGCAGCGGACGGAAACGCCGGTCGGCGCGCCGTCCGGGCCGTAGGCGCCTTTTACTTCGGCGGAGCCTTCCAGCACCTCCATGGCGCAGCCGTCCACGGTGATCAAAAGGCCCGTGGGGTCGCCGGTGAGAAGCTCCGCGCCGAAAGACGCCTCCGGCGTGAGAAAGTCCGCAAGGCCGTCCGGGCCTAAAACGGCGTAGCCCATGGGGATGATGGCGTCCGAGCGCATGTCGTCGGTGAAGATGGTCTGGTCCATGGGGGCGGTCTCAATCGCCAGACACAGAGCGCCGTCGCCCTCGGAGATGGCCGCGGCCGCCTCCCGCAGGGTGTGGACCGACCAGCCAACGGAGCGGGCCTGCCGGTCCAGAGAGGCCAGCCGCTGGGTGATGTCCGTGGCCTGCTCCGAAGCGCCTGTCACCGCGTCCTTTGCCGTGCCCCGGACGATGACCAGAGGGGTGTCCGTGCGCACGGTGGGGCTCCGGTCCACCCACTCGATGACCCGGGAGAGGTCCTGCCGGGCCGCCTGTTCGCCCAGGAGAAGATACTGGATGTGGGCGTAAAAGAGCTGGTTCTCCGGGGAGTAGTTTTGCAGGCGGGCGATGGCGTCCTCGATGCCGTAAGCGGAGGCGGTCATGACCAGGGCCGGGTCCTCTTCCGGGCCCAGACCGGTGGACACGCTCACGTGCAGGCGGTCGTCCAGCCGGTCGATGCCCATGGTCTGGATGAGCATGAGCCGCTCCACGTCGTGCCGGTCCGAGGCCAGGGATAAGCCGCAGCCGGATAGGACCAGCGCCAGGGGCAATACATATAATAATAGTGTAAAGCGCCGCATGTTATTTGCGCCTCCTGACATCGCCGCCGTTGATGATGGGGTCCCGGTACTTATCCCGCCAGGGCGGGCGGCGGGTGAAGACGCCGCCGGTGTCCCCGCCCCGGCCGCCGGTCAGGGGCGTCATGTAGGCCCTGCCAAAGCTCTCAAGAGAGCACAGATGCCACAGAAGGAACACCGAGCCCATGATGATGCCGTACATGCCAAAGGCCGTGGAGGCCAGCACCAGGGCAAAACGGCTGATGCGCAGGGCCGTGCCCATGTCCTGGCTGGGCATGGTGTACCCCGCGATGCCCGCCAGGGCCACCACGATCACGGCGATGGGGCTGACCACTTTTGCCTCCACCGCCGACTGGCCCACGATCAGCGCGCCGATGATGCTCACCGTCTGGCCCACCGGGTTGGGCAGACGCAGCCCCGCCTCCTGCAAAAGCTCAAAGGCCAGCAGCAGACCAAGTATTTCCACCGACGTGGAAAAGGGCACGGACTGCTTGGATTCGATGACGGATAAAAGCAGCTTGGTGGGCAGCATCTCCGGATGGTAGGTGGCCACGGCCACGTAAAAGGCCGGCAGCAGCAGCGTCAGGACCACGCTGGCCCAGCGCAGCAGCCGGATGAACGAGGCGGCCCAGAAGTGCTGGGAAGCGTCCTCGGTGGTCTTCATAAATTCCCCGAAAAAGGCCGGAGCGGCAAAGCCCACCGGTATGCCCTCTACAATGAGGCCCACCCGGCCTTCCAGAAGAAGCTGGGCGAATTTGTCGGGCCGCTCCGTGTGGATGAGCTGGGGAAAGGGCGAGCGGGGGCGGTCCACGACGGCGCTTTCCAGCGTGTCGGGCAGTATCACCCCGTCCGTGTCCATGGCCTTTAGCCGCCGGAGCATTTGCCGGGGCAGGTCCGGGTCCGCTACCCCGTCCAGCCATAGCACCGCCGCCAGGGAGCGGCTCTTGCGGCCTATGGTCACTTGCGCCAGCTTCAGCTTTGGCGTGTGCAGCCTGGAGCGGACCAGGCCCGTGTTCACCCGCAGGACCTCCACGAAGGCGTCCTTGCCGCCCTTGATGGTCTTTTCCACTGTGGGCTCCTGGACGGAGCGGTGCTGGTCCGTCTTGACCTGAAAGACAAAAGCCGTGCCGTCAAAGACCAGAGCGCAGTGGCCGTAGGCGATGGCGTCGATCAGCTCGTCCATGGCGTCCACGCGCTTCATGGAGGGGCCGTATACGCCGCCGGCAGATAAGATGTTGATGACCTGCTCCGGGGTGTTCGCCCCGGCAAACCGGGCCGGGTCCGTCAGCGGGCGGAGGACCTGGTCCGCCGTGTCCGAACCGGACACCACGCCGTCCAGCCAGCAGACGTATACCTCCGCCCCTGTCCCCCCGGCGTGGACGCGCCGGTTTTCAAAGTCCTGGCAGCCGTCGAACAGTTTTTCCGTGTTTGCAGGGCTTATGGGCAACGGATAGGCCGGGTCGGGCGCCGGATGGTAGTCTACATCTTGTGGATAGTTTTGTTTTTTCTTCAACATACAGATAGTTTTCCCACTGGTAAGAATTTCATGAAAAATTTTTCAAAAAATGCGAAAAAAAGTGTTGACAACAGGGCTTGGGCGGTGTTACACTAGCAAAGCGCCTCGCGGGAGAGCCCCGCAGGGCGCACGGTGTACCTTGTAAATTAAACAATGCAAA
>CANQKA010000057.1 GCA_947624395.1 uncultured Oscillospiraceae bacterium
GGGATAAACAAAAGACGGCGCAGGGAAACTTCCCTACACCGTGGAACGACAGCACTGCCCCATCACGAGCCGCAAACCGCCTTGTAAAAAGACATCGTTACGGGTATAATGGGTCCGGCGCAGTAATTCTGCTGTGTGGGAGGTGCGACTCCTGCATAGGGGCGTGGGGTGCTGGAACCGCCTCACGTCCCGCCTTTTGTTTACCTCGTGGCTTTATTGTAACGCATTGTTCGGTGTAACGCAAGAAGAAAATGACGGGACCCGAAAAATCAGGGAACTGTCTCTCCCCCAGTCTCGTCGGAGCACGCATGGCTAGGCCGGGATTCGCCGCAAGCGGCAAATCCCGGATAGCCAGCGGCTCCTCCTCTCCCCAAAAGGCAAGCGTGCCTTTTGGGGGCCCCGAAAAGGCGCTGACAGCCCCCTCGTCAGAGGGGGCCTTTTTAAATGGAAAATTCATTAAAAAAAGCCTCCCTCTGACGAGGGAGGTGGCGCGGCTTCGCCGCGTCGGAAGGAGAGAAAACCGCTTTCTCCACGCAAAAAAGCCCCCTGTCCGCACATAGCGGACAGGGGGCTTGCGCATACTGTCATTTTTTAAAATCCGAACCCGAAGAACTGGCGGAAGAAGTCGTCCATGTCGCCGTAATACTGACCCGGCTGGTTCTGCTGAGGCTCCGGGCTGGGGGTGGCCTCCACAGGCTTCTGGCTCTCGCCAAAGGTCACAGGCACGGTCATGGTCTCGCCGTTGCGCCAGAGTGTGATCTGGGCGGTGTCGCCCACGGAATAACCCCGCACGATGGCGGTCAGCTCCGTGGACCCGGCCACGGTCTTGTCGTCCACGGCGGTGATGATGTCTCGCTCCTGGATACCGGCCTCGGCGGCGGGGCTGTTCTCCACCACGTTGGTCACGTAGGCCCCGGGCACCATGCCGTATCTATCCGCCACGGACTCGGGCACCGTATAGGCGCTGACGCCCATGGTGGCCCGGTCCACCACGTAGCCGTACTCAATGAGCTGGTCGGCGATGTGGCTGGCGTCCTCGATGGGGATGGCGAAGCCCAGGCCCTCCACGCCGGTGGCGCTTGTCTTGGCGGTCACCACGCCGATGACCTCGCCGTCCGTGTCATACACGGGCCCGCCGGAGTTGCCGGCGTTTACGGCCGCGTCGATCTGGAACATATTGATGGGCACGCTGTCGGTGTCGGTGGTGATGGTCCGGTCGGTGGCGGAGATGATGCCGCTGGTCATGGTGAAGTTCAGCTCGCCCAGAGGATTGCCCACGGGGTAGACCGCGTTGCCCACCACGATGTCGTCCGCGCTGCCCATGGTCACGGGGGTCAGGCCGGTGGCGTCGATCTTCAGCACGGCGATATCATTTGCCTCGTCATAGCCCACGATCTCGGCGGTGTACTCGGTGCCGTCGTAGGTCAGCACGGACACGTCATAACCGCCCTGGCGTGCGTTCTCGATCACGTGGTTGTTGGTGATGATATAGCCGTCGTCGCTGATGATGAAGCCCGTGCCGGACACGCTGGCGGCGCTGATCTGGCCGAAGAAGTTGGTGTAGGTGATCTCGCTGGTGATGCCGACCACCTGCTTTTTCGCCAGCTCATAGATGCCCTGGACAACGTTCCCGTCGATGCTCGTCATCGCCCCGGTCTGCTGCTCCGGCTCGGCCGTAACGTCGGCGGGCGCGTCGGTGATCTCCGGCTCGTCCGTGGCCTCGGCGGGCGCCACGGTGGTCTCCGCGGCGGGGGGTACGTCGGCGGGCTTATCCCGCAGGAGCAGATACGTCACGCCCACGCCGGCGATTGCCGCCAGAATGGCGCACACCAGGCATATGGCCACCACCGCCCCGGCGCTGACGCCCTTTTTCTGCTTGGGCTGGGCCGGCTGCTGGGGCGCGTAAGAGCCGTACTGGCTGTCGGGGCCGGGGGCGGTGTAATAGGGGCTCTGGTTCTCTGTGCCCACGCCGCCGGCGGCGTTATTGTTATTATTGTTGTTGTTATACTCGTTCATGTTTGCGGCCTCCTTGCTTGCTGCTTGATGCCTATAATTTAGCCCGTTCCCGGCCACAATTCCACAGAAATCTGTAAATAAATTATGGATTTTTTGTGACGCGGGTCAGCTAGACCATTTCCTCCGGCCGGAAGATCTCGTCGAACTGCTCCGGCGTGAGAAAGCCCAGGCGCACGCACGCGTCCCGGAGGCTGATATTTTCCTCATGGGCCAGCTTTGCGGTCTTGGCCGCGTTTTCGTAGCCGATATAGGGGTTCAGGCACGTGACCAGCATGAGGGAGCTTTCCAAATTGCGCCGCATCTTTTCCCGGTCGGCCCGGATGCCCGCCGCGCACCGCCGGTCGAACGACGCCACAGATTGAGCCAGCAGCCGCACGGACTGCAAAAAATCATAGGCCATCACCGGCATGAACACGTTCAGCTCGAAATTCCCCTGGCTCGCGGCAAAGCCGATGGCCGCGTCGTTGCCCATGACCTGCGCCGCCACCATGGTGACCTGCTCGCACTGGGTGGGATTGACCTTCCCCGGCATGATAGAGCTGCCCGGCTCGTTGGCGGGTATCACGATCTCCCCCAGGCCGCACCTTGGCCCGGAGGCCAGCCAGCGCACGTCGTTGGCGATCTTCATCATGTCGGCCGCCGCCGCCTTCACGGCCCCATGGGCGAACACCAGCTCGTCCCTGGACGTGAGGGCGTGGAACTTGTTGGGCGCGGTGACGAATGTCTTGCCCGTGAGCTTGGATATCTCCTCCGCCGCCTTTTCCGCGAACCCCTCCGGGGCGTTCAATCCCGTGCCCACGGCGGTGCCTCCCAGAGCCAGCTCCTTCAGCGGCCCGCAGGACGCGCCTATGAGCTCCATATCCCGCTCCAAAGAGCTGCGCCAGCCGCCGATCTCCTGAGAAAAGGCGATGGGCACCGCGTCCTGCAAGTGGGTCCGACCGCTCTTGACCACGCCGGCGTTTTCCGCCTCCAGCTTCAAAAACGTCTGCACGAGCCCCGTCAGGGCCGGCAAAAGCTGGTCTTCCAGGGCCAGCACCGCCGCGATGTGCATGGCGGTGGGGAACGTGTCGTTGGACGACTGGCTCATGTTCACGTCGTCGTTGGGGTGGCACAGCGCCGCACCGGCCAGCTCATTGGCCCGGTTGGTGATGACCTCGTTGGCGTTCATGTTGGACTGGGTGCCGGAGCCGGTCTGCCACACCACCAGCGGAAAGTGGTCCGCTAAGCTCCCGTCAATGACCTCGTCCGCCGCCTTTTCGATGGCCGCCAGCTTCTCCGCCGTCATCTTCTCCGGCAGCAGCGCGTGATTGGCCCTGGCCGCCGCCTTTTTCAAAATGCCGAATGCATGTACGATCTCGGCGGGCATGGTCTCCAGCCCCACGCCGATGGGGAAATTCTCGTGGCTGCGCTGGGTCTGCGCGCCCCAGTACCGGTCCGCCGGTACCCGCACCTCGCCCAGCGAGTCGTGCTCCACCCGGTATTCCATAGTCTCTCCTTTCTAATGACGCCGGTACTTTCGCGCCGCAGGCGGCGCAAAAGTCCTCGCTCCGCTCGCCGCGCAAGCGCGGGGCGTCAGATCCCATTCGAGGCGGGACTCCCGTCCCCCTCGAGCTCCCCCTTGCGTTGTACGTATTGCTTTATTATAACGGTTTGTCCGCCTATTTACAAGCGGCGCCATACCGGGCGGCGGGAAAGAAAGCGCTTGATTTTCCGGAAAAATGTCCTATACTTAAATCAACAGGAACCGTGCGGACACAATGCGCGGCGTCGGCCGCGCCGGATGGAAGGAGGAACCAATGAAGCTGACATTTTTGGGCGCGGCCCATGAGGTGACGGGAAGCTGTTCGCTGATCGAGATCGGCGGCGTTTACGGGCTTGTGGACTGCGGCATGGAGCAGGGCGCGGACGTGTTCGTCAACCAGGACATCCCCGTGGAGGCCAACCGGCTCGACTTTGTCCTTCTGACCCACGCCCACATCGACCACTCCGGCAACCTGCCCCTTTTGTACAAGCGGGGCTATTCCGGCCCCATATACGCCACCCGGGCCACCTGCCACCTGTGCGAGATCATGCTGCGCGACTGCGCGCACATCCAGGAATCCGACGCGGAGTGGAAAAGCCGCAAGGCCAAGCGCTCCGGCGGCGAACCGGTGGAGCCGGTGTACACCATGGACGACGCCGAGGCCGCCATCGCCCACCTGCGCCCCTGCGATTACGGCGAACAAATACACATCGCGGAGAACGTGATCGTCCGCTTCACGGACGCCGGCCACCTGATGGGCTCGGCCAGCATCGAGATCTGGCTTACGGAAAACGGCGTGGAGAAAAAGCTGGTGTTCAGCGGGGACATCGGCAACACGAACCAGCCCATCATCAACGACCCCCAGTACTTAAAAGAGGCGGACTATGTGGTCACCGAGTCCACCTACGGCGACCGGTACCACCAGAAGGTGGACACCAACAACGTCAAGTTCCTGGCGGACGTGATACAGCGCACCCTGGACCGGGGCGGCAACCTGGTGATACCCTCCTTTGCGGTGGGCCGGACGCAGGAGATGCTGTACTTCATCCGGGAGATCAAGCTGCAAAACCTTGTCACCGGCCACGGGGACTTTCCCGTGTATGTGGACAGTCCTCTTGCCAACGAGGCCACCGGCATCTTCCTCCAGTGCGACCGCATCTACTTCGACCCGGAGACCACCGCTCTGCTGGACCAGGGGGTGAACCCGCTGGTATTTCCGGGCCTGAACGTGTCCGTGTCCAGCGAGGAATCCAAGGCCATCAACTTTGACAAGGAGCCCAAGGTCATCATCTCCGCCAGCGGCATGTGCGAGGCGGGCCGTATCCGCCACCACTTAAAGCACAACCTGTGGCGCAAAGAGTGTACGGTGCTGTTCGTGGGCTACCAGGCGGCGGGCACCACCGGCCGGGCCATTTTGGACGGCGCCAATAAAATCGATCTCTTCGGCGAGGAAGTGGCGGTGAACGCCGAGATCTGCTTCTTCCCCGGCAAGAGCGGCCACGCCGACAAGGACGGCCTCATCAAGTGGATAACCGCCTTTGAAAAAAAGCCGGATATGGTCTTCGTCAACCACGGGGAAGACGCGGTGTGCCAATCCTACGCCGAGTGCCTGCGGGATGAGTACGGCTTTACCACCTTCGCCCCCTATTCCGGCACGGTGTTCGACCTGGCCTCCGGCCAGTTCCTGGAGACGCCCGCCGGCGTGCCCGTGGTGAAGAAGACCGCCAAACAGGCCCGCAACGCCTCCGTGTTCGACGGCTTGATCGCCGCGTGCAAGCGCCTGACGGAGCTTGCCTACGGCTGCCGGGAGATACCCAACAAGGAGATCGGCAAATTCACCGGCCAGGTCAACTCCCTGGTGGACAAGTGGTCCGCCTGGGCCAAAAAGAAGTGACCTCCACCGAAACCCGCGCCCATACCTGCACGTCAGGCCTGGGCGCGTTTTTTCTCCCCCAGTCAACCTCGCTGACTGGGGGAGAAAATAATTCAATCGCGCCGCAGGCGCACATTATCGAAGGCCCCTTTGTGTAAAGGGGGCTGTCAGCGCCCTTTGGGCGCTGACTGGGGGATTGTCGTCTCTCACTCCAACCCCGTCAACACGGCCTTCCAGGTGTCCTTCCCGACCACGCCATCCTGTGCCAGTCCCAGCTGCTTCTGCAGCGCCTGGACCCCGGCCTTGGTCACGGGCCCGAACTCACCGTCCACGGCCTCGTGGTTGATGCCACGGGCAAAGATGACCCGCTGGATGGTCTTGACCTCCGGGCCGGCGCAGCCCTTGCTGAGCTCATGCAATCCGATGTCGGCAAACACCACCTTGCCGTAAGGCTCGATCGGCGCCACCGGCTGGACCGGCTGGTCGCCGGACGCGGCGTAATTGGGCCGCACATAGCCCCAGATGTATGTGCTGGTCAGCGGATAGGACCGCTTTTTGCACATGTTGGAGCTGTTGCCCTCGATGGTGTACACATAGGTGCTGTCCACCGCGTACAAAATGGCCGTGTGGGTCCGTTTAACGCCGTCGTCGGTGAAGATGATGATGTCCCCCGCCTCCGGCGTCCAAGCCCCGCGACGGCCCTTGCTGCCCGCCGGGGCCGCGTCGTAAAGCTGGTTGCACGCCGCATATGGCCACACGCCCCAAAGCACTTCTTTGGCCAGGGCCTTGTCGTTGCCGCAAGCCTCATACACGGCCAGCGATACCTGCATCGCGCACCATGGCCCGCCGGGCCCGTTGATGCCGCAGATATGCCCCGCATAGGTCCAGTTATTGGCCCCCTTGTTCAGCTCGAAGACGCTCTTGTCCCGGCTGGTGGAATAGGCGCTGGACGCCTTCTCGCAGTACCCGACGTAATACTCCGCCGCCGCGATCGCCTGGGCCGCCGTGCACTTACCCATTGCCGCCCTCCACCTCGGGCAGACCGGCCACGCTGGTGAGCAGACTCAGCACCGCCGCCACGCCCGCAACGCTCACGATGTGCAGCCAGTCCAGCTCCGTGAACCCCACCAGCTCTGTGCCGATCAGGGCCACCGCCGTCTGCGCGAAGGTCTTGACGGCCCGAATGCCCGCCGCCTTCAGCCACGCTTTGAAATTGCTTTTCATGATATGTACCTCCAAAAAATTATTTTTCGACCCGGTTTTCCAGGTCCTTTATACGGTGATTGGCCACGGCCACCTTTTCCTCCAGCACCGGGACCCGCTGGGCGAAGTTGTTGTGTATCCGCACTTCCCTTGTCAGCTCTTCCAGCTTGGTATCGGTGACCGCCTGGGATATCTCGATCTTTCTTTGCAGCGCATTGTTGCTGGCCCGCACGGTCAGGACCACCCCGACCAGCGCCAGCCCGCCCGTTATCAGCGCGGACACCACCGCGTCGCTCATGCTCACCACATCCTTTCATTCGCTCGTGTGTGGAAACGTCTCTCCCTCCGACGCGGCGTAGCCGCGCCACCTCCCTCGTCAGAGGGAGGCTTTTTAAAGGATTTTTCCTTATTCAAAGGCCCCCTCTGACGAGGGGGCTGTCAGCGCTCCGCGCTGACTGGGGGAGAGATATTTAAATCGCGCCGCAGGCGCACAATATGGACGGCCCCCTTGTCGTCGCCGCTCGCTGGGCTAGGTCGGGATTCGCCGCAAGCGGCAAACCCCGAATAGCCCGCGGCGCCTCCTCTCCCCAAAAGGCAAGCGTGCCTTTTGGGGACCCCGATTGAGGGGGCTGTCGCCGCCTTTGGCGGTGACTGGGGGATTGTCCCCCCTTCGCGCCCACCAGCGCCGCGATATGCTGCAGCGTACCGATGTCCGCCCGGAAGAACTCGTCGTTCCAAAGCCAGCGATCTTCCCAGTCCGCCCGCTTGAACGGCCAACACAGCGGGTCCGCCCAGATCTTGTCCCAGCGCTTTTGGCGCATGGCCCCGGGCTTGGCGAGCGCGTCCATGATGGCCCGGGTCAGCCGGCCCCGCCGCAGGCCGTTGCCGTCGTCATCCCGGGCAAAGTACCGGTGGCCGTTCTCGCTGTCGGCCAGACACATCGCCCTGCCGCCGCAGAAGAGCATGTCGCCGCGCTTCTCCGCCACAGTTCCCGCCGGCACGTTCACATACCCGCACAGGGCCGTTTCTCTGAACCGTCTGTGTACGACGTATCGCATGGGCAAGCCCTCCTCACACCACAAAGCCGATCAGCAGCGCATAGGAATAGGACGCCTGACCGGAGCCGGCGCCCCCGCTGGCGGACACGGTGCAGAAGTACTGACTGTTGTCGGCGCGAGGGGACCGGCACCACCCGACCGCGGCCACGGTTGGGGCGCTATGCCTATGGATGACCTTTGCTCCGCCCTCCGCAAAATACGCGTAACAGGCCTGCTTTTCCTGCTCAGCCGGATTTGCGTAGGTACACGCATTTTGTATCTCATACTCCGACAGAAGGAACAGATAGTCCTGGGTACGCGTGACGTTTCCCTCCGATGGGGACCCGCCGCCGGTGTTGTCCGTATACTTGTTGACGCGCTTCATCACGGTCCGCAGGTCGCTGGGGAACACCCCCAGAAGCGTATTGGTCTTGGGTCTTGTGTTAGGGCCATCCGCACCCAGGAGATCGACCCGCATATGAGATTTGCTCCAGCCGCCCGCATTGGCGTTGCTGGTGTTCATTGTAAAGGCCCCGGTGTTGGTGGTCATCATCCCGCAATAGCTGTCCGCCAGCCCCACCAGCGCATCGCCTATGCGGCCGACGGCAAAATGGACACCGGACCCCTCCAGCGCGGCGTTGTGGTCTATGCCCAGGATAAAGACATCGACCGCCAGGTTGGAAAAGCGCGTGGTCCACACCGAGCCGTTGAGCGTGACCGTCTTTTTATCCCCCGTCTTCCACAGGTTGGCCGCGAACCTCGCATCGGAGGCCTTCTTGATATCCGCCCAGCTTGTGGCGTCCAGCGTCTCGCCCACGTGCAAAACGGCGATCTCCACCGTAGTCGTGACCGTTTTTCCGCCCATCGTGAGGGACACCGTCACCTGCGTATCGCTCTGCTGCAGCTGGCCGGAGGGCTCTATGGAATAGCCGCCCGCCAGCGTCAGGACCGTCCCGTCGTCGTAACGGGCCTCTATCGCCATGCCCGTCGGGTCAAACGTATCCCCGACAAGATACGTGGTCCGCGCCGGCGGCTGCTTGACGGTCAGCGTCTCAGGCCTGGGTCCGCCCCCGCCGCCCATATTCATCACATATCCGCCCATGTCACGCCTCCTCGTTCGCCGCGATGCGATAGACCCGCACGGTCAGCGCGCTCTCCGGCGGCTTGCCGCAGGTGAACGACATTTTCCCGTCCTCGGTCATGTCCTCCGCCTGGATATCCGCGGCATGAAAGGCCGCCAGGTTGTCCCGTCCGGCCGCGCCGCCCACCAGATAGTTATACCCGGCCATCACGAGCCTCGCATCGGCGATGGTCTGCCTGTTTTCCGCCCAGTCCGATGCCGTCAGAACCAGGTCGATGCAGTCGCTTTTCGGCCCCGGCTCACCCTGGGGACCCGCGGGACCGGCGGGACCCTGTGCGCCGGCGGGACCTGTGGGACCTTCCGGGCCAGCCGGACCGGCCGGGCCGGTATCGCCCTTTGCCCCCGGTTCGCCTTTGTCGCCTTTGTCGCCCTTCAGCGCGCCGCTGTCCAGCTTGGCCTGGAACGTCTCACCGTCGGTGAAATGGACATTCCCGGCGGACACGTTCTTCACCGCCTCGGAAGCCTTATCCTCGGCGTATTGATACACGTCCGTCTGCTTCCCGCTCGTGTCGTATGTAGCCGCCAGCATATCGCCGGACCCCTCGCCGTCCTTGCCGGGAGGGCCCTGTTCGCCCCGGTCACCCTTCTCGCCACGGGCCGGTTTGCCGGTGCTTGCATACGCCCCGGCCTCGGCGTCCCAGGTCTGCCAGTTGCCGTCCGCGCCGATGACCGGCGGGTTGCCGCTGTACTGCCTGGCCGTCTCGGCGCTTTTTTCGGCCTCTGTGGCGCTCCCAGCCGCAGCCGTCGCGGACCCCGCCGCCGCGTCTTTGGCCGTCTCAGCGCCCACCTGGGCGCTCTGGGCAGCGGTCTTGGCCTTCTCCGCGTCCGCAAGGGCCGTTCTCGCCGCCGTCTCGCTCTCCTTCGCCGCCGTTGCCGACTGGCCAGCCGCGGCAGCTTTGTCTGTCGCGGTCGTGGCCGCGGCCTGGGCCTTGTCAGCCTCCCCCTCCGCCTTGGCCGCGCTGGCCCCGGCGTTTTCCTCGCTCCTGGCCGCACCGCCCGCGCTCTGGGCCGCCTCAGCCGCAGAACCGGCCGCGGCGTCCTTGGACTTCTCCGCGTCAGCCGCGCTTTTTTCCGCCGCCTCTTGACTGACCTTGGCCGCCTGGGCGCTGGCCTCCGCCTGGCCCACATACTGGACCGTCGCCTCCCGGGCAAACCGCGCCACCAGCTCGCCCCGTATGCTATGGGCCTGGTTTTGCTGCTCCACCACCAGCAGCGAATCGCCGTCCAGCTCCTCCGCCACCGGCAGCTCGCCTATCTGTTTATCCGCCATTTTCACCGCCTCCGTTCATTACGCGTTTACCGTTCCATACACCGTGCCGGTGATGAACGTATCATATGAAAAATCATTCTCCGACCATCCGCCACTGCTGCCATCCGCGCCAGCCACTCGCGCCGGCAGCCAATATTGGTTCTTTGGTTCTGCGAACCCGCCGAACCCGCTTGCGCTAAAATCCAGCGCGCCGTCCGGCTTGTACACCAAGATGCGTCCGCCATACATGGGGGAAATGGCCGGTATACTGGAATTGCGATCACGCAGCAGGTCGCGGTTCACGCCCCAGTTAAAATAGTCGCGTCTCGTTCCGGCCCTAGTGATCCGCAGGGAAAAGTGGACCTCTGCCAACGCGGAGGGATACACGATGACCGTCGCATGTCCGTATCCCTGTATTCCGGCCCCATCGACGGTGTTCAAAATCTGACCTGTCGCTTCATACACGTTTGGCTTTTGCAGGTACTTTTGCTCCAGCAGCCTTCCGTTTTCTGTGATGCCGCCAGGGGTCACGACCGTTATGTTGTCTCCATCGCAGAACACCAGCCCATCCATACTGTAATCCGTGTAGCTGGTAGACTGCGGGGAACCGTCTGAGAAATGGACGCCATAGCAGTCCAAAAAGCCTGTCTTTCCGTCGCCGCTTGCGGTCACTCTCCCATTGGCAATGGAAACGCTGCTATCTATCCCGGCGGATTCGATCTTGGCGTTTGTCATGTTCGCTCCGGTCATAGTCGCGGTCCCGTCGGCGGCCACCTTGAAATTATCGCTGTCCAGCACGAACCGGTTGCCCTTGATGTTGATCTCATTGGCGCTGGCGTTGAGCATGCTCACGATCTGGTCGTTCTCATTCCGCCCCACCTTCAGGGACAGATCGCCGCGCACTTCCCCCACGTCGCCTGACAGGGACCGGACGCTGGCGCTGACCCCTTCCAAATCGACCGTTATCTCCGCCAGCTTCCCATCGACTTCATCTTCCACGCCGAGTTTGATCTCATCGGCCTTCTTGTCGATGTAGCTCCGGGACCGGGCGGCGGCCCGCTCGATTTGCCGCTGGGTTGGGTCTGTGAACCCAAACTCATGGTCCGTGTCGCCCCCCGTTGGCGCGGACACGTCCGCCGCCAGATCGCCCACGAACTGCACCCGTCGGCGTACGATGGGCGCGTACAGGCCCTTTACCGTCACCCCGTCGCCAAGCTCCGCACCCGTGGGCAGCGCCGCCCCGGTGGTCTCGAACCCCTCATAGCTCTTGCCCCGCAGCTTTTCCAGCAGCGCGTCGGCCATCGCCTGGGTCCCATAGGGGCATTCCAGCACCAGCACATACCCCAGCTGGTCCCCGGCCTTGTACTCCGTCCCGTCGTCCACCACCAGCGCCACGCCGTCGATGCCGCGGGTCCGGCCGGTGCTCTTGAACGTGGCGGCCTTGTCGCCGATATAATACTTTCCGTTCATAACACGATCCTCTCATCTCCGAACAGTATGGCGCCGCCGTCTTCCTCCACGAGGAAGTGGGTCTCCGGCGGCATGGACGCGAACAGCGGCGTCAACAGCAGCTTCCCCGCCGCTGTCACTATCCAGTTGCCCCCGTGGGCCGCCGCGATGAACCCCAGCGCCTCCCGCATGGTATAGGCCCCCAGGGGCGGCGCGTCCACGGTGTACCCCGGCTCGAAAACACACCGCTGGTCCAGTTCCGTCCCTATGTCCGCCGCAATGGCCCGTGCCGCCGCCTCCATGCTTGCCGGGAAGCTGAGAGCCTCCCCCGGCTGCCAGAGCGCCTCGGCCTTGCCCATGGCGTCATAGGCCACCACGTCCAGCCGCCCATTCACGTCGCTGCGCTGGTCTATCCAGAACAGGCCCAGCTGCTCCCACGCGCCGCCGTCCTCGCGCACGTATGCCCGTATCTCGGCATTTCTGGGCGGCGCCTCCCTGGGCCAGAACGAAAGCGTCAGCACCGCCCGGCAGGTGTTCCCCACCCCCGGACTTGCAAAAAGCTCCTGCTCGATCTCCCCGCTTTTTATCGCGTCCATGCCGTACTCCACGCCCGCGACGATGACCTTGTACTCCTTCATATGGGATCGACCCCTATCATGTTGAAGCTGAGCTCGTCCACGGTCTCGTCCGCTTCATTGAGCCGCCCGATGGACAGGGACCCCTTGCCGACGTAGAATTTCCCATCCCGCCACTTGCCGTAGTGCAGGGAGAAGTAGTGCAGCGTGAAGGGCTTCCCGCTGTCCACGATGCGCAGCACCTTGGACGCCTCCGCCGCCGGGATATAAGAAACTTTATACGCCAGCGACTCCACCGTGAACATCGCCCCGGCGTACAGCGTCCCGCTCATGGCCCGGGTCGTATCCTGGGTATATGTGGTCTCAAAGTCGTACCCCAGCCCCTCGTCCGGCTGCGGCACGACCTCACCGTTCATCTTGATATAATCCTGCATATGACCATCTCCTTATCGAAAGCCCCCCTTGTCAAAGGGGGGTGGGCCGCCGTAAGGCGGCTCGGGGGGATTGCTGTTAGATGTACGCCAATCCCCCAGTCAGCGCCAAGGGCGCTGACAGCCCCCTTTCACAAGGGGGCCGTCAATAATGTGCGGCTTACGCCGCCTTCACCCCCCGAACGGGTCCCGTCCCGTCGTCCTTTTCTCTATCCTCGCCTGGGTCTGCACGGCCCGGAACAGGTTCCGCCCGTCCACCTGGCCGTCCAGCGCCACGTTGACCACCACCGGCGTGTCCTGCCCGACCGCGCCGCCAAGCAGCGCGTCCCGCAGCTCCCGGACCGCCGCCTTCAGCTCCGACGCCTCGTCCGCGGCATACGCCGCCCGGGGCGGCAGCACCGTCCCGCTGGCCATCACCGGCAGCGGCGTCTGCGCCGGCATAGCCGCCAGCATTTTTATGGCCGGCGGGATATTGGCAAGCTCCGCGCTCATGGACCGGAACCAGCCGCCCACCTGGCTTGCCGCCGCCGCCACCGCCTGGTACACGCCCGCCGCCACGGAGGCCACGATCTGGCCGTTGTTCATCACCGCCGTATGCCCGCCGATCTGGCCCACCAG
>CANQKA010000058.1 GCA_947624395.1 uncultured Oscillospiraceae bacterium
AGCATCAACAGCCCGTAGCCCATGTCCGCCATCATCATGCCGTAGAACAGGATGAAGAACGGGAACATCAGCGGGTTCGGGTCCACGCCGGTGTACGCCGGCAGAGAGTACATCTCCGTGACCATGTTCATGGGCCGGACGATGGGGTTGTTTTTCAGCTTCACCGGCACGTCGGGGTATTCCTCCGGCGCGGGGTCGGTGAATTCCCAGGCGCAGTCAAAGCCCTTGAAGCACTCGGTGAGCTCCTGCTCCGCCGGGGCGGGGCACCAGCCCTCCAGGGCCACGATGCTGTCCGTGCCCCGAAGGCGCTCGGCGGCCTCCGCCTGAGCGGCTTTCGTGGCCATCCTATCGGCGCTCAGCTGCAGGTTTGCGGCCTTATCCTTCTCCTGCGCTATGCGCTCGGCCAGCTCCCGCTGGCGTACGGACAGCTTTTCCAACTCCCGCTTGCGCTCGTCGATGTTGGCCGTGGCCGTACCGGTGAGGCCGGGGAAGCTCACAGGCGTGGCCCCCACGTTCCGCAGGGCGTCCAGCACCGGGGCGAGCTGGTCCTTCATGGCTATCACCAGGAAGTTTTTCTGCTGCTCGTCGGAGCTCACCAGCACGATCTGCACTTCCTCGGTCACGCTCTCGGCCGCGTCCGCCACGGACTCCATGTCCACCTCGGCGGGTACGTTGGCAAGGGCCAGGGCGCAGGTCTTCGTCCCGGCGGTCTGCAGGGGCATGTCCAGCGCCTCCCAGGGCCGCAGGGATTCGATCTCGTCCCGCACGCGCACTTCATCGGCCGCCGCCTTGCGCAGCTCGGCCTCCCAGCCGTTCACCTGCCGGGCCAGGGCCAGGTCCTTTTCCAGCGCCTCGTCGTCCAAAAACGCCGAGCGCTCCACAAGGGGCCTCGCGGCCAGGAGCTTTTTCTTGGCCGGGGCATACCGGTTCAGGACCTTCAGGGCGGCGGAAAGCTCCGCCTCCTGATTTCGGGCCTCGGTCAGCCCCGCCCGCTCCGGCTTCAAAAGCGCCGCAGCCTCCGGATCGGAGAGCATGCCCTCCGGCTCGTGGACCTCCACGCAGCCCAGACGCAGAAGCTGCCCCATGAGCGCGTCCCGCTGAGAGCGCACGGCGATGAGGCGCAGCTTTTTCATCTTGACAATGGCCATCAGCCGTTCACGATCCTTTCCACGATCTTGTCCACGACCGCGTCCATCTTCCGCTCGGCACGGGCCTTCATGGCCGCCTGCCGGTTGCGGGTGTTGGACGCCAGCACGCCCGCGTCCTCCTTGGCCTTCTCGTCGGCCTTGCGGATCAGGTCCTTGACCTCGGCGGCGGCCTTGTCGTCAGCCGCGGCGGCCATGGACTTCACCGCGTCCTCGGCCTCCTGCACGCTGCGGCGTGCCTCCGCCTGGGCGGCGGCACGGATCTGACGGGCCTTTTCCTCGGCCAGGGCTATGGTATCCAGCGCCTGCAATGACATATACGATACACCTCCAAACCTCTCCGGCTCAGAACTACTGCGAGTAAAACACAAAATATGGTATTATAACCTTACTAATAATACACGGACTTTGTGAAAGTTGCAACAGTTATTTTCCTGTTTTGCACAAAAAACCGTCACACCCCCGCCAGGGTCTCCCGGGCCTCTTTCCCGGCGCTGCGGGCCAGGGTCTTGATGGCCTCCAACGCCGCGCCGCGGGTCGTCTCGTCCATGTCCGACACGGAGCGGACGAAGCTTTTGGCCGTGTCGAACCAGTTCTCCTTCATCTCGTGCATGGTGCGGAAATTGGTGTCCGTCAGCAGGGTATAGATCACGTCCACAAACTGCTCGAACTGCTCCGGCGTCATGTCCCGCGTCCACTCCCGGACCGTACCGGCCAGAAATTCGCTGCCGCCGGTCACCGTTTCCAGGCACACGAATCCCGGCCCCAGCACCTCCCAGGAGTACACGTCGTGCTGGCCCAGGCCGGACTCGGTGCTGTGCACCACCGTGTGACCCTCCGGGTGGTCCAGCAGCATGCCCACCACGGAAAACTGCGGCACGAAGGTGTGTATCCTGGTCACGATGGCCTTGTACCCGTCGGTCTGCAGCACGTCGTCGAAAAAGCCGGGGCCGTCGTAGTTATACACTGCGTCGATACGGGCCTGCACGCCGGCGCCGCAGAACGCCCCGGCGTAGAGCGCCAGGTTGCCGCCCTTTGAATGGCCGCACAAAATAAGCCTTCCGGGGACCTTTGCCGCCATGCGCTGCAAGTATTCCACGGCGCTCTTCTGTCCCGGTATGGGGCAGCGGTAGGACATGTCCAGGTCCTCCTTCCAACCCACCACCGTGTTGTCCGTGCCGCGGAACACGATGGCCGTCAGGTCCGGGCCAAGGCGTACGGTGATGGCGGAAAACTGGGTCTGTATCACATCGTCCAGCACGCTCTCCTGCATGCCCATTTCCAGGTCCCCGAACCGGCGGGACCTGGCCAGGGCCGGCAAGAGCTCCTCGTCCCGCAGCCGCCAGCGCTGCTCTGTGCGCAGCGCCTCGTCCGCCAGGGCCGGCTCCGCCAGGGACTTGATGGGCACGAACCCCTCCGGCAGGGGCTTGGCGAAGTACTCGAAAGGCACGTAGGAAAACCGGGCCAGTATCATCCCGTCCACCGGGTCAAAAGGCGACTGGTCCAGGGTCAGGTCCCCCCGCCAGGTCAAATAATCAAATAAGTCGGCCATTATGTATCAAACTCCTTTCCGATTTATAAACAGATCTCGCAGTACGCCGCCGCGTCGAAGCTGTCCAGGGCGCTGTCTTTTCTGAGATACAGGGGATGGTGGGGGTGGCCTTTTTTGCTTCTTGCCCCGGCGGTGTACCACACCGCGCCGTACCGGCGGCCCACGTCGATCATGTCCAGCACGCACCGCTTGAGATAGCTCCGCATTTCAATGACGCTCCCCCAGGCGGCCCAGACCGCCGGGGCCTGTCCCGCGTGGGCCAGCACATAGTCGAACGCGGCCATATTCTCCCGGTGCAGCAGCTCATTCCTGGTCCGGTCCATGTCCTCCGGGCGTGTGGCCCGCTGGGCGTACACGTTGAACATGACGAAGCTGTCGTACCCGTTATAAGCCGCGATACGCTGGACGCTTTTGAGAGTGTTGTCCAAATTGTCCGGCTCGGCCGTGGACGGGTTCACGCCGATGCACACCAGGGGCTTTTCGCCCCGCGTGCCCAATATGTACCGGTATTCGGTGTAAAAGTCCGGCACGTACAGCCACTTGTCCGGGTCGTACCCCCCGGACAGGCCGGACCGGGCAAAGGCCTCGTCAAAGGATAGAATATCCAGCGCCGCCGTGGGCGCAGACGGGATATGCACGCAGCCTCCCCCCTCTCGGCCTCTTATTATAATTGACATAGACGAAAAAGGGAAGTAAAATCGGGAAAAAACACGAAGGAGGCGTGCGTATGAAGCCGGAGATATTGGCCCCCGCCGGCGGCGAGCAGCAGCTTCTGGCCGCGGTCCGCTGCGGAGCGGACAGCGTATATCTGGGCACGGGCGCGTTAAACGCCCGGCGCAACGCCGCCAACTTTGGCCCCGAGGCCCTGACCGAGGCCGTGCGCTATTGCCACACCCACGGGGTAAAGGTCTACGTCACCGTGAACACCCTAGTCACGGACGGGGAGCTGCCCTTATTGGAGCGCACGGCGGACATGATCGCCCAGGCCGGGGCCGACGCCGTTATATTGCAGGACATGGCCGCTCTGCGGCTGTTCGCCGCCAAATACCCGGCCCTGCACCGGGTGGCCTCCACCCAGACCGCCGTGCACAACACCGACGGAGCAAAATTTCTGCGCGACGCGGGCTTTGACAGCTTTGTGCTGGCCCGTGAGCTGACCCTGGAAGAGATGGAGAAGATATGCGCCGCCGTGGATATCCCGGCGGAGGCGTTTATACACGGGGCCCACTGCATGTGCCTTTCCGGGGCATGCACCCTGTCCGCCATGCTGGGCGGGCGCAGCGGCAACCGGGGCCTGTGCGCCCAGCCCTGCCGCCTGGACTGGAAATGCGCCGGGGCCGGCCACGCCCTGTCCCTGAAGGACATGAGCCTCATCGGCCATATGGCCCAGCTCCGGGACGCGGGCGTCGCCACGGTGAAGATCGAGGGCCGGATGAAGCGGCCCGAATACGTGGCCGCGGCCGTCACCGCCTGCAAAAACGCCCGCATGGGCCAACCCTTTGACGAGGAGACCCTCGCCGCCGTATTCTCCCGCAGCGGCTTCACCGACGGCTACCTGACCGGAAAGCGGGACAAGGGCATGTTCGGCTATCGCACCCATGAGGACGTGACGGTGGCGGAAACGGTGCTGCCAAAGCTCGCCGCCCTGTACCGGAGCGAGACGCCGCTCATCCCCGTGGACATGGATTTTGCCATGACGCCGGAGTTCTCGCGCCTGGCCGTCACCGACGGGACAAACACCGCCGGCGCGGCCGGCCCGGTCCCGGAACCCGCCCGGACCAAACCCCTGGACGAGGCGCGGGTCCGGGAGCAGCTTTCCAAGACCGGCGGGACTCAATATTATGTAAACTCTCTGCGGATCGACCTGGCCCCCGGCCTGACCCTCCCCGCGTCGGCCCTGAACGGTCTGCGCCGGGACGCTCTGGCAGCGCTGGACGACCTGCGGGCCCAGGTCCCGGAAGTCAAGCCCAGACCTTACGAGCCCATCGCGCCGGTAAGGCGGGACCACCCAACCCCCTCGCCCCTGTGGGGACGGTTCTACCGGGCGGAACAGATCGCCCGGCCCGAGGCGCTGGAAAAGCTGCTATTGCCCCTGTGGGAGCTCTCCCCCGCCCTGCTGGAAGCGTACGGCGACAGGCTGGTGGGCGAGCTGCCGGCGGCGCTGTTCCCGGAGGACGAGGACGCTCTGGAAAACCGTCTCACCGCCCTGCGGGACGCGGGCCTGCGGGAGGTCTGGACGGACAATATTTATGGCATAGCGCTGGGGAAACGCCTGGGCCTGACCGTCCGGGGCGGGTTCGGGCTGAACATCCTGAACGGGCAGGCAATGGACTATTATGTTAACTCTGGTCTTGCCAGCCTGACCATCTCCTTCGAGCTGCCCATGAGCAAGATCAAGGCTCTGGACTGCGCCGTTCCATGGGGTATCGCGGCTTACGGCCATCTGCCGCTGATGCGCTTTCGGGCCTGTCCCGTCCGGGCACACCTGGGCTGTGCGTCCTGCGGCGGGTGCGGCACGCTCACAGATAGGCGCGGCGTGGAATTCCCGGTGGAGTGCGGCGAGCGCAAATACGCCAGCCTTCTCAACAGCGTGCCCCTGGATATTGCCGGCCGTGACGACCCCGGCGACTTCCGGCTTCTCTGGTTCACACGTGAGCCGCCGGCGGTCTGCGGCGCGGTCATCGACCGGTTCCTGGCCGGACTGCCCGCCGACGGCCCCCGCACCGGCGGGCTCTACTACAGAGCCCTTCTTTAAGACCTTTTTCGCGCATAGCATGTTTTATTGAAACAACAGGAGGTGCCCCATGGGGCTTTGGGAGCTTTTTATACTGGCGCTGGGTCTGTCCATGGACGCCTTTGCGGTGAGCATCTGCAAGGGGCTTGGCCTGGGAAAGATAGCGCCCCGGCACATGTGTCTGGCCGGGGCCTGGTTCGGGGGCTTTCAGGCACTGATGCCCCTGATCGGGTTTTACCTGGGCCGGTTCTTCGCCGACATCGTGACGGCCTACGACCACTGGGTGGCCTTCGTCCTGCTGGCGTTCATAGGCGGCAAGATGATATGGGAGGCTCTCACCGGCGGGGAGGAGGATGTGGACGCGGCCATGGACGCGAAAACCATGTTCCTGCTGGCCGTTGCCACCAGCATCGACGCGCTGGCCGTGGGCGTCACGTTCGCGTTTCTGGACGTGGATATTTTACCGGCGGTGCTGTTCATCGGGGCCGTCACCTTCGTCTGCTCGGCCATTGGGGTAAAGGTGGGCAGCGTGTTCGGCGCCCGGTACAAGCAAAAGGCGGAGTTGGCCGGCGGCGGGGTGCTGGTGCTCATCGGTCTAAAAATATTACTAGAGGGGCTGGGGCTTATCTAAAGAATGTCAACATACCCACTGCCGGGGCTTTCCCCGTCATACCGCGTTGTTTTTTCTTGCCATACACAAAGTATGGCTGCAAAAAAACGCCTTGTCTGACGAGAAAATCCCTCGCCATTGGGCACATTGCCCATTCTTCAGAATAAGCCCCTGGTATTTTGTGACAATTGCCGGGACCTGGCCCGGTTGTAAAAAACCGTTAAAATGTGTATAATCAAGTTTACCCATTCAGAAAAGTCATTGATATGCAAGGGGGAGCTCGAGGGGGACGGGAGTCCCGCCTCGAATAATATCTGACGCCCCGCGCAAAGCGCGGCGAGCAGCGCGAGGACTTTTGCGCCGCTTGCGGCGCGAAAGTAACGGCGTCATTAGAAGCGAGGCGTGTACCATGGACGAGAACGCGAAAAACTTCATTCTGGACTTTGTGACGGAGGACATCGGCCCCGGAGGCCGGTTCGAGGGCATGCAGGTGCACACCCGCTTCCCGCCGGAGCCCAACGGCTACCTGCACATCGGCCACTGCAAGGCCCTGTGCATCGACTTCGGCACGGCGGAGCGCTTCGGCGGCATCACCAACCTGCGCATGGACGACACCAACCCCGCCAAGGAGGACACCGAGTACGTGGACGCCATCAAGGAGGACATCCACTGGCTGGGCTTCGACTGGGGCGACCGGTTCTTCTATGGCAGCGATTACTTTGAAAAGACCTATGAGCTGGCGGAGGGCCTGATCAAAAAGGGCCTGGCCTATGTCTGCGAGCTTACCCCGGAGCAGTTCAAGGAGTATCGCGGCGACGTGGGCACCCCCGCCCGGAGCCCTTGGCGGGACCGGCCCATCGAGGAGAGTTTGGACCTGTTCCACCGCATGCGGGACGGGGAATTCCCCGAGGGCAAATATACCCTGCGGGCCAAGATCGACCTGGCCAGCGGCAACTTCAACATGCGGGACCCGGTGCTCTACCGCATCCGGTACATCGAGCACCACCGCCAGGGCACCAAGTGGTGCGTGTTCCCCATGTACGACTTCGCCCACCCCATCCAGGACGCTTTGGAGGGCATCACACACAGCCTGTGCTCCCTGGAATATGAGGACCACCGGCCCCTGTACGATTGGGTCATCCAGAACACCGACGTGCCCAGCAAGCCCCGGCAGATCGAGTTTAGCCGCCTGGGCATCAACCACACCGTCATGAGCAAGCGCAAGCTCCGGAAGCTGGTGGAGGAGCACTACGTCTCCGGCTGGGACGATCCCCGTATGCCCACATTGTGCGGTCTGCGCCGCCGGGGCTATACCCCCACGTCCATCCGGACCTTCATCAACCGCATCGGCGTGAGCAAGGTCACCAGCACCGTGGAATACTCCTTCCTGGAGCACTGTCTGCGGGAAGAGTTGAACCTCACCGCCCCCCGGCGCATGGCCGTGCTGCGGCCGGTGAAGCTGGTCATCACCAACTACCCGGAGGGACAGACCGAGACGTTTGAGGTAGAGAACAACAACCTGGACGAGTCCGCCGGTACCCGGCCGGTGAGCTTCAGCCGGGAGCTCTGGATCGAGAGCGAGGATTTCCTGCCCGAACCGGTGCCCAAGTATAAAAGGCTCTACCCCGACGGGCCCGAGTGCCGTTTAAAGGGCGCATACCTCATCAAGTGCACCGGCTATGAGACGGACGACGCCGGCAACGTCACCGTATTCGCCGAGTACGACCCCAACTCCCGCGGCGGGGACCCTGCCGACGGGCGCAAGGTCAAGGGCGGCACCATCCACTGGGTGAACGCCGCCGACTCGGTGGACGCTGAGGTCCGGCTGTACGACGACCTGTTCGCCGACCCGGAGCCCGACGCGGCGGAGAACTTTTTGGACTGCCTGAACCCCGCCTCTTTGGAAGTGCTGACCGGCTGCAAGGTGGAGCGGGCGCTGGAGAGCGTCAAGGCCCCCGAGAGCTTCCAGTTCCTGCGCACCGGGTACTTCGCCGTGGACAACAAGGACTCCTCCCCCGGCCACCTGGTATTCAACCGCTCCGTGGCCCTCAAGGACGGCTTCAAGCCCAAGGCATAACAGCGGCAAAGCGCTGTTATGCCTTCAAGATGCCGGTCGTGCTCCCGGCTTGCGCCGGAACCGCACGACATGGCATAAAAAACCGCGCATGTCTTGACAGACAGGCCCGACGCGGTCTATAATGAGCATACAAAGAGGGCGCTGTGACAAGCGGTTAGCCCGACAGAGTTTTAGTTCTTCAAAAGACGAGAACCGTCACCCTGCCCGGTGGCGGTTCGTCCTTCTTATCGTCAACGTTATCGTATATCTTCCGATATGTAACGTCAGCGTAATAGGCATACGCCTCACCCCCTTTCGGGGAGTGTGACTAACCGCCTGCCGCTTACAGCGCCCCGGTGCATAAGCACCATGGACAGAATAGCATATAATGCCACAAAACGCAACATCCCCAGGTCGCGGGCGCCACGCGCAAAAAAGACCGCGCATGTCTTGACAGACAGGCCCGATGCGGTCTATAATGAGCATACAAAAAGGGCGCTGTGACAAGCGGTTAGCCCGAAGTCAAGTGAAAAGTCTTAGAACCGTCACCTGCCGGGGTGGCGGTTCGTCTTTCTTATCGTCAACGTCACTGTATATCTTCCGATATGTAACGTCAGCGTAATAGGCATACGCCTCACCCCCTTTCGGGGAGTGTGACTAACCGCCTGCCGCTTACAGCGCCCCGGTGCATAAGCACCATGGACAGAATAGCATATAATGCCATAAAACGCAACATCCCCAGGTCGTGAACTGAACCGTACCAGGTGAAACGGACAGAGGAAAAGGCCCCCAGGGTAAATGTAGTCGTGGGATGTGTATTGAAACCCTTCTGGTACTCATCTCGTAGGATACGATATGGCGGTCATGAACGGCGTTTTATCTGCTGAAAGGGGACGCTTCTGCCGAAGCGTCCCCTGTGTTTTGTTGGTCAAATCGCTCACTCGATGAATTTCACGGTTTTGCTGGTGTTGTAGCCGGAACCCAACAGGGTTTTGGTCGTGCCGGTGACGGTGCAGGGGCGGACGGTGAACTGGTAGGTCCGGCCGGCTACGCCGTGCTTCCAGGTGTAGGACAGGTTGGCGTTGTGGCCTATGGCGTGCCAGCTGCCGCCGTCGGTCTTGTAGTAGACCCGGTAGGTGTCCGCCCCAGCGACTTTCGTCCAGCTTATCTTTATGCCGCCCTGCAGGGCCTTCACCGTCACGGTGGGGGCCTTCACGAACTGGATCGTCGCGCTGGTGTTGTACTTGCCAGGGAGCAGCGTCTTCGTCGTGCCGCTGACCGCGCAGCCACGAACCGTGAACTCGTACTTCGTCCCGTCCTTGCCGTGCTTCCAGGTGTAGGCCAGATTCGCGGTGTGGCCAATGGCGTGCCAAGCGCCGCCGTGCTCACGGTAATAAACGCGATAGGTGTCCGCCTCCTCGACCTTGGTCCAGGTCAGCTTGATGCCGTCGGCGGTGTTTGCCACCGTTACCGTGGGGGCGGTGGTGGGGATGGTGCGCAGCTCTTCGGCCAGCACGTAGGTCTTGCCGTCCACCGTCACGGTGATGCGGTACAAATCGCCGCCGTCCGCCACGCCGGTGGCCGCCTGGACGTGGGTCACAAAGGCCTCCTGCGCGGGCACGGTCATGGTGTGGGTCGGGTCATGCCGGCACGTCAGCGTCGCCATGAGCACGCCGTCCACCCGTTCCAGCTTGGGCGGGTTCGGGTCGTCCGCCGTGAGGGCCCAGGCGTGGCCCAGGGGGTCAACGCTCTGCGTTTTTTCCGCCTTCAACGTGGCGCCGTCCAGCTGAGCTGTCGCCGTGTAAAGGATCTGGCCGCCGCTCTCGCAGGTCGCCGCCGTGCCTGTCTTGGTGACCTGGGCCGTCAGGGTCTGCGTGTGGGACACATCACGAGCGCAGGTCACGGTGAGGGTGGCGCTGGTCAGGTCATCCGACCAGGCAACGACCGGCTCGCTCCACTGGTGGCCGGCGGGGGCTACGTCCGCGTAGTCCTTGGTGTAGGTGGCGCTCTGGCCGCCTATCTCCACCGTCGCGGAATAGGACGTGGTACCCGCCTTGTCGCACGCCACTGTGCTGGCCGTGGCGGTGGCTATCACCGTCACCGGCTGCTCAAAGCTGCTGCCGTCGCTGCCTCTGCGGACGGCTGTAACCGTCACGTAAGGCGCGGCGCCGGTGGCCGGCTGGGTCCACTGCACCCGGCTCGTATCATTCGCCGCCGGGAGGTCCCAGGTGTAGGTCACGTTGGGCGATATCGGCTCCTGCGCGCCGCACAGCGCGCAGACGTGCTCCGTGGTGTACCGATGGCCAAGAGCCGGTATCTCGTAGTCCTCTTCCTCGCCGATGGCGTAGGTCTGGCCATCCAGCTCATATTCCATCTTGTAGCCGGTGACGCCGCTCTCCGTGCAGGTGGCCGGTTCGTTTTTCACCATGCCCAGCTCGGCGTATACCTTCCGGGTGTGGGCGGTATCGTTCTTGCAGGTGATGGTCAGGGTGACGAAATCGCCGTCAATGCCCGCCTGGAGGGGGTAGGTATCACCCTCCGCGTCCCAAGCGTGGCCCAGGGCGGGCAGCTCTGCGGTCACGGAAGACGAAACCGTGGTGCTGCCATATTCTGTGGAGGCGCTGTAGACGGCATAGCCCATCTGCTCGCAGGTGGCAGGCGTGCTGTCAAGCAAAGTGCTGGCGACACGGGACACGGCCGTCTCGTCGCAGGAAATGCACCGGAAGGTGAACGTGGCGGCGCTGTAGTCCTCCGCCCAGACAATATCGTCCTCGTCCACCATCCAGACGTGGCCCTCCGCCGGGTCCGTCGTCTGCTTCGTGTAGGTCCTTGTCTTGCCGTCCAGCTCCACAGTCACGGACCAGGCCGTCCAGCCGTCCGTGGTGCAGGTGGCTTTTGTGACGGTGTTGGACTTGATCTGCTCGCCGGAGTAGGTCAGCGTTACGCTCTGGCCGCAATCCGCGCACTTCACGGTCACGGACACGCTAACCACCTGGCCGTTCACCACGTTCCAGTCCGCCTCGTTGGGGAGGACAAAGGCGTGGGCGTGGTCCGAGCGTTCTTTCTCATGGCAGACGGTACACTCACGTTCCAAGCTCCCGCCGACCTGTTTCCAATCGGTCCAGGTGTGGGGCAGTTTGGGCAGGGTATAGGTCTCGGTGTCGGCCAGGACATAGCTCTTGCCGTCCACCTCGTAGCTCATGCGGTACGTCTCGCTGCCCTCGGACGAGCAGGTGGCGGGCGTGGCGCTTATCTTCTCCAACGTGGGGTATATTATCTTGCGGTGCCGGTGCTCGTTACGGCAGAAAATGGTCAGGGTGACATCATCCCCCGACACGCCGGGTTCCAGGGGAACGACCGTGCCCTCCGGGTCCCAGCGGTGCGCCGTCGTCGGGAGGAACTTCCTGGCGGTGAACACACCGGTCTCGCAGCCCAGCTCCGCGGCCTTTTCCGAGGCGTCCGCCGTGCAGGTCATGTAGCCAATAGAGCCGCAGGTGGGCTTCATGGTCATTTCCGACGTGGTATCCACTGTCACCGACTGCTGGTGGGACTCGTCATGGGCGCAGGTGAAGGTCACCGTGGCCTGGGAATAGTCCTCCGACCACTCCGCCGAGCCGCGCCAGGCGTGGCCCACCGGGGCCACGGAGAAGCTATGGCTGTCGGAGAGCGTCTGGCCGTTTATGGTCACTGTGGCGGTATAGATCCGGGCGCCTTCCTCCGTACACTTGGGCGGCGTCTCGCCCGTCAGGGTCGCCGTCACCGTCTCTGTCACAGGCGCGCCGCCGGGTACAGGCAGATGCAGGGTGGCGACGGGCGGCTCGCCGGCCGTCAAGTCATCGGGCCAGGTCCAGGTGACGCTGCTCGGGTCAATGTCGCTCACCGCCGTGAAGGTGTTGTTCCGGATGACGTACAGCGTCTCTGACCCGTCCATTTTGACCCAGATCGCGCCGCTTTCATCGGCCAGGGCCTTGGATACGTAAGCGTACAGGTTCGTGTCGTTGTCCAAAGCCGCGTGGTTCCGGGGCTGCCAGTTTTTATCGCCGATGGTCACGGCCAGACCGTCGGAGTTAGGGACGGTCACCAGCCAGGCCGGGTCGCCGTTGGCGTCCACCGGCTGGGGATCAACGCTGCCCTTGACCGACCCGCCGGTGATGGTCACACTGGCGGCAGAGGTCCAAAGCCCGGAACCGATACCGGGACCCGTGTCATAGTAGCCAGTGGTCGTCGCCGTCACGGTGCCGCCGGTGATGGTCACATAGGCAGTGGAATGATAAGAGCCGCCGCCGATGCCTGCGGCGCCTTCACGGCCGTTGGCCGTCACGAACCCGCCGTTGATGGTCACGGTCGCGGTGGAGCCACGCCCGCCGCCGATGCCCGCGGCATATTCGTAGCCGTTGGCCTGCACTGTGCCGCCGTTGATGGTCACCGTGGAGGTGGAATCCCGTCCGCCGCCGATGCCCGCGTTATCTTCGCGCCAGCCGCCCTCGGCCCGCACCAAGCCGCCGTTGATCTCCACCGTGGCGCTGGTGGAAGGCCCGGTGCCGATGCCCGCGGCATTAAAGCCGCCGGCGGCCGTCACCACG
>CANQKA010000059.1 GCA_947624395.1 uncultured Oscillospiraceae bacterium
GCAGCCGCCTTGTCCACGGACTTCACGGCAGCTTTATAGGTTTCCGCAGCCGCTTTTCCGTCACCGGCCGCAACGGCAGCGTCAAACTTCTTCAGCTCCGTCTTGAGAGCGGACTTGGCCGCCTTATTCTTGGCGTTGGCCGCTTTCTGCAGAGCGTCCCGCTTGGCCGAGGACTTGATGTTCGGCATATACTTGCACCTCCCTATAAAAGTCTGAACATGAATGTCCGCAGAGTGAGATTATAACAAGACTTTTCCTGAATTGCAAGTATTTTTTTCATTTTTGGGCACAATAAGGGCAAAACGCGCCCGCGTGAGGCGGGGGAGGGATGAAAATGGTGGGCTGCCGCACCGACCTGGCCGCGGAGGAGCTGCCCCAGAACGGCGGGGAGCTTTCCGGCGTGGTGAGCCGGCAATACCAGCGGGACGGCTTTCCCGTCACGGACGTGGAGGTCCTGGACGAGGCCGGTTCAAAAGCATTATGTAAACCAATTGGCCGCTATCTGACCGTGGACCTGGACAGCTTTTTCCGCCGGGAAGAGGACTCGTTTCCCAGGGCCGTGTCGCTTTTGGCGTCATGCATGGGCCAGCTTTTGCCCCTGGGCCCGGAGGACAGCGTTTTAGTGGCGGGCCTGGGCAATCCCGCCATCACACCCGACGCGGTGGGCCCTGAGACAGCCGCGGTCACCCTGGCGACGCGCCACCTGAAAACCCAGATGCCGGAGGATTTTTCCATGTTCCGCACGGTGAGCGTATGCCGCACCGGCGTTCTTGGCACCACGGGCATGGAGAGCGCCGAGCTTATCCGGGCCATCGCGGGAGCGGTGTCCCCCGCCGCCATCGTGGTGGTGGACGCACTGGCGGCCCGGTCGTCGGAGAAGCTGTGCCGCACCGTGCAGCTTACGGACAGCGGCATCATCCCCGGCTCCGGCGTGGGCAACGACCGGGCGGAGCTGTCGCCCCAAAACCTTGGCGTTCCGGTGCTGGCCGTAGGCGTGCCCACGGTGGTGGACGCCGGCGCGGGCCTCATCGTCACCCCCCGTGACATCGACAAATATGTGAAGGACGCGGGCAAGCTCATTGCCTACGCCCTGAACATGGACCTCCACCGGGGTTTGTCTATTTCTGATATAGATATGTTTGTGGGCTGACTGTTTCACGTGAAACCTCAAAGCGCGTTTCACGTGAAACAATATTGTAATGCGCGGCAAACTCTGCTATAATAACCCCACGTTGAAAGGAGGCGCGCCATGGGCCGAGTTATATGCTTTGCGAATCAAAAGGGCGGCGTGGGCAAGACAACTACCTGTGTGGACCTGTGCGCCGCCGTAAAAGACAAGCGCCGCGCCATCCTGCTCATTGACGCGGACCCCCAGGGCAACGCCACCACCGGCATGGGCGTGGACAAGCGCACCTCGCCCAACCTGTACGACGTGCTGATACGCCAAACCCCTGTGCGGGATGCCATCGTAAAGACCAAGTACGGGGACGTGCTGCCGTCCAACCTGGACCTGTCCGGCGCGGCGGTGGAGCTGGTGGACCGGCCGGAGCGGGAGCTGGTGCTGAAAAAGGCGCTGGCCGAGGTCCGCTCGCAATACGAGTACATATTCATCGACTGCCCGCCGTCATTGGGCCTTTTGACCCTGAATGCCCTTGCCGCGGCCGACAGCGTGCTCATCCCCATGCAGTGCGAGTTTTACGCCATGGAGGGTCTGGCGGACCTGATGACCAGCATGCGGCTTATCAAAAACACCGTGAACCCGGACCTGAAGATCGAGGGCATCGTGCTGACCATGTACGACAAGCGGCTTTCCTTCTCCGGCCAGGTGGCCCAGGAAGTAGAAAAATACTTCGGCAAGGCGGTCTACCGCACCGTGATACCCCGAAACGTGCGCATCGCGGAGGCGCCAAGCCACGGCAAGCCCGTGAGCGCCTACAGCCGCTTATCCCGGGGCGCGGACGCCTACGACCGGCTGGCGATAGAGTTTTTCCGCCACGATCACACCGTTGACATATGAGGTGAACCAATGGCAAAGAAGAAGCAATACGGCCTGGGCACCGGCCTGGGCGCCTTATTCCAGGACGCGGAACCGGCCCCGGAGACTTTCAGCGGCGAGACACAGCAGACCCTGCCGATAAGCAAGGTAGAGCCGCGCTCCGGCCAGCCCCGGACGAAGTTCGACGACGCAGCCTTACAGGAGCTGGCCGACTCCATCGCCACCCACGGCCTCTTGCAGCCCATCACCGTGCGGAGGCTGGACAGCGGCTATTACCAGATCGTCGCCGGCGAGCGCCGCTGGCGGGCCGCACGGCTGGCGGGGCTTTCTGAGGTACCCGTGCGCATCATCGACGCGGACGACCGGAAAGCACAGGAGCTGGCCCTTGTGGAGAATTTACAGCGGGAGGACTTAAACCCCCTGGAAGAAGCTCGCGGCTACCGGACGTTGATGGAGGACTACGGCCTTACCCAGGAGGCGGTGAGCCGGAGCGTGGGCAAGAGCCGCCCCGCCGTGGCCAACGCCCTGCGGCTGTTGAACCTGCAGCCCGAAGTGGCCCGGATGCTGGAAAAAGGGGAGCTCTCCACCGGCCACGCCCGTGCGCTGCTGCCCATTGAAAACACGGCCCTGCAATTGCAGGCGGCCAAGCAGGTGGTGGAAAAAGGCCTATCCGTGCGCCAGACAGAGGCGTTGGCGGCCAATTTATTGCGCACGCCCAAGGCGAAAAAAGCGGCCCCGGCCGTGGATTACGCCGCCGCCATGAGCGCCCAGCTTGGCGAGGCCCTGGGCCGAAAGGTACATATCGTGGACGGCCGGAAAAAGGGCAGAGTTGAGCTGGAATATTACGGCGCCGACGACCGGGAATCCCTGTTACAGGCGCTTTTTGACCTGAAAAAATAAGGAAACGGGAGAACGAAAATGCTGGACATTCGCTTTGTGCGGGAAAACCCCGAGATCGTAAAAGAGAACATCAAAAAGAAATTCCAGGACGCCAAGCTGCCTCTGGTGGACGAGATACTGGACCTGGACAAGCGCCTGCGGGCCGCCAAGACCGAGGCGGACAGCCTGCGGGCCAACCGCAACGCCCTCTCCAAGCAGATCGGCATGCTCATGGGTCAGGCCAAAAAAGACCCGTCCAAGAAAGACGAGGCCGAGGCCGTGAAGGCCCAAGTCGCCGCCCAGGCCGTGAGGCTTGCGGAGCTGGAAAAGCAGGAGCCGGAGCTGGAAAAGGCCCTGACGGAAAAGCTGATGGTCATCCCCAACATCATCGACCCCTCCGTGCCCATCGGCCCGGACGACAGCCACAACGTGGAGCTGGCCCGGTTCGGCGAGCCGGTGGTCCCCGACTTTGAGGTCCCCTACCACACGGATATCATGGAGCGCTTCAACGGCATCGACCTGGACGCCGCCCGCCGTGTTGCCGGCAACGGGTTTTATTATTTGAAGGGCGACATCGCCCGGTTGCATTCCGCCGTGCTGGCCTACGCCAGGGACTTCATGATAGACAAGGGCTTTGTCTACCACATCCCCCCCTTCATGATCCGCTCTGCGGTGGTCAACGGCGTCATGAGCTTTGCGGAGATGGACGCCATGATGTACAAGATAGAGGGGGAGGACCTGTATCTCATCGGCACCAGCGAGCACTCCATGATAGGCTCGTTCATCGACCAGATCATCGACGAGAGCCAGCTTCCCATCACCTACACCAGCTATTCCCCCTGCTTCCGGAAAGAAAAAGGCGCCCACGGCATTGAAGAGCGGGGCGTTTACCGGATACACCAGTTTGAAAAGCAGGAGATGATCGTGGTCTGCAAGCCGGAGGAGAGCATGGACTGGTACGAGAAGATGTGGCGCTATTCCGTGGAGCTGTTCCGCTCCCTGGACATCCCCGTGCGCCAGCTGGAGTGCTGCTCCGGGGACCTGGCGGACCTGAAGGTGAAAAGCTGCGACATCGAGGCATGGAGCCCCCGGCAGCAGAAGTATTTCGAGGTCTGCTCCTGCTCCAACCTGGGCGACGCCCAGGCCCGCCGCCTGCGTATCCGTGTCCGCGGCGCGGACGGAAAGCTCTATCTGGCCCACACCCTCAATAACACCGTGGTGGCCCCGCCCCGCATGCTGATAGCCTTTTTGGAAAACCATCTGCAGGCCGACGGCTCCGTCACCATCCCCGCCGCTTTGCAGCCCTACATGGGCGGCAAAACCGTCCTTGTGCCCACGAAATAACCCCATTTAGACAACAAAAAAGCCCCCGACAGGGGGCTTTTTTGCGTTTTCTATCTTATTCTGCAGTACACAAACCAAGTACCAGTTCCCGGCAATCCTCCGCCGTCCAGACCACGGGGCTGATGTACCGGGGGTTGGCGGTGGCCGCGGCGATGTCGGCGATCTCCGCCGCCTGGTCGGCCGTGACGCCTTCCAGCGTATCGGGCAAACCAAGCCGGAACACCGTGCCCTGAATGCGCTCGATCAGCGCCTGGGCCCGCTCTTCCCGGCTGCCGCCCTCCGCCACGTCCGCCAGCACCGCCAACAGCGCCAGCTCGTCCACGGCGTAGCTTCCATATTTTTCCAACACCGCCGGCAATATGGCCCCGCATGCGGTCCGAAAGTCCATGCCGCACACGGTCTGGGCCGCCCGGACCAGCGCCCGAGCGTACCCGCTGCCCACGGCTGACGCCGCCCAACCGGCCATCCTGGACGCGCCCAGCAGGTCAGCCCGCTCCTTCACGGTCCCGCCGCTGTTCCAGCATGGTTCCAGGCAGGAGAAGATATATTCCGCCGCCTCGCCCATCTGGTTTTTGACCCGGCTGTCGCCGTGAGGCGCGGCCAGAAAGGCCTCGACTATCCGGCACAGGCAGTCGATCCCCGCGTCCGCCACGTCGTCCCTGGACGTATCCGCCAGCAGCTCCGGGTCCAGCACCGCCACCACGGGCATGAGCGCGCCGTCCTCCAGCACGAAGATGTTGTGCGTCTGGTCCGCGATGACCGCCACGGCCATGGACTCCGCGCCGGAGCCCGCCGCCGTGGGAATGGCGATGAGGGCCGGGACCCGCCGGCGATGACGGACCCGCCGCACGCCCACCAGGCCCATGACGGACCGGCTTGGGTCGGCGCATCGGGCCGCCGCAGCTTTTGCCGCGTCCAGGACCCGTCCGCCGCCCAGGGCGATAAAGCTGTCGCACCCCTGGCCAAGCCACGCTCCGGCAATGCGCTCCGCATCCTCCGCCGTGGGAAAAGCGGGCAGCGCGTCATACAGCGCGTATTCCACGTCGTTGTCGTCCAGCGCGTGCAGCAGCTTGAACCGGGGCAGCTCCTCCCCGGCGCCAACGACCACCAGCGGCTTTTTCAGCCGCCTATCCCGCAGGAGCTGGCCCACGGCGAACACCGCCCCCGCGCCGGTCTCCAAATGCTGTTTCCGGGCGGGGTGGACCTTTCGCCCCAGACGCACGAACACCTGGGCCATCCGGCACCGGACCGCCGTCATCAGGCTCATGGGCTCACCTCCCATCGAATTGGAAAATACTTCAATTTTGTACATTATAGCATATTCCTGTCAAATTGTACAGTCTTATGGTGACAAATGCGCCCAACCTTGGTATAACAGACGCTTCGCGCTGTTATACAGGAATACCAGTCGCGCTCCCGCTTGCGCGAAACCGCGCGACATGGTACAATACCTTTGAGGTGAAGTCTTATGAAATTAAAATGGCTGGGCCACAGCTGTTTTCTGATCGAATCTGAGGGCCATACCGCCGTTTTCGACCCCTACCAGGACGGGAGCGTACCGGGCCTCGGGCCCCTGCGTGTCACGGCGGACGCGGTGTTTTGTTCCCACGAGCACCACGACCACAACGCCCGGGACCTGGTGACGCTCACCGGCCGGGACTTTCCCCTGCAAGTGGAGGAATTCGCGGCCTATCACGACGACAAACACGGCCTTTTGCGGGGCAAAAATATCATCCGCGTGCTCCACGGCGAGGGCCTTCGGGTGGTCCACCTGGGGGACCTGGGCCACATGCCGGACAAAAAGACCCTGGCGGCCATCCAAAACGCGGACGCGCTGCTGCTGCCCGTGGGCGGGCATTACACCATCGACGCCCACCAGGCCAAGGCCGTGGCGGACGCGGTGGGAGCACGGGTCGTCATCCCCATGCACTACCGCCTTGGGGCTATGGGCTACGACGTGATAGGCACCCTGGACGCCTTTACCAGTCTTTGCGATAACGTGCGGTTTTATGACGGCGACACCTTGGAACTTGGCGCGGACACCCCCGCGCAGACGGCGGTGATGACCTATGGAAAATAAGAGATACTACGGCATCGACATCGGCGGCACCACGGTGAAGATCGGTCTTGTGGAAAACGGCGCGGTGCTCAAAAAATGGAGCGTGCCCACGGACACGTCCAATGGCGGCAAAAACATCCTGCCGGACATCATCGCCAGCCTTCCCGGCCCCGCGGCCGGCGCGGCCCTGGCGGTACCGGGGGCTGTGCTGCCGGACGACACGGTGAACAAGTGCGTGAATCTTGGCTGGGGCGTATGCCGCCCCACGGACGATTTCACCGCCGCCACCGGCATCCCCTGCCGGGTTTTAAACGACGCCAATTCGGCCGCCCTGGCTGAGCAGCGTCTTGGGGGCGGCAAGGGCTTTGAGAGCATTTTGTTCGTGGCCCTTGGCACCGGCGTGGGCGCGGGCGTGGTCCTGGACGGCGCCGTGCGCGTAGGCGCCCGCGGTTCCGCCGGGGAAATAGGCCACCTGTGCATCGACCCGGAGGACAAGGACGCGGCCTGCACCTGCGGCCACTATGGCTGCGTGGAGACGTACGCCAGCGCCACGGGCATCACCCGCCTCGCGGCTCTGGCCGGCCGTCCCGGCCTTTCCTGCAAGCAGGTGGTGGACGCGGCCGCCGCCGGGGATGAGACGCTGCTTGCCGTGGTGGACCGGGCATGCGACGTGCTGGGCCGGGGCATCGCCGGGGCCTGCGCCATCATCGACCCGGAGGCTGTCGTATTGGGCGGCGGCGTGGCCCAGGCCGGAGAGTTTTTCCGGCGAAAGGTCCAGGCGGCCTTCGACAAATACGCCTTCCACGCCTGTCTGGGCACGGAGATTCGCCTTGCCACCCTTGGCAGTGACGCCGGCATGCTCGGCGCAGCCTTGTACGCAGAAGGATAAAAGGTGTCCCCGGCTTACGCCGTGGACCCGTTGGATTTTAATGTTTCTCTCCCCCAGTCTCCGGCTATCGCCGGAGCCAGCCCCCTCGTCAGAGGGGGCCTTGATCTATACCCAGGGAAAAGAATATGGCCCCCCTGTGTAAGGGGGGCTGTCACGCGTATGCGTGACTGGGGGGTTGTCTACAACCCCACCGCCTCGCTCCGCTCGCCACCTCCCCTTGCACAGGGGAGGCTTTTTTTAATGAATTTTCCTTTTAAAAAGGCCCCCTCTGACGAGGGGGCTGTCAGCGCCTCTGGCGCTGACTGGGGGAGAGACACTTTTAAATTTTCTTCCTTATTGTCCGGGGTCCCCACGCGGCACGCTTGTCGCGTGGGGAGAGGAAGAGCCGCTGGCTACCCGGGGTTTGACGCTTGCGGCGGACCCCGGCCTAGCTATGCGAGCTCTGACGAAAAGCCCCCCTTGTCAAAGGGGGGTGGGCCGCCGAATGGCGGCTCGGGGGGATTGCCGTTCGACTTACAACAATCCCCCAGTCATGCTGATGCATGACAGCCCCCTTTCACAAGGGGGCCTTTTCATATCGTGTGCGCCTATGGCGCGATTTTTTATCCTTCCCCCGTACTCGCGTAATCCCGGATAAACGCCCGCGCTTCCTCCAGTATCCTCCGCCTTGACGCCAGGCGCAGCGCCACGGCGGGCTTGCCCCCGGCTTCCACCTTCACCCGGCCCTTCCAGTCCGGCTTGGCGTACAGGGCGCTTATCCGCGCAAAATCAAAATTCGCGAACGTGAAGCGCAGCAGCCCGCCTTTCTGGGAAATGTCCGACACGCCCTGTTGGGACGCCTCGCCCCGCAATAGGGCCACCTGGATGAGCGTATTGACGCTGGACGGCGGGTCCCCGAACCGGTCGCACAGCTCGTCGGTGATGTCGTCCGCCTCCGCCTCGGTGCGTATCAGCGCCACCCGCCGGTAGATATCCATCCGCTGTGCGGCGCTTTTCACATAGCTTTCCGGGATATTGGCGTTGACGGCCAGGTCCGCGGCGCACTCGGCCCGGACGGGCAGGGGCTCGCCCCGCTCCTCCAGCACCGCTTCCTCCAGCAGCTTCAAATACATGTCGTATCCCACGTCGATCATGTGCCCGGACTGCTCCGCGCCCAGCAAATTCCCCGCGCCGCGAATTTCCAGGTCCCGCATGGCGATGCGGAATCCGGAATTAAATTCCGCGAACTCCCGTATGGCCTCCAGCCGCTTTTCCGCGATCTCGGTCAACACCTTGTCCTTCCGGTAGGTCAGATAGGCGCAGGCCCGTCTGGCGCTGCGGCCCACCCGGCCCCGTATCTGGTGCAGCTGGGCCAGTCCCATCTTGTCCGCGTCCTCTATGATGAGGGTGTTCACGTTGGGGATATCGATACCCGTCTCGATGATGGTGGTACACACCAGCACCTGGGTCTGGCCCTGGGTGACCTTTTCCATGACGGCGGAAAGCTCCTGCTCGTTCATGCGCCCGTGGGCCACGTCTATGGCCACCCCCGGCAGCATTTGCATAATGCGGGCGGCGGTGCGGTCGATATTATCAATGCGGTTGTGCAGGTAATAGACCTGCCCGCCCCTTGCCACCTCCCGGCGAATGGCGTCGGTGATGACGCCCCAGTCGTGCTCCATCACGTAGGTCTGTACGGGCAGACGGTCCCGTGGCGGCTCTTCCAGCGTGGACATATCCCGTATGCCGGACAGGGCCATGTTTAATGTCCTGGGTATGGGCGTGGCGGAGAGCGTCAGCACGTCCACCTGCTGGGCCAGCTCTTTGATGTGCTCCTTGTGCCCCACGCCAAAGCGCTGTTCCTCGTCCACCACCAGCAGCCCCAGCCGCTTGAACTTCACGTCCTTTTGCAGCAGCCTGTGGGTGCCGATCACAATATCGCAGCTGCCGTCGGCCATCCCCGCGAGAGTGGCCTTCACCTGGGCCGGCGTGCTGAACCGGGAGAGCGTCTCAATGCGCACGGGAAAGCCGAAAAACCGGCTGACGGCGGTCTGGTAGTGCTGCTGGGCCAATACGGTCGTGGGCACCAGTATGGCCGCCTGCATGCCGTCCAGCACGCACTTCATCACCGCCCGCAGGGCCACCTCCGTCTTGCCGTAGCCCACGTCGCCGCACAGCAGCCTGTCCATAGGGACGGGCTTTTCCATGTCCTTTTTCACCTCCGCCGCGCACCGGAGCTGGTCTTCCGTCTCGGTGTACTCGAAAGCGTCCTCGAATTCCCGCTGCCATGTGCTGTCGGGCGCGAAGGCGTGGCCGGGGCTTTTCTGTCTGGCGGCGTACAGCTTGATGAGCTCTCCCGCCATCTCTTTGGCGGCGGCCTTGGCCCTGCTTCTGGCCCGTGTCCAGTCCGCGCCCCCCAGGCGGGACAGCTTCACCGGCGCGTCCTCGCCGGCGCCTATGTACTTGGTCACCATGTCCAGCTGCGTGGCCGGCACATAGAGGCTGTCCGTCCCGGCGTAGCAGATCTTCACATAGTCCTTTTCCACCCCGTCCACGGGCATTTTGAATATACCCGCGAACCGGCCTATGCCATAGCTCTCGTGGACCACCAGATCCCCCACGGCCAGGTCCTCGTATGACCCCAGGCGCGCCCCGGCGGGCAGCGCCCTCTTGCGCCTTGCGGTGCGCAGGCCGCTTTTCGCGATCTGGGTATCCGCCAGCACCGCCAGCTTTATCTGGGGGTATTCCAGCCCCGCCGGCAAGCTTCCCACCGCCACGGCGCACTGGCCCGGTTCCGGCAGCTTTTTCAGGGACTGGTCCGTGTAGATATTTTTGACGCCTTTTTCCCGCAGGATATCCGCCAGGGCCGCCGCTCGTCGAGCGTCCCCCGCCAAAACCACGCACCGGTAGCTCTCCCCCAGCCAGTGGCGCACGTCCTCCGCCGCCTGCTGCCCGCTGCCCGCGTAAGAGGGCAGCTGCTTGGCCGCGAGGCTCACGGTGGTGCGCGGCTGCATGGGATACCGGCCCACGGCGAAGGCGTCCGCCATCACCACCGGCCAGTCAGAAAGCCTCTCCACGGTCAGCTCCCACGTGGCGTAATACTGGGCGATACGCCCCGGCAGGGTGCCGCCCTCCACCAGCAGCCGCACGTCCTCGGCCGCCTGCTTGAGAAAGTCCCTGGCCCGCTGGGCGCACTTGCCCGGCTGGTCCAGCACCACCAGCGCCTCCGGCGCCAGGTAGTCCAGCGCCGTAGCGAACTCCGGGTATATAAGGCCCATGTATCTGTCCGCGGCGGTGAATTCTGTCCGGTTTTCCAGCGCGTCTATGTCGGCCGCCAGCGTCTTGCGCAGCTTTTCCACATCGAACTTGACGGCGTTGCGATTGAGCCGGTCGTGTATGCTCCTGATCTGGTCAATGAGCGCCTGACGGCCTCCCTGGGCCAACGAGGGCAGCGTCTCCGCCGCCGGCAGGACCCGGACGGATTTCACCGAGCCGGTCCGCCGCTGGCTGTTGGGGTCGAAGGCGTTCATTCGGTCTATCTCGTCGCCCCAGAATTCCAGGCGCACCGGGCTGTCGCCCGCGGCGCTCCACAGGTCCATGATGCCGCCTCTATGGGCGAACTGGCCGGGACCTTCCACCTGCTCGGCCCGACTATACCCGGCCCGCAAAAGAGCGTCCGTCAGCTCCTCCGGGGCCACGCTCTGGCCCTCCTTCAGGGTGAACGCCGCCCGCGCCAGCGCGTTGGGCGGCACAGAGCGGGTCAGCAGCGCCGCCGTGGTCACGACCACCGCCTCCGCGCCGTTTTTCAGCGCGTCCAACGCCCGGAGCCTTTTCTGTTCCGCCTGTCTGGACACGCTCTCCGAGGCGTAGAACGTGAATTCCCGTCCGGCGAGGGTTATCACGTCCCCGTCCAAAAAACCCCGCAGCGCGCTTTCCATGGCCTCAGCGGCGCTGTCGTCGGGCACGACTACGCACAGCGGCCGGCCGCACTTTATGGCCAGCGCCGCGGCCAGGTGGGCCCGGTGCACCGGTCCCAGGCCCGACGCCAGGGCAGGCAAAGCGCCCCCCTCGACGCAGTCGGGGAGGGGGGTAAGGGACTTATTGTCCAGTATGGAAAGGGTCAACGCTCTCACAGCACATACCTCTTCCGGTATTTTAACGTACCTTTTTGCCGCATGCAAGTGTTTTTGCGGAAATTTCCCCCCAATATCCGGTATTTAATAGTTGTTTTATGCCCACAATGATGCTATAATAAGCCGATACATAATTATATTATTAGAACTATAAAGGCGGAAGGGAATATGGATTCCTTACACGACATCTGGCGCAGCGTCATGGAGAAGCTGAGCGCCGACCTGACCCCCACGGCGATCAACGCCTGGTTTTCCGACTGCGAGCCCGTGGCGCTGGAGGAACGGCGTCTGGTGCTGCAAACTTCCTCCAACTTCAAGCGCAACGTGATCATGCAGTGGTACGGCCAGACCATCAAGCAGGCGCTTTCCGATCTTTTCTCCTGTGACTTCGACCTTCTCGTGCTGACGGCGGAGGAGACGGAGGAGTACCGGGAGGAGGCCCCGGTGGACGATACCCTGCCCGAGGCGGCGGCGTACACCTTTGACCGGTTCATCGTGGGCCAGTCCAACAAATTCGCCCACGCGGCGGCCATCGCCGTGGCCGAGACGCCGGGGAAGATATACAATCCCCTTTTCATTTACGGCAACTCCGGCCTGGGCAAGACCCATCTGCTGCTGGCCATCGGCCACGCCATACGGGAGAAGGACCCGGGCGTGAAGATAGGCTACGTGAAGGGCGACGAGTTTACCAACGACCTGGTGACCTCCCTGCAAAACGGCGCCATGGAGGAATTTCGCCGCCGGTACCGGAACGTAGACCTGTTTCTGGTGGACGACATTCAGTTCATCGCCGGCAAAGAGCGGACCCAGGAGGAATTCTTTCACACCTTCAACAAGATATACGAGAGCGGCCACCAGATCGTGATAACCTCCGACCGGCCGCCTATGGACATGGTGAAGCTGGAGGACCGCCTGCGCACCCGCTTTGAGGGCGGCTTGATGGCGGATATCCAGCCGCCGGATCTGGAGACCCGCATGGCGATCATCCGCAACAAATCCATGGGCCTGGGCCTAGTGTTGTCGGACGAGATCGTGGCCTACATCGCGGACAACATCACCGCCAACATCCGCCAGATCGAGGGCGTGGTCCACCGG
>CANQKA010000060.1 GCA_947624395.1 uncultured Oscillospiraceae bacterium
GGGCCGCCGTATCTTCCTGCAGATGACCGTCATGGAAAACCTGGAAATGGGCGGGTACATCCAGAAGAAGGTCCCCGGCGAGGACTTTGAAAAGGTCTTCGCCCACTTCCCCCGGCTGAAGGAGCGCCGCAGCCAGATCGCCGGCACTCTCTCCGGCGGCGAGCAGCAGATGCTGGCCATGGGCCGTGCGCTCATGAGCCATCCCAAGCTTCTCATGCTGGACGAACCGTCCATGGGCCTTGCGCCCATTCTGGTGGAGGAGATCTTCAACATCATCCGGGAGTTCCACGCCTCCGGCACCACCATTTTGCTGGTGGAGCAGAATGCGGAAATGGCTCTGCAGATCGCGGACCGGGCCTACGTGCTGGAATCCGGCACCATCGCCCTGTCCGGCACCGGCAAGGAGCTGGCCGAGAGCGACGCCATCAAAAAGGCCTATCTGGGCGGCTAAGTCCAAACCACACCCGTATCATTTTGGAGGGAACAAAAATGGAAGAGATCATGAAGCTGATCGAGGAGACCCCCGCGCTGAAAGAGGCGTACGACAAGCTGGTAGAACTCAAGGGCAAACTCACCGACGAGGAGATCGTGGCGTTCATCCAGGAGCATATGCCCTCTCTGGGCGAAAAGGGCGAGTTGTCCGAGGACGATCTGGACAATGTGGCCGGCGGCTTTAGCCTGTCCAAACAGCTTGGCAACGCCATGGACAAGGTCAAAAATGCCATGAAGCAGATGAACCCCGGAGTCATCGGCACCGGCCCGTCCCTTCTGGGCGACCTGCTGAAAAAGAAACAGAACGACGACTGAACACCACCCATAAAAGCAAACAGAACGCTGGTGTTTTGCCAGCGTTCCTTTATTCTATGCCTTGGATAGCACCTGGGCCCTGCCTTGGATGACAGGCTTTTCCTCTCTTCCCAGTTCCTTGTAGGTCCTTGCGATCAGCGCCGCTGCGATCAGGAAGGTCAGCGCGTCGGACACCGGCATGGAGTACAGCACCCCGTCCAGTCCGAAGAACCGGGGCAGCAGCAGCGCCAGCCCCACGCCGAACACGATCTCCCGCACCATGCTGAGCACCGTGGACGCCAGCGCTTTGCCCATAGCCTGCAGGAAGATGAAGCAGGCCTTGTTCACGCAGGCAAAGATCACCATGCACAGATAGACCCGGAAGGACCGCAGGGCAAAGTCGGTATAGTAAGCACTCTCGTTTGCAGCGCCGAAGATGGCTATCAATTGTCCGGGGTAGCACTCCACGATAATGAGCGCCACAGCGCCCACAGCGGCCTCCGCCGCCAACAGGCGTGTAAAAAGGCTCCGCACCCGGCCTTTGAGCCCCGCGCCCATGTTGTACCCGGCGATGGGGATGCACCCCGCCGCCATGCCCACCACGATGGAAATGACGATCTGGAAGAACTTCATCACGATGCCCACCACCGCCATAGGGATCTGGGCGTACTGGGCCTGGCCGAACACCGGGTCCAGTGCGCCATACTTGCGCAGCATGTTGTTGATGGCGGCCATCGCCATGACCAGAGAGATCTGGGACAAAAAGCTGGTGATGCCCAGCGTCAGGGTTCGTCCCACGATATGTCCGTTTACACGGTAGTCGCTCTTGGCAGGCCGGACCAGCCGCATATGCGCCAGATACCACACCGCCAGCGCCGCCGTGACCACCTGGCCCAGCACCGTGGCCACTGCCGCGCCCATCATGCCCCACCGGAAGACGAAGATGAACACCGGGTCCAGGACGATATTGAGCACCGCCCCGGCCAGGGTGGCCGCCATAGCGAACCTGGGGGAGCCGTCCGCCCGGATGATGGGGTTCATGGCCTGGCCGAACATATAAAAGGGCACGCCCAGGGTTATCCAGAAGAAGTACTCCTGAGAATACCGGAAGGTCTCGTCGTTGACCGTGCCGCCGAACAGGGCGATGATGGGGTCTGCGAAGATGAGATACACCGCGCCGAGCGCGACGCCGCTGACCGCCGTCATGACCACCGCATTGCCCACGCTCTTTCTGGCGTCGGCTGTCTCATTTTTGCCCAGACTCAGGCTCACGAAGGCGCAGCAGCCGTCGCCGATCATGACGGCGATGGCCAATGCGATGACCGTGAGGGGGAACACCACCGTGTTGGCGGCGTTGCCGTAGGAGCCCAGATAGGCGGCGTTGGCAATGAATATCTGGTCCACGATGTTGTAAAGCGCCCCCACCAGCAGCGAGATGACGCATGGTATGGCATACTTGCCCATGAGCTTTCCAACGGGCGCGTCGCCCAGGAAACGATTTGCTTCTTTTTCCATTTTGCCTTCCTTTCACACATAAAAAAACAACGTGGGCACGCAACCGGGTTTACGCAGGTCGTGCTACACGTTGTGATGTTATTATACCCGCCGGACGGGTGGCCGTCAAAGGCGTTTTTGCACAAAAAAGCGCCCATGGAAAATTCCATGTGCGCTCTTATTTCGTCCTGGTCAGGCCAACAGCACCTTATCGCTCTGGATGCTGCTGCCGGATATCTCCGCGAACTTATCCAGCAGGTCTTTCATGGTCAGGTGCTTCTTTTCCTCCCCGGCCACGTCGAAGATGATACGGCCCTCGTTCATCATGATGAGCCGGTTGCCGTGGGCGATAGCGTCCTTCATGTTGTGGGTGACCATGAACGCGGTCAGGTGGTGCTCGTTTATGATGGCGTCGGTGGTATTGAGCACCTTCTCCGCCGTCTTGGGGTCCAGGGCTGCGGTGTGCTCGTCCAGCAGCAGCAGCTTGGGCTTCTGCAGCGTTGCCATCAGCAGCGTCAGCGCCTGACGCTGCCCGCCGGACAAGAGGCCCACCTTGGTGGTCATGCGGTCCTCCAGCCCTAAGTCCAGGGTCTTCAAGAGCTCCCGGTATTCCTCCTGCTCGCTTTTGGTGATGCCCCGGCGCAGGGTACGGCTCTCGCCCCGGCGCTTTGCCAGGGCCAGGTTTTCCTGTATCTGCATGGTGGCGGCGGTACCGGTCATGGGGTCCTGGAACACCCGGCCCAGATACTTGGCCCGCTTGTGCTCGGCCAGGTTCGTCACGTCCTGCCCGTCGATCACGATGGAACCGCTGTCCACCGGCCACACGCCGGCGATGGCGTTCAGGGCCGTGGACTTGCCCGCGCCGTTGGAGCCTATCACGGTGACGAAATCGCCCTCGTCCAGGTGCAGGCTCAGGCCGTTCAGCGCGTGCTTTTCGTTGACGGTGCCCGGATTGAAAGTCTTGTAGATGTTGTTGATATCAAGCACCGGTCCTGACCTCCTTTTTCGCCTTGGTGAAGTACTTCGTCTTCCAATAGGGCACCGCCAGGAACACCGCCACGATCAGCGCGGATATGAGCTTTAGGTAGTTGGCGTTGATGTTGCTCAGGCTTATCACCGCCTGGATGACCACGTAATAGATCACCGCGCCCAAACTCACCGCCAGCAGCTTCAAGGCGAAATTCCGGAATATGCGGGAGAACAGCGCCTCGCCGATTATCACGGCCGCCAGGCCGATAACGATAGCGCCCTTGCCCATGCTGGAGTCGGCGAAGCTCTGGAACTGGGCCAGCAGCGCGCCGGACAGGGCCACCAGCCCGTTGGAGAGCATCAGGCCCAGCACGGTGGTCACGCTTGTGTTGATGCCCTGGGCCCGGGCCATATGGCTGTTTGCGCCGGTAGCACGCAGGGAGCTGCCCAGCTCCGTGCCAAAAAACCAGTACAGCAGCAAAATCACGCCCACCGTGAACAGCCCCACGATGAAGATGGGGTGTCTGGTGAAGGGCCGCCGGCCGCTGGCCACGTCCTGCACGAACCGCAGGGAGACCCAGAGCTTATTGAGATTGTCCTGGTCTATCACATTGATGGCCACGTTGGCCTTCATGCCCATGATGGCAAGGTTGATGGACCACAGGCCCAGCTGGGTCAGTATGCCGGACAAGATGGCCGGGATGCCGCAGAACGTATGCAGCAGCCCCGTTGCCAGTCCCGCCAGCAGCCCCACGCCAAAGGCCGCCAGTAGCGCCACAGGCACGGGAACGCCGGAACCGAACAGCACCACGAACGTGGCGCCGCCGGTGCAGAAGGACCCGTCCACCGTCAGATCGGCCAGATCCAGGATCTTGAAGGTGATGTACACGCCGATGGCCATAATGCCCCAGATCAGCCCCTGGGAAGCTGCGCCCGGCAGGGCGCTGATGAATCCGCTCATGCAGTTTCCCCCTAATCACGCGTTGCAGGTATACTTTGGCAACGGTTCGATAGTACGCCAAAAAACAGCGGAAAGAGTTTATCCCTCTCCACTGTTTTTTGGATGACCCGTCTCAATTCCGGACGGTGTGCCTTTTACTCGGCAGCGTCCTCCAGTTCCACGGCCTCGTAGCCCTCCGGAGCCTCCACGCCCAGCGCCTCGCATATCACGGGGTTATACTTGGGGGTGAAAGTGGCGGCGTAGCCGATAGGCGTCTCTTCGATCTTCTGCTCGCCGGTCAGGATCTTGGCGGCCATCTCGCCGGTGGCGTAGCCCAGATCATAGTAGCTGATGGACAGCGTGGCGACGCCGCAGCCCTTGCAGATGCCCTCTTCGCCGCAGAATACGGGGACCTTGCCGTTGCAGATGTTGTCCACGATGCCGGTGTTGGAGGCCACGGTGTTGTCCGTGGGGACATACAGCACGTCGGATTCCTCCGCGGCGGTCTGGCACACGGCGGCCATATCGTTGGAGTCGGAGAAGGCGTACTGGGTGCACTCATAGCCCATCTCTTCCAGGTATCCCTGCACGGTGTCCACCTGGTACTGGCTGTTGGCCTCGTTGGAGCAGTACAGCAGACCCACGGTCTTTGCGTCGGGATACCACTCCTGGATCATCGCGGCCTGCTGGTCCAGCGGCGCCAGGTCGGAGGTGCCGGACACGTTGGTGCCCACGGTGCCGGTGAAGTCCTCGATGCCCAGGGCCACGCCGTACTCGGTGACGGAGGTGCCCAGCACGGGGATGTCAGCCGTGGCGGTGGCGGCGGCCTGCAGGGCCGGGGTGGCGTTGGCCATGATCAGGTCCACGCCCTCGGACACGAACGCGTTGGCGATGGTGGAGCAGGTGGCCGGGTCGTTGGCGGCGTTCTGCTCGTCGAACTCCACGGCGTCCTCGCCGAGGATCTCCACCAGCGCGTCTTTAAAGCCCTGGGTGGCGGCGTCCAGCGCCTCGTGGGGAACAAGCTGGCAGATACCGACCTTATAGGTCTCGCCGTCGGCAAAAGCCGCTACGCACAGGGTCAGGACCATGACCAGCGCCAGAGCGATCGCAAGAATCTTCTTCATCTTGATGTTTTCCTTTCGATTTTAAATGATGGCGCGCCTATAACGCGCCCCGTTACACGCACCCATGATTCTATCGCTTTAAATGGATGATGTCAATGCGCAGTTCCGCCAAAAACCGCGCACCGACATCATACACTTTGCTACAATATTACTTTAAAGCGGTCACTTCAAGACGACCTTCCGGTAGTTCTTCTTGCCCCGCCGGAGCAGTACCCCTTCCCGCAGCTTTTCCGCCGGCACGGCCAAAAACATATCCGTGACCTTTTCCCCGTCCAGGCTCACGCCTCCCTGGGCGATATTCTGCCGTGCCTCGGAGTTGGACTTACAAAGTCCCGCCTTCACCAGCAGGGTCTTGATGTCCGCCGCGCCGTCTGTGAGGTCCGCCTCGCTTATCTCCGTCACGGGCATTTCCTCGGCGGCGCCTGCCCCGAACAGGGCCCTGGCGGCGGTCTGGGCCTTGTCGGCCTCTTCCTCGCCGTGGACCATCTTCGTAAGCTCGTAGGCCAGTATCTCCTTGGCCTCGTTGATCTTCTGGTCCTTCCAGCCGTCCATTTCCTCGATCTGCTCCAGGGGCAGGAACGTGAGCATCCGCACACACTTCATCACGTCCTCGTCGCCCACGTTGCGCCAGTACTGGTAAAAATCGTAGGGGCTGGTCTTGTTGGGGTCCAGCCACACGGCGTTTCCGGCCGTCTTGCCCATTTTCTTGCCCTGGGAGTCGGTCAGCAGCGTCACGGTCATGGCGTACGCGTCCTTGCCCAGCTTCCGGCGAATGAGCTCCGTACCGCCCAGCATATTGCTCCACTGGTCGTTGCCGCCCAGCTGCATGTTGCAGCCCACGGTCTGGAACATGTGGTAAAAGTCGTAAGACTGCATGATCATGTAGTTGAACTCCAAAAAGCTCAGGCCCTTTTCCATCCGCTGCTTATAGCACTCGGCCCGGAGCATGTTGTTCACGGAAAAGCACGCGCCCACCTCCCGCAGCAGGTCCACGTAGTTCAAATTCAGCAGCCATTCGGCGTTATTGAGCATCATGGCCTGGCCGGGACCCTCGCCGAAGTCGATGAACCGCTCCATCTGCCGCTTGAAGCACTCGGCGTTATAATCGATGGTCTCCTTGGTGAGCATCTTGCGCATATCGGTCCGACCGGAGGGGTCGCCGATCATGGTGGTCCCGCCGCCGATAAGCGCGATGGGCTTGTTGCCGGCCTGCTGCATCCGCTTCATCAGCGTCAGCGTCACGAAGTGGCCGGCGGTCAGGCTGTCGGCCGTGCAGTCAAAGCCGATGTAAAATGTGGCCTTGCCGTTGTTGATAAGGTCCTTGACCTCGTCCTCGTCGGTCACCTGGGCCAGCAGGCCCCGGGCCGTCAGTTCGTCATACAGGGTCATTTTTCATTCTCCTCAAAGTTTTTGTTTCCACGCGTCCGCCGCGGCAAGCTGTTCCTCGGCGGATGCGGTAGTCGTCTCGGTGATATTATCCCCGCCGATCAAACGGGCGATCTCCCGCCGCCGGCCGGCCCGGTCCAGCTCCTCCACGGTGGTATAGGTCCGGCCGCCCTTCTCCCGCTTTTCGATGAGATACTGGCTGTCGGCCATGGCCGCGATCTGGGGCAGGTGGCTGACGCACAGCACCTGGCGGAACCGGCCCGTCAGCGCCAGCTTTTCCCCCACCCGGCTGGCCGCCACGCCGGACACGCCGGTGTCTATCTCGTCGAACACCGCCGTGGGCACCGGGTCGTTCTGGCCGAACACAGTCTTGAGCGCCAGCATGATGCGGCTCAGCTCGCCGCCGGAGGCGATACGGGAAATGCTGCCCATGCTCTCCCCGGCGTTGGCGCTCATGAGAAACCGCACCTTATCCGCGCCCTTTGGCCCGAATCCGGGCGCGCCGTCCAGGGGCGCTATCTCCGTGGAAAACCGCGCCGACGGCATGCTCAGCTCCTTCAGCTCCCGCTCCACCCGCTTTGCCAGCGCGTCCGCCGCCTTTTTCCGGGCATTCGTCAGCGCCGCCGCCGTATTCACGCAGTCCTTCTCCAGCGCTGCCCGCTTTTGCCGCAGCGCTTCCAGCGCCGCATCGCCGTCCTCTATTTCGGCAAGGCGTGCCGATGACTGCTCATAAAGCGCAATGAGCGCCGCCTCGTCCAGCACATTGAACTTCTTTTCCAGCCGCCGGAGCTGGGCCAACCGGCCCTCCACCCTGTCGAATTCCTCCGGGGAGAAGTCCAGGCTGTCCTGCACGTCCCGGACCCGCTCGGCGGCGTCCTGCAAAAGGCTTATGGCCTCGGCCAGGGTATCGTCCGCCCCGGCCAGGTCCGCGCTCCAACCTCGTGCGCGGCTGAGAAAGCCCCTGGCCTGTCCCGCCAGGTCCACCGCGGACGCCCCGTCGTCGCCGTTCAACGCCGCGAACGCGCCGTCGGCGGCCTCCCGGAGCTTTTCGCTGTTGCGCAAAAGCGCCGAGCGCTCCTCCAGTTCGGCCTCTTCCCCGGCTTTTAATTCCGCCTTTTCCAGCTCCTGCACCCGGTATGCCAGACTCTCCGCCAGACGGCGGCGCGTCTCGTCGTCCATGGAAAGGCGCTCTATCTGCCGCTCGTTTTCAAGCCAGCGCTCATAGGCGGCCCGGTAAGCGCCCCGATCCTTTTCCGCTCCGGCGAATGCGTCCAGATAGTCGATGTGGCGGCTCTCGTCCAGAAGCTGGCGGCCGTCGTTCTGGCCGTGTATATCCGCCAGCAGCGCGCCCAGAGCGCGAAGCTGTCCCACCGTGACGGGCACGCCGTTGACCCGGCACGCGCCCCTACCGTCGGCGCTCACGCTGCGCTGAACGATGAGCGTCCCGTCCTCGGGCTCCACGCCGTTTTCCTCGCACCAGTCCATGGCGCTGTCCGCGTCGAACACCGCCGCCGCCAGACACCGGTCCGCCCCGGCGCGCACCAGCTCCCGGCTGGTCCGCCCGCCGGTGACGGCGTACAGCGCGTCTATCACGATGCTCTTGCCCGCGCCGGTCTCGCCGGTCAGCACGTTCAGCCCCTCCCGGAACTGCACGTCGGCCCGCTCCACCACCGCGATATTCTCGATGTGGAGACTTCTCAGCATGTTCTCTTACCTCTTATAGGCCCGCCGGAGCTGGGCGCACAGCCGCTCGGCGGCGGCGGCGTTTCGCAGCACGATGATGGCGGTATCGTCCCCGGCCACGGAGCCCAGAATGGTGTCGTCCCCCATGGCGTCGATGGACGCGCACACCGCGCTGGCCAGACCCGGCAGCGTCTTGACCACCACCGTGTGCAGGGCGTGGTCGAAGCTCAGGCAGCTCTCCCGGAATATCTCTTCCAGCCGTCTGGCCGCCTCGTTGGCCTCGTCCTGGTCGGCCTGGGCGTAGCGATAGCGCCCGCTGGGGCCGATCTCCTTCACCAGCCGCAGCTCCTTGATGTCCCTTGACACGGTGGCCTGGGTGCTGTTCACGCCCCTGGCCTGCAGCGCCTGGAGCATCTGGCCCTGTGTCTCGATGTCCTCCTGGGCGATGATCTCCAATATCACGCTCTGTCTGGATGTCTTCATGCTCTACCCCCCAATTTCTCAAAGGCCGTCTCATAAAAACTCTTGGTGCCGAGATCCGCCATGAGCAGCCTGTATCTGGACTTTTTCACGACCACTTCATCCCCGTCCGCCAGGTCGATAAGCCCCCGGCCGTCCGCCGTGAGCACGCACCGGCGACCCTCGCTCACATCTTCCGGCAGCACGGTGATGGCCCTCTCGGAACTGAGCACGAAGGACCGGGCCGCCAGCATGTGGGCGCATATGGGCGTGAGCACGATGGCCTCCGCTCCCGGCTCCACCAGCGGCCCGCCCGCCGCCATGGAATAGGCCGTGGACCCGGTGGGCGAGGACACGATGACCCCGTCGCCGGAGAAAGAAAGTATCTTCTTCTCATCCCCCAGGGCCGTCAGGTGTATGTTCTGCACCAGGCCGGATATCACCGCGTCATTCAAAGCCGTGTCGAAAAACACCCGCTGTCCGTTTCGCCGTATCTCCACGTCCAGCATCATCCGCGGCACCGGCGTGAATGCACCCGCCGCCGCCTGACGCAGCAGTCCCGCGCTGTCCCGGTCCAGTTCCGTGAGAAACCCCACGTGCCCCAGGTTAAGCCCCACCAGCGGCACGTCGTGGCGCATGATCTGTGGCGCGATACGCAGTATGGTCCCGTCGCCGCCCAGCGTCACCAGCAGGTCCGCCCCATCCAGCGCCCTTTCCAGCGCCCCGGCGTCCTGCTCTGCCTCGCCGCACACGGGACACACCCGCACAGCGTGGCCGTCCGCTTCCAGCATCGCCCTGATCCGGGCGGTATACGAGAGGTCCCCGTCCCGCTGGACGTTGGGACACAGCACCACCGCGCTCATGACCCGCTCTCCTTTCCCGCATCCAGCGCCTGGTGGGACTGCCCCACCAACCCGGCGCAGTCCACATCTACCGGCTGGCCCGTCAGGCCCAGCCACGCCAGATACTCGATATTGCCCTCCGGGCCCCGCACCGGGGAGAACGTCATCCCCCGGACCACGAAGCCCAGCTCCTTTGCCTTATCCAAAAACCGCTCCAGCACCTCCCGGTGCACCGCCGGGTCCCGGACCACGCCCTTTTTGCCCACCTTCTCGCGCCCCGCCTCGAACTGGGGCTTGACGAGACATATCACCTGACCATTCGGCCCCAACAGGCTCTTCACCGCCGGCAGCACCAGATGCAGGGATATGAACGACATGTCCATGACCGCCATATCCATCTTTTCCGGAAACATCTCCGGCGTCAGGTTCCGGGCGTTTGTCCGCTCCATCACCGTCACCCGCTCATCGGTCCGCAGGGACCAGGCCAGCTGCCCGTACCCCACGTCCACGGCGTACACGCGCTTTGCCCCCCGCTGCAAAAGGCAGTCGGTGAAGCCTCCGGTGGACGCGCCGCAGTCCACGCAGGTAAAGCCCGCCGGGTCCACGGCAAAGGTGTCCAGGGCCTTTTCCAGCTTCAGCCCGCCCCGGCTCACGTATGGCAGCTTCCCGCCCCGGACCTCCACCTGCGCGTCCTCCGGCACCGATACGGCGGGCCGGGTCTGCTTCTCCCCGTTCACGTATACCTCGCCGGCCAGTATGAGCACCTTGGCCCGCTCACGGCTCTCGGCCAGACCCAGCTCATGCACGCGCTGGTCAAGTCTTGTCTTTCCCATGCAGCATCTCCCAAACGGCCTGGGCAAGAGAGCCGTTGTCCAATCCCATCTTCTTCCGCAGCTTCACCGGCTCGCCGTGCTCCAATATGCCGTCGCCCAGATTCACCAGCCGCGTGGCTTTCAGCCCGATGCCATTTTCCGCCGCGGCCGCCAGCAGCTTTTCGCCCACGCACCCGGCGGCGCACACGTCCTCCGCCACCAGCAGCGCTCCGGTCTTTTGAAGCGAATCCAGCACCGGCGCCGGGTCCAGCGGGCTGAGCGTGTTGATCTTTATGACCTGGGCGCTCACGCCCCCGTCTTGCAGCATCCGGGCCGCCATGATAGCCTCGTTGATCTCCGTTCCGTAAGACGCGATGGTCACGTCCGTTCCCTGCCGGACCACCGCGCAGGTCTCCGCCGAGGTATCGCCCAGGAAAACCCCCTCGCCGCCTCTGGGATACCGCACCGCCACGGGGCCGGTATCTTGCAGCACCGCTTTGCGCAGCATGCTCTTGAGCTCGGCAAAGTTGGCCGGGGCATAAATTTTCATCCCCGGCACGCTGGAAAGATACGCCACGTCGAAGGCCCCCTGGTGGGTCTCACCATCCCGGCCCACGATGCCGGCCCTGTCCACGCCCAGCACCACGTGCAAGCCCATGAGGGCCACGTCGTGTATGAGCATGTCATAGCTTCTCTGCAAAAACGTGGAGTACACCGCGAACACGGGCTTCAACCCCTGGGCTGCCATACCCGCCGCCATGGCGCAGGCGTGTTCCTCGGCGATGCCCACGTCGAAAAACCGGTCGGGATAGGCCTCCTGAAAGCCGATAAGGCCGGTGCCTTCCTTCATCGCGGCCGTGATGGCCACCACAGAGCTGTCCTCTCCGGCAAGCTCCGTCAGGGTCCTTCCGAACACGGAGGAAAAGTCCTCGCCTGTATACTTTGGCACGCCTGTCGATGCGTCAAAAGCGCCCACGCCGTGAAAGGCCTCCGGGGCCTTCTCCGCCGGGGCATATCCACGGCCCTTCTGGGTTATCACGTGCACCAGTACCGGCGCGCCGTAATCCCGCGCCCAGCGGACGGCGTTTTCCACCTTGCGCACGTCGTGGCCGTCGATGGGGCCGATGTACTCAAAGCCGAAGTCGTCGAAGATATTCTCCGGGATGATACGCTCCTTGAGCCAGTTTTTCATCCGGCCCAGCAGGGCGGACACACCGGGCAGCCTTGGTAAAATATTGCTCCGGTACCACTTTTTGAACCGCACATATTCCACCCGGGTGCGCATCCGGCCCAGCATCGCCGCCAGACCGCCCACGCTCTCGTTGATGCTCATGCCGTTGTCGTTGAGCACGATGACCAGCGGCTCGCCGCTGTGTCCGGCGTCGGACAGGGCCTCGTAGGCCATGCCGCCGTTCAGAGCCCCGTCGCCGATGAGCGCCGCCACGTTATAATCCGCCCCCTGGGCCGTCCGGGCCCGGGCCATACCCAGCGCCACGGACACGGAGTTGGACGCATGTCCCGCGATAAAGGCGTCGTGGACGCTCTCGTATGGCCGGGGAAAGCCCGCCAGGCCCCCCAGGTCCCGGAAATCCGTGAAGTCCTTCCGGCCCGTGAGCAGCTTGTGGGTATAGCACTGGTGTCCCACGTCGAACACCAGCCGGTCCCGGCTGGTGTCGTACACCCGGTGCAGGGCCACCGTCAGCTCCACGCTGCCCAGATTGGACGCCAGATGCCCCCCATGCTCGGCCAGAGCTTCCACCAGAAACGCCCGTATCTCCGCGCACAGCTGGTCCAGCGCCTCCGGCGGCAGGGCCCGCACGTCCTCCGGGCCGTGTATATTCTC
>CANQKA010000061.1 GCA_947624395.1 uncultured Oscillospiraceae bacterium
TTGGCCGCGCAGAAGCCCAGCACCGCGTCGCCCAGAAATTCCAGGCGTTCGTTGCTGCGCCGCGTATGGGGGCTCTCGTTGGCGTAGGAGCTGTGGGTCAGGGCGTTGTCCAGCTTGGAACGGTCGGTGAATGTATATCCCAGCCGCGCTTCCAGCTGTTCCATCACGCGTCGGTGTGCTCGCTCACATAGGCGGCCAGGTCGCCGACGGTCCGCATCTTTTTCAGTTCCTCCTCGGGGATCTCGTCCAGATCGAACTCGGTCTCCAGCTCCACGATCAGCTCCACCACGTCCACGGAGTCGATGCCCAGGTCGTCGGTGAAAGAGGTGTTCTCATTGATCTGCTCCGGCTCCATGTCGAACTGCTCGCAGATCATCTTGATGATTTTGTCGTATACCATGGTTCAAATCTCCTTTGGTTTTTCGATCTTCATATAGTCTATGTTGGCCTCGATGGCCCCGGCCACGTCCGCCCGCACACAGGCGACAGCCTGCCGCACGGCGTTATAAATGGCCCGGTCGTCGGAGCTTCCATGCGCTTTGATAACGGGCTTTGATATGCCCAGCAAGGCCGTACCGCCCACCTCGGACGGGTCCAGCATGGCCTTCATGCCGTACAGGTCCTTTTTGATGAGCAGCGCGCCGATCTTCGTCTTGGTGCTGGCGTACATGACCTTTTTCAGTTCCCTGAACATGAACTTGGCCAGGCCCTCCACGGTCTTGAGCATCACGTTACCCGCCAGACCGTCCGTCACCAGCACGTCCATCTTCCCGGCGAACATATCGCTGCCCTCGGCGTTGCCCACGAAATTTATCCGCCCCGCTTCATGGGCTTGCTTTAGCAGCGCAAACGCCGCCTTTTGCAGCGCGCCGCCTTTCGTATCCTCGGTGCCCACATTCAAAAGGGCCACCCGGGGCTTTTCGATGCCCATCATCTTCTGGGCGTAAAACGAGCCCATATAGGCAAATTGCAACAGATATTCCGGCGTGGAGTCCACGTTGGCGCCGCAGTCTATGAGCAGCACCCCTTTGTCCCCGTTGGGCAGCACCGGGCCCAGCGCCGCCCGCCGTATGCCCTTGATACGCTTGACGAACTGGGTCGCGCCGCCCAAAAGCGCACCGGTGCTTCCGGCTGATATCATCGCGTCGCCCTCGCCATTTTTCAACATGGTCAGGGCCACGGTCATGGAGGACTTGCGCTTATTATAGCAGGCCATGCCCGCCTCGTCCTCCATGGTTATCACCTCGGGCGCGTCCACTACCTGAATGCGGGCCTCGTTCTCGGCCCCGCACGCGGCAAGACATGCCCGCACGTCCGCCGCCCGGCCCACCAGCGTGATGTCCACGTCCAGCTCCCTTGCGGCTTTCACCGCGCCGGATACAACGGCTTGGGGGGCGTTGTCGCCGCCCATAGCGTCCAGAATGATCCTCATAGGCCAGCCTTCTCTCTTTCAACGATCTTGTCCAGGTCCGCCAGCGCCCGCTCCGATACCTTCAAGTACCGGTCCCGCTTGCCGCGGATACGCTCGTCCAGCCGCTCGATGATGCCGAAGTTCACGTTCATGGGCTGAAAGTCCCCGCTGGCCGCTCCGCCGGACACGTACAGCGCCAGCGCGCCGATGGCCGTTGTCCGGGGAAAGTCCAACGGCGGCAGGCCCTTGAACCTTCTGGCCGCCTCCAGCGCCGCCAGCATCCCGGACGCGCAGCTCTCCACATAGCCCTCCACGCCCGTCACCTGACCGGCGAAGCCGATACGGGGCTCGCTTTTGAGCCGGTAGTACCGGTCCAGCAGCTTTGGCCCGTTCAAAAACGTATTGCGGTGCATCTTCCCATAGCGCAGATATTCCGCGTTAGAAAGCGCCGGTATCATGCCGAACACCCGCCGCTGCTCCGGGAAGGTCAGATGGGTCTGAAACCCCACCAGGTTATAGACCGTGCCCTCGTCGTTGTCCCGGCGAAGCTGTACCACGGCGTGGTAGCTCTCCCCCGTTTCCGGGTTTCTGAGCCCCACAGGCTTCATGGGCCCGTAGCGCAGGGTATCATGCCCCCGCCGGGCCATGACCTCCACGGGCATGCACCCCTCGAACACCCCCGCGTCCTCGAAGCCGTGGACCGGGGCCTCTTTGGCGGCGGCCAGCTCCGTCACGAACGCGTCGTACTGCTCCTTATCCATGGGGCAGTTGATGTAATCCGCCGTGCCCTTGCCGTACCGGGAGCCGAACCATGCCTTGGACATGTCGATGCTCTCAAAAGAGATGAGCGGCGCGGCCGCGTCGAAAAAGTGCAGGAAATCGGCCTGTCCGCATGCCCGGCTGATGGCCGGGATAAGCCCGTCGCTGGTCAGCGGCCCGGTGGCGATAATGCACTCGCCGTCGGGAAAATCCGTGACCTCTCCCTCCACGATCTCAATATTTGGGTGGCCGCGGACCGCGTCGGTGATGGTCCTGGCGAACGCCTCCCTGTCCACGGCCAGCGCGCCGCCGGCCGGGACCCGGTGCTTTTCCGCGCTCATCATCATGAGACTGCCCAGCCGCCGCAGTTCCTCCTTCAAAAGCCCCACGGCGTTCGAAAGATCGTCCCCCCGCAGGGAGTTGGAGCACACCAGCTCCGAGAACAGCGGCGACGTATGGGCCGGGGACATCTTCTCCGGCTTCATCTCGTAAAGCCGGACCTTCATCCCCCGCTGGGCCAGCTGCCACGCGGCCTCGCTCCCGGCAAGGCCCGCGCCCACCACGGAGATATCCGCCATCACGAGCTCTCCTTCTTTGTCCGGGCCGCCGGTTTTTTGGCGGCGGGTTTTTTCGTCGTCGTCTTCCTGGCCGCCGTCTTTTTGGCGGGTTTCGGGGTCTCATTTTCCGTCCCGGCCTGTTCGCCGGCGGCGGCGTCAGATTCTCCGGACGAGGCGGTCCTGCGGCGGCGATAGCCCCGCTTATCCTCCGGCAGGAAGTTGGCGCATTCCTCGTTGATGCAGAAGCTCTTGCGCTGGCCCTTGCCGGACAGCTTGAACATCGTCTTGCCGCAGACCGGGCAGTCCTCCTTTGTCGGCACGTCCCATGTCATGAACCCGCATGCCGCGCCCTTTTCGCAGGCGTAATAGGTATAGCCCTTCTTGCTGGTGCGCTTGAAGATACGGCTGCCGCACCTGGGGCACCGGCCGGGCATCTCCACCACCAGCGGCATGGTGAAGCTGCAATCGGGGTAGCCGGGACAGGCCAGGAACCGGCCGAACCGGCCGGACTTGACCACCAGGTTCCGCCCGCAGTTGGGGCATATCTCAGTGGAGACCTCGTCGGGCACCTTGATACGCTGGCCCTGCAAGGTCTGCTCCGCGTTTTCCAGCTCCCTGGAGAAGTCCCCGTAAAACTCCTTCAGCACGCCCTTCCAGTCGGCCTTGCCCTCCTCCACCTGGTCCAGGGTATCCTCCATCCGGGCGGTGAATTTCACGTCCACGATGTCGGGAAACCGCTCCTCCATCAGCTCGGTCACGGTCTCGCCCAATGGGGTGGGCTTTAGATATTTGCCCTCCTTGACCACGTACTCTCTCGCGGTAATGGTGGTGATGGTGGGCGCGTAGGTACTGGGCCGGCCGATGCCCTTTTCCTCCATGGCCCGGATGAGAGTCGCCTCGGAATACCGGGCGGGGGGCGCGGTGAAGCGCTGCTCCGGGTCCAGTTTTTCCAGCGTCGCGTTCTGGCCCTCGGTCAGGTCCGGCAGGGGCTTTTTGCCCCCGTTTTCCTCCGACTCGTCCTCGTCCCGGTTGTCGTCGTACACGGCGATATAGCCGGGGAAGGCGAGCTTGGAGTGGGACGCCCGGAAGACATGACCGGCGCACACCGCGTCCGCCGTAATATTGTCGTACACGGCGTTTGCCATCTGACTGGCGGTAAAGCGGCCCCATATGAGCCGGTAGAGCCGGTACTGCTCCCCGGTCAGGCTCTTTTTCACCTGCTCCGGCGTCAGGCCGGGTATAGTAGGCCGGATGGCCTCGTGAGCGTCCTGGGCGTTGGCGCCGGCCTTATAGCGCCGGGGCTTGCCGTAGTAATATTCCTCCCCGTAATGGCCCCGTATAAACGCGCCCGCCGCGGCCAGCGCGTCCTCGGAAAGGCGCAGAGAGTCGGTACGCATATAGGTTATCAGGCCCACGGTGCCCTCGCCCTGGATATCCACGCCCTCGTAAAGCTGCTGGGCGATGGACATGGTACGCCGGGGCGTCATGCCCAGCCGGCGGGAGGCCTCCTGCTGCAACGTCGATGTGATGAAGGGGGGCGACGGGCTGCGGGACTTCTTGCCGTGGGCGATATCGCCTATCACAAAGGGTTTTCCCTTCACCGCCTCGGCCACGGCGTCCACGTCCGCCTTGCTGCGAAGCTCCTGCTTTTTCTTCTCCGTGCCGTGATACAGGGCCTGAAAGCTCTCGCCCTTGTCGGTTTGCAGCGTGGCCGTCAGCCGCCAGTATTCCTCCGGCTGAAAGTCCCGTATCTCCCGCTCCCTATCCAGCACCATCCGCGTGGCGGCGGACTGGACCCGCCCGGCGGACAGGCCCTTGCGTATCTTCCGCCACAGCAGGGGGCTGAGCTTATAGCCCACGATCCGGTCCAATATCCGCCTCGCCTGCTGGGCGTCCACCAGGTCCTGGTCGATGTCCCGGGGGTGGGCGATGCCGTCCCGGACCACGTTTTTCGTGATTTCGTTAAAAGTCACCCGCCGTGCCTTCTCGTCGGGGATGGCCAGAAGCTCCTTCAGGTGCCAGGAGATGGCCTCGCCCTCCCGGTCCGGGTCCGTGGCCAGATACACGGTGTTGGCCCGCTTGGACGCCTTTTGCAGCTTGTCGATCACGTCCTCCCGGCCCTTCACCGGCTGGTAATCCGGCGTAAAATCGTGCTCCACGTCCACCCCCAGGCTGCTCTTTGGCAGGTCCCGCAGGTGGCCCATGGACGCCACGACCTTATAGCCCTCTCCCAGATATCGCTCTATCGTCTTCGCCTTCGCGGGGGATTCCACGATGACAAGATCCGTCTTTGTTGCCGCCATAAACGTTCCTCACTCGTTCACAGTTTGCGCGTATACCGCTTGCCGGTGCCCTGGACCACGTGGCCCGCGATCTGCAGCATGGTCAGCGCCGCCAGGACCTCCGGCGCGCCGAGGCCCGCCGATTCGATGATCTCGTCAGCCAGCATGTCCGGCCGGGTCATCGCGGTCAGCACCTTTTTCTGCGGCTCTGGAAGGTCGCTGGGGATGGGCTTGGGCCTGGTCGCACTCTGGTCAATATAAACTATGTCTTTGGGCTTGTCAATCTCTTTTTTAATATGTATATCCGCCGGTTCCGCCGCTTTTTGCCGCAAAAGGTCGGTCCGGCCCTCATAAGCGCGCAAAATGTCCCGTCCGCCCGCGATGGGCGCCGCGCCCTGGGCGATCAGATCGTTGCACCCGCCGCTGGTATAGGAATCCGCGTTGCCCGGCACGGCGAACACGTCCCGCCCCTGTTCCAGCGCGTGGTCCGCGGTGCTGCGGGTCCCGCTTTTCCGAGGCGCCTCCACCACCGCCACCCCCATGCTCAGGCCCGTGACGATCCTATTTCGCACCTTGAAGTCCACGGGATAGGTGCGCATATGGGGCGGGTACTCGCTCACCAGCGCCCCATGGGCGCGGGTCGCCTCGAAAAGCGGCCGGTTTCGGGCCGGGTACACCTCGTCGATAGCCGTCCCCAGCACGCCTATCACGGTCCCGCCCTCCCGCAGGGCCGCCTCCATGGCCGCGCCGTCGCAGCCCACCGCCAGGCCGGACACCACCACGGCCCCGCCCTTTGCCAGGTCCCGGCCTATGGCGGAGGCCATCTGGATGCCGTAGGGCGTGGCCTTTCTCGTGCCCACCACCGCCACCAGCAGCCGCTCGTCCACCGGCGGCAGCTTGCCCCACACATACAACACGGCCGGCGGGTCCGGGATATGCCGCAGCCTGTCCGGATACGCCGCGTCCTGCACCGTGAGCACGCTGATGCCGTGTTCCTCGCAAAAGCTCAGCGCCTTCGACGCCGTTTCCAGGCTCTTGTCCATGAGCCTGTCGGCCTCGCCCTTTTGCAGCAGCGGTTCCGCCGCCACGAGCTCATCCCGCTGGGCAAAAAACAGCTTTTCCGGCCCGTCCATGGCCTGTGCCAGCCGGTATTTTATCATCGGCCGCACGCCGGATATGCAGCTGAGCCACACCCAGTACTTCAGCCTTGCCACGGCAGCTCACCTCTACTCATTTCCCACATGACCACCGCCGCGGCCACGGCGGCGTTCAGGCTTTCCGTTCCGGGCCGCATGGGGATACGCACCGTCCCGGCGCACCGGGCCAGCAGCTCCCCCGTCAGGCCCTTGCCCTCGTTGCCCACGGCCACCGCCACCGGCGCTTCCGGCAATTGCCGTACGTCCATGCCGCCGGGAGCCAGCGCCGCGCCGTACAGGGGCAGACCCCGCAGCACGCCGGAAAGCCCGTCCAGGTCCGTCCTGACCACGCTCTGACGGAAGATGGCCCCCATGCTGGCCCGGACGGTCTTGGGATTATAAGGGTCCGCGCACGCCCCGCACAGCACCACCATATCCACGCCAAACGCCGCCGCCGTGCGCAGTACCGTACCCACGTTGCCCGGGTCCTGCACGTTTTCCAGCACGATGGCCCGTTTCAGTTCCTCCGCCGGCGGCAGGGGCCGCATACGCACCGTGAACACCGGGCCGGGGGAATTTTGCAGCGGGGACACGGCCTTCAGTATCTCCGGCGTCACCAGATGCACCGGCAGCTCTGGAAGCTCCTCCGTTGCCAGCACGCAGGTGACCTCCGCCCCGGAGGCCACCGCCTCTTGCAGCAACGTCTCCCCGGCGCACAGGAACTGGCCCGCCTCCTGGCGGGCCCTGGCGTCCGCGCCCAGGGCGATGAACTTTTTCACAAGTTCGTTTTGCCGCGACCGTATGCGTTCCATCTTTCCAACACTTTCCGTTTTTTATACAGTATAGAGCCTTGCCGTCCGCTTGTCAATTTAATATGTTAAAGCCCGTGCACTACGCACAGGCTTTTGGATTCAACTTTTTTCTGCTACCTCCCGGCCCACCCGGCGGAAGATGGCCTTGCCCCGGATGCCGTGGCTGGCGCGAAATTCCGGCAGCGCGGCCATGCCCTGCTCCGTGACCGGCATGATCCACCGGCCGGAATACAGCCGCCGCTGCATGAGCACATACCGTATGGGTTCGTCGATGTAGCAGCAGATGAAGATGGCCCAGTACGGCCAGTGCAGCACGAACGCGCTGGTCAGCACGCATGGCAGCAGCACCAGATACATGAACGCGATCTCCAGCACCGTGCCGGTAACGGCGTCGCCGGCCGCCCGGTAGGTGTCGTTTTGTATCCAGTTGCCCATGCGTATCACCGACGCCACCGCGTAAATGCCGAGGAACCGCAGCCCCGCCGTAAAAGATTCGCCGGACAGGCTCATACCCGTCAAAATGGGCTTATGCAGCGCCAGCAGCGCCACGACCACCAGGAAGATAAACCCGCTGCACAGATACACCAGCCGCTTGGCCCGCTGGTAGGCGGTCTCCAGCTCTCCCGCCCCCACGCAGGTACCCACCAGAATGGACGCGGCGTTGGAAAATCCGGCGAAGAACCCTATCACCAGCCCCTCCAACGTCCGGAACACCGCGATAGCCGCGATGACCTCCTCCGGCTGACGGCCCAATGTCACGTTGATGACCATATTGCCCACGCCGATCAATATCTCGTTGCACAAAATGGGGAAGCACTTGACGAAGTACTGCTTCAAATGGGCCGTATCCCATTGGAAATGCTCTCGCACCCGGAACAGATGGGGGTATTTTGTGACCCGCGCCATCAGGTAAATGGCCGTCACGTTCACCGCCGCGGCGCATGTCGTCGCCAGGGCCGCGCCCTGAATGCCCATCTCCGGCGCGCCCAAATGCCCGTATATAAAAACCCAGTTCAAAAAGATATTCGTCCCCACGGACGCCACGGACGCCAGCATGGGGATACGCACCCGCTCCGTGGCCCGCAGCAGGCTGCTCATAGCCATGGACAGCACCTGCAAAATATACGCAAAGCCCACGATGCGCAGATACCGCACGCCAATGTCCCGGATGGACTGCTTGTCCGTGTACACCCGCATCACCAGCCCCGGCGCGAACACGGCCAGGCACCCGAACACCAGCGCCACCGTCATCATGCAGGCCAATGTCATGCCGTAGCTGCGCTCCAGGCCCCTGTCGTCCTTTGCCCCCCAGTACTGGGCGAAAAAGAGCATACCGCCGCCCACGAAGCCCCAGTACCCGGAGAACAGCAGGGACGAAAACTGGGCGCACAGGCCCAGCGCCCCCACGGACAATTCCCCCAGGGGCGCCACCATCATGGTGTCCACCATACTGGCCGTGGTGGTCAGCAGATTTTGCAGCGCCACCGGAATGCCGATGGCCGCCAGCTTTTTCAAAAACGGCCCCCAGGCGAACCCGGTCGCCAGCCTCTGCCCGTGCGTCATAGTCCCGTCCTTGTCCACTGATTTGCGCCCCATTCTATCATCCAAAAGCCGTGAAGTCAACGGTCACATATGCCGCGTTTGCGCTCCTTCGCGTCATCCCCTTTGGCATATCGACCCTCCCACTCCGAATAAACAAAGGCTGCTGAGCCCCGCTCAGCAGTCTTTGATATGTTTACAGTTCCATTTCTATTTGTTTACTCACTCAATATATCCGTCATCTTTCGAGAAAGCTCTGCCACTTTATCCGATATAGATTTATCAGTATCCACGATCTTTTCTTTTGGTGCTACGAGTTGTATATTCCTCAATCTTTTCAAGATAGCCATTCTCCCATAAAAGAATCTCCACCTTTGCATATTGATTTGTGCCGCAAACCAAACCAGTTCAGAAAAAGTCATTTTATATTTGGGGATTAAAACTCTTACTGCACTACCCCCATTTCCTCTTGCCATAAACCTCCAAGGCTGTACGCTTGCTCTTCCAAAACAGGTCACGGTTATTGCACCATTTTCAAAAACCTCTCCATCAACATCTGAAACCAATCTAATAATACTGTTCAGAGGGTCACCTGAAGATATGTACGGACATGAGCCCTCACTGTAGTTACTTTCTCCCCTTGACTTTCCCGATTTAACCGTAAAGAACTTCTCTATATTGTCTTGTTTTCCATAAGGCATATCCGGCAACTCAGGGAGATCAGGAAAATCAGGTATAACCTCATCAGCAATATCATCGATGCTTACTGCCGTTCTAAGAATACTCTTTATTATATCTTCACGAAATCTTTCCTGTTCTTCCTCAGGAAAACTTGGTTGTGGAAGGTATTGCTCGGGGCAAAACTCAGCTCCATTCTTCAAAATCTCTTCAGCTTTTATTACTGTTATTAGACTTGATGATGTTTTCTTTCCATCTCTGAATCTTTTAAACTCGGAAAGCACCTCTTCTAATTGCGAACCTGAGGTCTCCACTCTTTTGCCTTTGAGTTTTTTATATCCATCGTTCCATATTTTTGCCATGAAGACTTTATCAGATACTTCTTGAGGTCTTTTTGCCTGAGCAATCATAATTGTTGTATCTACTGCTGTTGGATAGAACAAATCTCCTGGCAAACTTATCATTCCCAATAATGTATGTTTCTTTAAAAAGCTATTTCTCCACAAAGCATTATCATCATCTGCAAATATTCCTGATTTCACAACTACGGCCATTAATCCTAATGTTTGAAGTGTATCCATAGCCGCATCTATAAAGTCTCTCTGGTTCTTCATCCTGAGAAAAGGGAGGGTTTAATAACGCTTTTGTAAATCTATCAGATACAGCCTTTTTACTATTATCGTCAAAACAACTCGCATTTTCAATATTACTCTTTCCATCACCCCTGAAAAACATATTTAACGCCGCAAGCGCCCATACTGTCGGATTAGTATCAAATCCATATAAAGATTCTCTTATAACACTATGAGGGATTCCCATCTCCTTATACGTTGAAAGCATTCTATCAAACGATGCCACAAGGAAACCGCCGGACCCACAAGCAATATCAATCACCTTATCTTTTGCAGTCACATCAATTAGCTCTGCGCAATACTTCGTAATATGCCTCGGAGTAAAAACAATTCCCAGAGAATTATTGTCGTAACCATATCTAATGAATGCCTCATAAAGCAATCCCAGAAAGTCGGTGTCCGTTTGGAGAATAGATTTAATATTCAACATTCTTAGATTAAATATAATTTTCCCCATCTTTGGTGCCAATCTGGAATAATCTGCTTTTGACATTTTCAATGTTTCGATTAACTGCTTTTTCCTCGATTCTTCAAAATGATCTGTAGAATTGATAGCATCTGCAACAAGCTGATTAATTGAATCCAATTCTTTTCCTTTTGTTAAGTCGATTTCACCTTGATACATTGCGGTTATTACCGCCCCCAACACCTTAGGTCTCAATGATGGCTCGATTTTTGCTGACCTTAATATCGACGAGAGTTCTATAGCGGTTACTATATATTCTGATACATTTGGTATCGTTACTTCTGTTGTGCCATTATTTGTGAGAATTGCATTATCTACTTCAGCCACGCTGGGAAAACTTGTAAGGACAAAGCCGCGGGCAGATAAATCGATCCACTGCGTCCCATCAAAATACTTTGTAATAAATAAATATCCGTTATCTTCTTCTCCAGCAACACCGACAGCAATATTTACTTTATACTTTCCATGAGCGTTTATGGTTTCTGCATATTCTATTGCTTCATTAATTGCATTGTCTATTTTATTCTTTTCGTTTTTTGCCTCAACGACTACCATTGGTTGATAATTCTTGCATACCAAAAAATCAGGCTTTGTTTTTCCTAGCCCTGAATCTCTAAAATAATCTTCAATCTCCTGTTCTTCGAGGAATTGTCCGCCTTTCTGCGGATGTCTAACGTCCCATCCTTTTCGCGTTGCAACTTTTCTCACAAGATATCTACATCTCGATTCAGCTCTTTTACTCTTTGCCATTGTAATTTCCTCCTTAGTGATTCTTTTCAATTACCCTTGAAGCTTCTAACAAACTCACGATATGCAGCATACGATTCAAGTCTGGTAGCCCGATTGATTTTTTCTAATTCTCCCTCAGCAGCAAGAATACTCATTGAATGGCCTTTGTTCATCTTCATTCCCACCTGCCCGATTATAACATATGTGTGAGTACTTGTTTCGTCTTTTTCCGATTTTTTCAATCAAAAAAGAAAAAGCCTTGATCTCTCAAGGCTTTTTCCCGTATCTATCACTCCGTCGGCTTCATCGTGGGGAACAAGATCACGTCCCGTATGGAATCCACCCCGGCCAGGAGCATGACCGCCCGATCGATGCCCATGCCCAGGCCGCCGGTAGGCGGCATGCCGTACTCCAGCGCCTCGCAGAAGTCCACGTCCATGTCGTTGGCCTCCTCGTCGCCCTTGGCCTTCAGGTCCATCTGGGCCTGGAACCGGAGCCGCTGGTCCAGAGGGTCATTGAGTTCGGAGAAGGCGTTGCCCATCTCGCATGCGTTTATGAACACCTCGAACCGCTCCGTCAGGCGGCTGTCCTCCGGACTGCGCTTGGCCAGGGGGGACACCTCCACCGGGTACATGGTGATGAACGTGGGCTGGATGAGCTTTTCCTCCACCTTCTGGTCGAAGGTCTCGTACAGGGCGTTGCCCCAGGTTTTCTCCTTCCCGTCCATGTCCACCCCGGCGGCCTTGGCGGCGGCCACGGCCCCGGCGTCGTCGGATATGGCGCCGAAGTCCACGCCCGCGTATTCCTTCACCGCGTCGATCATGGTCAATCTGCGCCAGCCGGGAGTCATGTCGATCTCGTTACCGCCCCAGGTCAGCTGATAGGTGCCCCGCAGTTCGTCGGCGGCGGTGGTCAAAATGCCCTCCACATAGTCCATCATGGTCTCGAAGTTGGCGTAGCTCTCGTACATCTCCA
>CANQKA010000062.1 GCA_947624395.1 uncultured Oscillospiraceae bacterium
GGCATGAAGTTCAGCTCCAGGGTGTCGGTGATGGGCTGGTCGATGGTCTCCCCCCGCAGGCCCATCACGTTGGGGTCGGCAGCCCGCCTTTTCGGCTGGTCGTCTTTTGCTTTGCGTGCCATAGAGTTTTACCCTTTTCTGTATAGTTTACTGCTCCGCCAGCGGGAAAAGCTGCCAGCACCGCTCCGGGCCGGCAATGGGATAAAATAGCGCCGCCGCGCACAGCGCCCCGTCCACGTCCAGATAGGGTCTGGCCCGGGCGATGGTCTCGTCCGCCAGGGAGCTGGCGCGCTGCAGGTCGATGAAGTCGTCGTCCGTAAAGCCCGCAAAGGCGTCGTACTGGGCGCTCACGGCAGTGCGCAGCCGGTCGTTGAACCCGGTCCGGTCCAGGCCCATGGCCGCGAAAAACTCCCGGTCGCTGAGCCGCTCGCCGTCGGTGAGAGAGACGTTGTAGACATAGTAGTCGCACAGGTCGTTGGCCTCATAGCGGACGGCAGCCAGCAGGCTCAGGACATCGCCCCGGATGGCCCAGCTGTAGTCGATGCCCATGATATAGGACGCCTCCCCGCTCTCGGCGGCGTACTGTACGTCGTACATATACCCCTCGTACAGGTCCGCCCATATGGCGGCGTTCGTCGCCGCCGCGCCGGGACCGTCCAGGTTTATCTGGGGGATGTGGTATTCCCCGCCGTATTCCTCGCCGGTGGTGTAGGCGTAGGCGTCCGTCACCGTGTCGCCGTCGGCCAGCGCCGGGGCGGCAAGACCCAGGACCAGCCCGACGGCCAGAAGAATGCTGAGAAGTTTTTTCATCATGATTCGCTCCCCTGTTATGAGATATCTGCTAACTCTAAATACTTATACCCCTCGCGGGCGATGTGCTGCTTGCGGCCCTCCAAATCGTTGCCCTCGAAAAGCTCGAAGTAATAGGCCGTGCGCTCGGCGTCCTCCGGCTGGACCCGGATGAGCCGCCGGGTCTCGGGGTTCATGGTGGTCAGCCACATCATCTCGGCCGAGTTCTCGCCCAGGCCCTTGGACCGGTTCACGGTGAAGCGGGCCTTGCCCAGGTCCTCCACGATCTTATTTTTCTCCCCATCGGAATAAGCATACCAGGTCTTTTCCCGGCAGGTGATTTCATATAGCGGCGATTCGGCGATGTACACGTACCCCTCTTTGATGAGCGTGGGCGTGAGCCGCCAGAGCATGGTCAAAATCAGCGTGCGTATCTGAAAGCCGTCCACGTCCGCGTCCGTGCAGATGACCACCTTGTTCCACCGGAGGCTGGAAAGGTCGAAGTTATTCAGGTCCTTGCCGTGGCGGGCGACTTCCACGCCGCAGCCCAGGACCTTCAAAAGGTCCGTGATAACGTCGCTTTTGAAGATGCGGGTATAGTCGGCCTTCAGGCAGTTCAGGATCTTGCCCCGGACGGGCATGATGCCCTGAAATTCCGCGTCCCGGCCCATCTTGCACGAGCCCAGGGCGCTGTCCCCCTCCACGATGTACAGCTCCCGCCGCTCCGGGTCCCGGCTGCGGCAGTCCACGAACTTCTCCACGCGGCTGACGATGTCCATGGAGCCGGTGAGCTTTTTCTTGATGTTCAGCCGCTGGCGCTCCGCCTGCTCCCGGCTGCGCTTGTTTATCAGCACCTGCTCGGCCATCTTGTCCGCCTCGGCCTTGTGCTCGATGCACCAGATCTCCAGCTTCTGCTTGAAGAAGTCGGTCATGGCCTCCTGGATAAAGCGGTTGGTGATGGCCTTTTTCGTCTGGTTGGCGTAGCTGGTCTGGGTGGAGAAGCAGTTGGTCACCAGCACCAGGCAGTCCTGCACGTCCTGAAAGGCGATCTTGGACTCGTTTTTCTGGTACTTGCCAAGCTTCTTGATGTAGGCGTCGATGGCGTACACAAAGCCCGTGCGGGCCGCCTTGTCCGGCGCGCCGCCGTGCTCAAGCCAGGAGGAATTGTGGTAGTATTCCAAAAGATTTACCCGGTTGGAAAAGCAGAACGCCGCCGTGAGCCGGGCCTTATATTCCGGTTTGTCGTCCCTGTCCCGGCCCCGGCGCTCCGCCTCGATGAACACCGGCGCGGTCAGGGCGTTTTCCCCCACCGTCTCGGCCACATAGTCCAATATGCCGTTTTCGTACACGTAATCCGTGGTCTCGAACTTGGCACCGTGCTGGATGCGCAGGCGGAAGGTGACGCCGGCGTTCACCACCGCCTGGCGGCGCAGGGTGTCCCGGAACCACTCCTCCGGGATGTCGATGTCCGTGAACACGGCCAGGTCCGGCTTCCACCGGTGGGTGGTGCCGGTCTTTTTCCGGTCGGCGGGGGATGTTTTCAGCTTGCCCACGATCTCGCCCTGCTCAAAGCGCAGGTCGTACCGGTTCCCGTCCCGCCAGACCGTCACGTCCATGTACTCGGAGGAATACTGGGTCGCGCACGCGCCCAGACCGTTCAGGCCCAGGGAGTACTCGTAGCTCTCCCCCTCGTCGTTGTCGTACTTGCCGCCGGCGTAGAGCTCGCAGTACACCAGCTCCCAGTTGTAGCGGTTTTCCGCGCTGTTCCAGTCCACCGGACAGCCCCGGCCAAAGTCCTCGACTTGGATGGAGTGGTCCTCGAACCGGGTCACGGTGATGACATCGCCGTACCCGGCCCTTGCCTCGTCGATGGAGTTGGATAAAATCTCAAATACGGAGTGCTCGCAGCCCTCCAGGCCGTCGGAGCCGAAAATGACGCTGGGGCGCTTGCGCACCCGGTCCGCGCCTTTCAGCTGGCTGATGGATTCGTTGCCGTAAATTTCCTTCTTCGCGTTCGCCATAGTTCCCTCGCTGTTCACAATATCTTGATGTCCGGTGGACATAATCAACCTATTTTAAACACAGTATATCATAATCGGGGAAAAAATCAAGAAAAGAGGGGGTGAGTCCACAGTCCTAAAGCCCCCCTTGTGAAAGGGGGCTGGCAGCGCAAAGCGCTGACTGGGGGATTGCTGTTCGACGTACGACAATCCCCCCGCCCGCCGATGGCGGGCACCCCCCTTTGACAAGGGGGGCTTCAAAGCGGTGATTTTCCCATGCCGCAACCGGCGGTTGACACTTTTCCCAGCGGGATTGGTTGCGGTTTGGGCGGTTGACGGCTATACTTAGGACAGGTGGACCGCCAAAATAGTATGACATAAGGAGGCGTTTTGCATGCCTTTGGCCGATAAGATCATGGAGCTGCGCAAAAAGCAGGGCTGGAGCCAGATCGACCTGGCGGACCGGCTGGACGTGAGCCGCCAGTCCGTGAGCAAGTGGGAGATGGCCCAGGCCGTGCCCGAGCTGGACAAGATCATAAAAATGAGCGAGCTGTTCGCCGTCACCACCGACTACTTATTAAAAGACGATACACCCGCGCCGGAGACGGGACCGCAACCGGAGCCGGAGACGCCGCCGGAACCGGAACCGGAACCGAAACAGGAACCGGTGACGCTGCCAAAGCCGAGGCGGAAAATGTGGCCTTGGGTGGTGGCGGCGGTGCTGGCAGTGTTCGTCCTCCCCCTGGCCCTTGCCCTGGCCCTTTCATCCGCCGGGATAGACACCTATCAGCAGGTCAAGATTGGCAAGTCCACGCCCGCACCGGTTGAGGTCACCTACCCGCCGGCCGGCCAGACCGTCATCGTCGGCGTGCCCACGCCCACGCCCGCCCCGAAAACGATGCCTCTGGATGAAGCGGTAGTAGAGGAGCCCGCCGCGGAGCAGACGACCGTGTCCGACCCGGACAATGTGGAGGACGGCATGACGGAGTACGTCTACGAGGGCGAGTCGGTCACCAGCGGCGGGTTCGACGAGAAAACGCTGGCGGCCATAGCCGCGGAGTACGAGCCATACGGCCTGACCTGCGACGAGGAACACCACTGGTATCTGGGCGGCGTGCGCATCCGCACATTCACGGACGTGCTCACCACCAACGGCGAGAGCCTGACCGGCGGGGACTTCCACGGGACCCTGCGGACCTTCAGCGGCGACGGCTTCCTGGACGTGCGCACGGTCCGGGACTATGACCACTGCGGCGACGACGGCTGCGGAACGCTGCTGTACCTGGAAAGCCGGGACGTGCGCCAGGACGGGGACGAATGGACGGAACACTACGCGCTGGGCCACCACGACGAGGGGCATCATGAGTAAGGGGTATTCCCATGCGAGAAAGAGACGGGAGATATATGGCCGCGCCGGATGTGCTGCGGGTGTTCTGCGTTTTCATTGTGGCGTGGTACCACATCTGGCAGCAAAGCTGGCTGGACCCGAGTATCCGCGTGGGGAAAGTGTACGTCAACCTGTGGGACGTTATCAGCGACGGTTACATGATGGTGGACGTGATGCTGGTGCTGTCGGGCTTTCTGCTGGCACTGCCATGCGCACGGCGGCAAATGGCGGGGCTGCCTGAGCCGGAGCCGGAGGACTTTTACCGGAGGCGGTTTTGGCGGCTCGGGCCGTCGTATCTGCTGGCGGTGGTGTCAGTCTTCCTCTTTTACGCGCTGCCGGAAAGGCTGTACGCCAGTCCCGCCGCGGCACTCAAAGACCTGTGGACCCACCTGACGTTCACCCACACCTTCTTTTTTGACACGTACATCGCCACGCCGTCGCTGGTGGTGCTGTGGACGCTGGCGATCGAGGTGCAGTTTTATCTCATATGGCCCATGCTGGCCCGGTATTACCGCCGCCGTCCGGGTTTGGTCTGCGCTGTGATGGTCATCGTCGCGTGCAGCTACCGGGCATGGGTCTACCCCCAGCCGGACACGAACATGCTGGTGAACCAGCTACCGTCTATGCTGGACCTGTACGCCTGCGGGCTCGCGGCGGCGTGGGTGTTGGCAAAGCTGGAACGGTCGGACAAGCCCGGTCCGGTCCTGCGCAGGTTTCTGGCTCCGGTGGGAATGCTGGCGGGGCTTGGGGCGCTCATTTGGGTCATGCGGGTCCAGGGCGGGATGGATTACGAGGCGCTGCGCAAGGGCCAGCTTCTGTGGCGGCCCGCGCTTGGGCTGGCAGCCGGGGTGTTTCTGGTGTGCGGGTGTCTGGCGCCGCAAAAGCTTGACCGCGCCCTGGGCAACCGGGTCACCCGGTTTTTGTCGGCGGTGTCCTTCAACTTTTACATGTGGCATCAATTTCTTGCCTGTCGGATACGGGACTGGCGCCTCGTGCCGTCCGTGTCCCCCACGCCCAACCAGGTCCACGAGCACACTTGGCAGGTGCAGTACACGCTGCTGTGCTTCGGCGCGGCCCTGGTCGTTGCCGCGGCGCTCACGTATCTGTGGGAGCGGCCATTGGCAAGATGGGGGAGGAAAAAATAGAATCGCCCCCTCGTGAGAGGGGGCAACATCATGGAACAGCCCCCTTGTGAAAGGGGGCTGTCATGCGTTAGCATGACTGGGGGATTGGCGTGTATCTTACAGCAATCCCCCCGAGCCGCCATTCGGCGGCCCACCCCCCTTTGACAAGGGGGGCTTTTAAAGCGGAGGCTGTTATTTATCCCACGGCGTTGTCGGAATAGTCCTGGGGTGCGGGAGGCGCGTCATCCGAGGCGGACACCGCCGTCGGGATGGGCGTAGGGGTCGGGACGGGGGTCGGCGCAGGGGTGGGCGTGGGGTCCTCCCCCGGGCGGATATACATGGCGTCCAGGTCCACGTCCACGTCGATGCCCGGTACGCGGGCAACGTAGGAATACTGCCAGAACCGGTGGTCAAAGTAGAAAATGGGCTTGGTGCCAGGGTCACCCATCCAGAAGGTGATGCCGCTCAGCTTATCCAGCTGGTATATGTAGTAGGCCAGGTGGAGATAAGAGTACATGCCCGGCTCGTACCCCGCGGCGCGGATGAGCTCGCAAAATTCCAGGCAGCAGGCCGTCAGCGTCTCCCCGTCCAGGCCGTCCGTGCGGGCTTCCACGGCGATGTTCTCCCAATCGAAAAACACCGGGAGGGTCACGTCGTATTCCTGGATGAGGCGCACGGTGAAGAGGGCTTCCTCCGCCGCCTCCAGGACGTTGGTGGCCTGGGAGAAGAAGTAGATGCCCACGTCCAGGCCGGCGTCCAGCGCGCCCTGGATGTTCTGCTGGAAGCGGGCGTCCTCGTGCATCTCCCCGTCCTGATAGGAGCGGTAGCCGCAGCGGATGATGGCGAACTCGATGCCGTAATCCGCCACCGCCTGCCAGTCGATCTCCTCCTGGTGGTCGGACACGTCGATGCCCCGGCGCATGGTCAGGCCCTGGCCGGAATAAGAGGGTATCTGGTCCGTCACGTTAAAGTCCGTGGCCGTGCGGCCAAAGACTTTCAGGCTGGGGGCCTCCGGCACCCACATGGTGCCGCCCTCCGGGTCCAGCACCTCCACTTCCCCCGCGTGGGGGTCGATGGTGGGCGTGGGCGTGGGGGCCGGTTCCCCGCGCTCGCAGCGGGTCAGAAGCAGCGCCAGCAGCACCGCCAGCAGCACTGCCGCCAGGACCGCTAAAATAATGATCAGAGTTTTTTGTCGTTTCATAGCGCCTCTACCATATCACAAACAGCCCCCGATTGCAAATCCCCGGAAAATCCTTGCAATTCCAGTGGGTACACTGTATAACAGACGCTGCGCGCTGTTATACAATAGATACCGGTCGCGCTCCCGCTTGCGCGAAACCGCGCGACATGGTATAATTCTATGGCGAATCAATGAGAGGAATGAATACCATGGCAATGCTGGAATTTGACGAGTATAAGGCAAAGCTGAACGGCTGCAAGCCGGAGCTGGATCACCTGGCCGAGGCGATGCGGCTGGATGACGCCAGAATGGAGATCGAAAAGCTCCACGCCGAGGCCGAGGAACCGGATTACTGGTCCGACCTGGAGCGGAGCCAGAAGGGCCAGCAGCGGCTCAAATCCTTGCAGGGCAAGTGCGACAAGTACGCAAAGCTCGCCGCCGCGTGGGAGGATATGACCGCGCTGTGCGAGATGGCTTTGGAGGAAAACGACGAGAGCATGCTGCCGGAGTTAAAGGACAGCTATGAGAAGTTCGCCGAGGAGCTGGAGCAGACCCGGCTGTCCACCCTGCTCACCGGGGAGTACGACGCCAACAACGCCATCGTCACCTTCCACGCCGGCGCGGGCGGTACCGAGGCCCAGGATTGGGCGCAGATGCTGTACCGGATGTACACCATGTGGTCCGACCGACATGGGTACAAGTACACCCTCATGGACTGGCAGGATGGCGACCAGGCCGGGATAAAATCCGCCACCATAAAGATCGAGGGCGACAATGCCTACGGCTTTTTGAAGAGCGAGCACGGCGTGCACCGGCTGGTGCGCATCAGCCCCTTCGACGCCTCCGGCCGCCGCCAGACCAGCTTCGCCGCCGTGGAGGTCATGCCGGAGATCGGCGACGCCGGCGAGATCGAGCTGCGGGACGAGGACATCAAGATGGACGTGTACCGCTCCTCCGGCGCCGGCGGCCAGAAGGTCAACAAGACCAGCTCCGCCGTCCGCCTGACCCACCTGCCCACCGGCATCGTGGTCAGCAGCCAGGTGGAGCGCAGCCACTTCCAAAACCTGGAAAACTGCAAGGAGATGCTGCGGGCCAAGCTGGCGGAGATCAAGGAGCGGGAGCACCTGGAGAAGATCGAGGACATCAAGGGCGTGCAGATGAAGATCGAGTGGGGCAGCCAGATACGCTCCTATGTGTTCATGCCCTACACCCTGGCCAAGGACACCCGCACCGGCTATGAGAACAGCAACATCCAGGCCGTCATGGACGGGGACATCGACGGGTTCATCAACGCCTTCCTCGCCATGAAGGCGGGCTGAAAGGCTTGATTTTCCCCTCGCCTACCTGTATAATGGGTGGGCCGTGCCGGTGTGATGGAATTGGCAGACGTACCGGACTCAAAATCCGGCGGTGGCGACACCGTGCGGGTTCGACCCCCGCCACCGGCACCACCACGTCGAAAGGCTTCTGAAGATTCGAGGCCCTGGCAAAGCCAGGTCCCCTCATCGGTCAAAAGCCTTTCTCCTTTTCCCCAAAAGGCTGGTGAGCCTTTTGGGGACCCCATAAATGATCCGAACCCAAGACCTGTGGGACCTTTCCCCGTAGGCGATGGGTTCGGATTTGTTATTTTGTTCGAGCCGTATGAGGCGACGCATCACATTTTTGCAACTGATTGACAAGGGTCTGGCGGCGCAGTAGAATCCATATGTAACACCTGATTTTACTATATAGCGGAATTAACACTAAAAAGGAGACACGCAGATGAAAGTGCTGATGCTCAACGGAAGTCCCCGGAAAAACGGCAACACCGCCGCCGCGCTGCGGCAGATGGAGGCGGTCTTTGCCCAGGAGGGCATAGAGGTGCAGACCGTCCAGGTTGGCAGCAAACCCGTCCGCGGCTGCATCGCCTGTGGCAGCTGCGCCAGGACGGGAAAGTGCGCCTTTGACGACATCGTGAACGAGCTGGCGCCGGTGTTCGAGCAGAGCGACGGGCTGGTGGTGGCCAGTCCCGTCTACTACGCCTCCGCCAACGCCACCCTCGTTGCCCTGCTGGACAGGCTCTTTTACAGCACCGGCTTTGACAAGACCATGAAGGTGGGGGCCAGCGTGGTGACGGCCCGCCGGGGCGGCGCCTCAGCCACCTTCGACGAGCTGAACAAGTATTTCACCATCTCCGGCATGCCCATAGCTTCCAGCCAGTACTGGAACAGCATCCACGGCGGCGCTCCCGGTGAGGCGGAGCAGGACGCGGAGGGCTTGCAGACTATGCGGACGCTGGCCCGGAATATGGCCTTTCTCATGAAGAGCATCGCCCTGGGCAGGGAGCAATACGGTCTGCCGGAAAAGGAGAGTCCTCAGTGGACGAACTTCATCCGCTGACATACACCAATAAATGAAGCGGAGGCCAGACGGCCTCCGCTTTGACGTGTCCCCAAAAGCAAGACGCAATAAGGATTATACTTCCGGGTGCGGACCCGTCACGGGCACGGGTTCAAATCGACGTTTTCTTTGCCCATGCCGCCACCGCAGCCTCGGACTGGGCGGCATCCGCGCCGTGAACGGCCAGCCCCTTGCCCAAGGTCGCCCCCGCACAGGTCTTTTTCAGGTCTCGCTCACAGCTTCCCAGCCCGCTGCCCTCATGGGTCATAACGGCCACAACGTGCTTGCCCGTCCAATCCAGCCGTTCCAGCTGGGTGAACACCGCCATGGGGAAGGTGCCCCACCAGCAGGGGCCGCAGACAAACACGTTGTCATATCCGTCCAGGCTGTCCAGATACCGTTTCAGCTCCGGTCTGGCGTGGGCGCGCAGTTCGTCCTGGGCCTCGCGGGTGCAGGTCATATAGTCGGTGCTGTATTCCCGCACGGTCTCGATCTCAAAAAGGTCGCCGCCCACGGCCTTCTGGATAAACTCGGCCACGATTTGGGTGTTGCCCTTGGGAAGGTCGCGGATGGAGCCGTTGACGTAGTTCTCCCCCTTGCGGGAATAGTAGATGATCAGGTTCTTTCCCATACTCTCCCTCACTTTTCAAACTCCGCCGCCACGTCCTGCAGCAGCTCCCGGATGGGCAGGTGCTGGGGGCAGGCTTTCTCGCACTTCCCGCATTTGATGCAATCCGAGGCTTTTCCGTTGGCGGTGGTATAGACGTTGTTGTAGTAATAATCCGTGTTCCAGTTGTTAAACACCCGCTTGGCGTTCAGGCAGGCGAACAGGCCCGGGATGGAGATATGCTTGGGGCAGTCCGCAGTGCAGTACCGGCAGGCGGTGCACTGGATCAGATGCTTGCTGCGGAAGATGTCCCGCACCTGCATCACCGCGGCCAGTTCTTTTTCGTCCAGGGGCTTAAAGTCCTTCATGGTGGCGATGTTGTCCCGGACCATGTCCATGTCGCCCATGCCGGACAGCACCATCATCACATTGGACTGGCTGGCGGCAAAGCGGATGGCGTAGCTGGCCGGACTGCCGCCGTGAAGCGCGTCCAGCACGGCCCTGGCGTCGTCGGGGAGCTGGGCCAGGTTGCCGCCCTTCACCGGCTCCATGACGATCACGGGCTTGCCGTATTTTTCGCAGACCTCATAACATTTGCGGCTCTGCACCGCCGGGTCCTCCCAGTCGGCGTAGTTCAGCTGCATCTGCACCACCTCGATCTGGGGGTACTCGGTGAGTATCTGCTCCAGCACGTCCGCCGTGTCATGGAAGGAGATGCCGAAGTGCCGGAATTTCCCCTCCGCCTTCAGCTCCAGCACCGTCTCATAGGCCCGACAGCTCTTGTAAAAGGCGAAATTTGCCGCGTTTTGGGCGTGCATCAGGTAGAAGTCAAAATAGTCCACCCCGCAGGCGGCCAGCTGGCTTTCAAACACAGGCCGGATGTCCTCTTGCTTTTTGAAGAAGATGTTGGTCAGCTTGTTGGTCAATATGTACCGGTCCCGGGGATAACGACTGGTGAGGCAGGTCCTCAGCGCCGGCTCACTCTGCATATCCATATAGCGGTGGGCCGTGTCGAAGTAGTTGAAGCCCGCGTCCAGAAAGGCGTCCACCATCTGGCTGAACAGCTCTGTGTCCACCGCGCCGTCCTTCAGGGGCAGACGCATACAGCCAAAGCCGAAATTCTTTTTGATTGCAGGATAAAATTGGTTCATCCGCTGACCCTCCTTACAGTCCCATGGACTGTGCCCAGGAGGCCAATTCTACGGCGGAGGCGTTCACCTTGCCCTCGACGATTTGGCAGGAGGCGTCCACGCTGCCGGTAAGACCCTTCACCGTCTGCCCAAAGCCGCTGCTGCCGGAGGTGGCGAACAGCACCACCTTCTTGCCGGAGAAGTCGTAGCTCTCCAGGAATGTGTTGATGATGGTGGGGGCCACATACCACCATATCGGGAAGCCCACGAAGATCACGTCGTAGTCCTCCACATGCCCGTCCCGGTCCGCGATGGCCGGACGGGAGGACTTGTCCTTCATCTCCACGGTGCTGCGGGCCTTAGGGTCCATCCAGTTCAGGTCCGCCTTGGTATAGGGGACAGCCGGCTTGATCTCATAGAGATCGGCGCCCATGGCCCCAGCCAGGTCCTTGGCCAGCTTCGCCGTCGTGCCGCTGGCGGAAAAATACGCTACCAGTTTCCTGCTCATGTTAGTTCCTCCTTATTTCCTGCCGTGCAGCGCACGGACAAAATTCGGGTCGAAGTGGTCCACGATCTCGCTGTGGCCGATGTCCAGGGGCGCGATGGAGGCCATCTCCTCGTCGGTCAGGGTGAAGTCCCAGATGTCCAGATTCTGCGCCATCCGTTCCCGGTGGGTGGACTTGGGGATCACCACCACGCCCCGCTGGGTGTTCCACCGCAGGGCCACCTGCGCGGCGCTCTTGCCGTACTTTTTGCCGATCTCCGCCAGCACCGGATTTGTGAACAGGCCGTGCCTGCCCTCCGCGAAGGGGGCCCACGCCTCCGGCTGGACCTCATATTCCTTCATCAGCGCCAG
>CANQKA010000063.1 GCA_947624395.1 uncultured Oscillospiraceae bacterium
CGCACCGCGTCCGGGTAGGAGAGGTTCTCGATCTCCATGATGAAGTTGACCACGCCGCCGCCCTTGCCGCAGCCGAAACAGTGGTAGATCTGCTTCTCGCCGTTGACGGCGAAAGAGGGGGTCTTCTCCCCGTGGAAGGGACACAGGCCGAACTGGTTGGCGCCGCTGCGCTTGGTCAGCGGTACGTAGGAGCTGACCACGTCCACGATATCGTTCCGGCGGCCCAGCTCGTCCAGAAAATCGCTGGGAAAGGGCATACGCGGTCACCTCCTTCGTCGTAGCTCGCATGGCTAGGCCGGGATTTGCCGCAAGCGGCGAATCCCGGATAGCCAGCGGCTCCTCCTCTCCCCACGCGACAAGCGTGCCGCGTGGGGGCCCCGTTACAACCCCTCCGAGCCGCCTTGCGGCGGCCCACCTCCCCTTACACAGGGGAGGCTTCCATAATGTGCGCCTGCGGCGCGGTTCATTCATCCCGTGCACAGGGAAGGCTTTACTTTATCGACCAACTGGCGGGGATGAATAAATCCTCAAAGGTGGCGATGGCAAAGCTGTCCGTCATGCCGGAGACGTAATCCGTGACGGCGGTCCGGGCGCCCTCTTCCTCGGCGATGGACTTGAACTCCGGGGGCAGCTTTTCCACGTGGCCGATGTAATAGTCCCAGATGGGGGCCAAAATGCCCTTGACCTTGGATTCCTCGCCCTTGGCGGTGGGGTTGCGGTACACCGCCGCGTACATAAATTCCTCGAAGGCATGATACGCCTCGGCCATATCCGGGGAGAGGGCCACAGACCCGGCGGCGCTGGCGGCGATGGCGTCGGTCACCATGGCGTTGATGCGCTGGGAGTTGCGGGTGCCGACGCGCTCTCTTATGATCGCGGGCACGTCAACGGGCAGTACGATACCCGCCCTCTCGGCGTCGTCCAGGTCGTGATTCAGGTAGGCGATGTGGTCGGAAAGGCGCACCACGTCCGCCTCCATGGTGTCATGGGGCTGGCCGGTGGTGTGGTTCAATATGCCCATGCGGGTCTCGTGACACAGGTTCAGGCCCTTGCCGTCCTTTTCCAGCTTGTCCACCACCCGAAGGCTCTGCTCGTAGTGGTGAAAGCTGCCGGTGATATCCCGCAAGGCCCGCTCCCCGGCGTGGCCAAAGGGGGTATGGCCCAGATCGTGGCCCAGAGAAATGGCCTCGGTCAGGTCCTCGTTCAGGCCCAAAGCGCGGGCGATGGTCCGGGCGATACGGGCCACCTCCAACGTGTGGGTCAGGCGGGTCCGGTAGTGGTCCCCCTCTGGCTGCAGGAACACCTGGGTCTTGTGCCGCAGGCGGCGGAAGGCCTTGGAGTGGGTCACCCGGTCCACGTCCCGCTGGAAACAGGTGCGCACGTCGTCCTCCGGCTCCGGCACTGGCCGGCCCCGACTGGCGGACGAGAGGGTCCCGTAGGGCCCGATGATGGCTTTTTCCTGCTCCTGGCGGAGCTGGCGGTATGTAGGCATCGTGCGCCTCGTATGGTAAAAAAGTAATAAAGGTATCGCAAATCGATTCGCAATACCTTTATACGCCGTAATATCGCCTTTTCCCTTTTTTCTGCGGAGAAAAATTTTTCTCTCCCCCAGTCAGCGCCAAGGGCGCTGACAGCCCCCTCGTCAGAGGGGCCGCGCTGCGGCGCGAGGGGACAATCCCCCCGCCCGCCGATGGCGGGCACCCCCCTTTGACAAGGGGGGCTTTTGATTTCGATTTTCTTACTCCCGGCGGAGGGCGTCGATGGGGTTCAGGTTGGAGGCCTTGACGGCGGGGATCATGCCGAAGATCACGCCTATCAGCATGGAGAATAAAACCGCCACGGCGATGGCCGGGTAGCTCACCGCCGTAGGCGTGCCCATGGCGGAGGCGATGAACCGGCTCAGGCCCACGCCCGCGGCCACGCCTAAAATGCCGCCAATGCTGGTCAGGGCCGCGGCCTCCGTCAGAAATTGCCACAAAATGCGGCGCTTGCGGGCCCCGATGGCCTTTTTCAGGCCTATCTCCCGGGTCCGCTCCGTGACCGTCACCAGCATGATGTTCATCACGCCGATGCCGCCCACCAGCAGCGAGATGCCCGCGATCCAGAGAAGCTGGTTGTTGGTGGCGTTGGACAGCTTTTGGATGTCCGCCGCCTGCTTCATCAGATCGTCGCTCTTATAGGCGAAATTGCCGGAGGTGTCGGTGATCTGGGTCTTGGTGAGAAGGTCCTCCGCCTGCTGGCCGATGCGGGTCATGTCGTCGGTGCTGGCGGCCTTTAAAACCGCGCACTGAGGCTCGTCAAAGCGGAACACCAGAGGCCAGTCCGCCAGGGGGATGAATATCTTGCCGCCGGAGGTGTCGGCATACATGGTGTAATCCCGGTAGGTCTCGATGGCGAAATCCGAGGACTTGGCCCGGTCCACCACGCCGATGACCGTGAAGGGCTCGCCGGATATCTCCAGGGTCTCCCCCCGCGGGTCCGTGCTGCCAAAGAGCAGCGACGCCGCGCCAGCGTCCAGCAATGCCACCTTGTGGAAGGAGGCGTAGTCCTCAGGGAGGAAATCACGGCCATAGCTGAGGCGGTAGCCGTTGGTCTGAAAATAGTATTGGTCCACGCCGTATAATTCGCCGGAGTAGGCGGTGTTTTTATAGCACACCGTGCCATTATAGCTGTCGATGCGGCGGAAGCAGTAGAGGCTGGCGGAGCGCACGTTGTCCAGGTCCGCCAGGGCTTGGCGCGTTTCCTCCGTGATGGGCAGAACGCCCGCCGGCGGGCCCTGATAGGTCATGTCATAGGTGTAGTTTTCCTGATAGAGCTGGACCGTGACGGCGTTGGTGCCGGCGCCGATCAGGCTCTCCTTGATCTGGTCGTTGGTGCCCTTTATGGTGGACACGATGGTGATGATGGAGGCGATGCCGATGATGATGCCAAGCATGGTCAAAAACGAGCGCATTTTGTGGCCCCAGATGCCCTGGAAGGCCAGGGAGATATTTTCAAACATGTTCTAACGCGCCCCCTCTCAATAGCCCTCGTAGAGGGCCTGCAGACTGTCCTGGCGCACGGCCTTGGCGCCGTCCTTCACGCTCCGGCCGTAGGGGAAGGCCACATAGTCCTCCACCGTCAGGCCGTCCAGGACCTCCGTGGCCCAGCCGTTATAGCTCTTGCCGGTGACAAGATAGCGCTTTTCCAGAAGGCCGTCGGCGTTTTCCGCGTATACGTAGCTGCGGCCGTTGTCCGTGCGGAGAAATTCGTTTTCCAGGTAGAAGGTCTTTTTGCCCTGCTCGGCGCTGGCGTCGGATACGGCGGTGGCCAGGTCGATGGAGACGCTGTAGTTTTCCCGCAAGGGCGCGTCCTCGCTCACCGAGACGGTGAAGGGGTACAAGGTCACCCGGCTGTTGCGGCCGTCGGTGCTGAACCAGTAGCGGTCGCTGCTGACGGGGTAGTTGTCGATGCTGGTGACGGTGCCGTCCAGCTCCGCGCCGCTCATCCAGTCGGATATCTTCACCGTGTCGCCCACGGAAATGCTGGCCAGCTCAAACTCGCCCATGGCGGCCTTGATGATGTACCCGCCGCCGCCGGAGATGAGCGCCACAGGAGAGCCTTCTGCCAGGGCGTCCTCCGGCGTGCGCAGGGTCTTCACCACGCCCGGTACCTCGCAAAGGACCTCGCCGTTGGACAGTTCAAACTCTATCTGCTTCAGCTCCTGCTCCGCCAGCTTCAGCTGGGTGGTCAGGTCCGTTATCTGCTGCTGGGCCTCCAGCTTCATGCGGTTGATCTCCTCCAGGGGGTAGAACTCGCCGCCGCCGTAAAATGGGATGTCCACCGGCTCGTCTTCCCGGAGGTTCAGGGGCGTGTACACCGGCTCCAACACCTGGAATATCCACGTGCTGACCGGGTTGCCGTCCTCGTCCCAGCCCGCGGGCAGGGCACGGAACGCGATCTCAAAGGCGGACAAAATGTCCCCGTTCAGGGCGTCGTGGTCCCGCAGCTCAAAGACCATGTACACCGTACCCAGGTCGAAATAGGGGGACATGCGGGTGCCGGACGAGCGCAGCGCCGGCGCGTGCAACAGGCCGATCGACGCCGCCTCCCCACCCTGGCCCTCCGGCTCGACGGGCACTTCCGTGGCAACGGGCACTTCCGTGGCGACGGGTTCGTCCGTGGTAATGGGTTCATCCGTGGTAACGGGTTCGTCCGTGGCAACGGGTTCGTCCGTGGCAACGGGTTCGTCTGTGGTAATGGGTTCGTCTGTAGTGACCGGTTCATCTGTGGTAATGGGTTCGTCTGTGACGGGCGGTTGGTCCGTCACCGGCGGTTGGTCCGTGGGGGCCGGGGTCTCGGTGGGCTCCGCGGTTGGCTCCGGCGAGGGCGTGGGCGCGGTGGGCGGGTCCGGCATGGGCAGGGCCTCGCCCTTGGCCGTGCCGATAAGGTAGTCCACCATGGCGTCGTAAAACTCCAGGCCGCTGCCCCACATGTACACGTAGGGGTCCGACTGGGCGCCGCTGCCGCCCTGGAAATAAGGGGCGGACACGGTCTGCCACTCCGGTTCCTCCGTGGGCTCCGGCTCGGGATAGTAGGGCACGCCCACGCCGTAGGTGCCTATCTCCGTCAGACGGTCCTGGGCCTGTTTGAGCTCCAGCTTTGTCTTTTCTACCTCTATCCGCTTTTTGTCCAGCTTTACCTCGTCCAGGGTGGTGTCAAAGGCCAGGATGGGGTCGCCCACCGCGACCTGCTGGCCCTCCTGGACGAACACGTCCGTCACGGTCATGGTGCTGGTCAGGTACACGGACTGCATGCGGTCGGTGGTGACCATGCCGTCGGTCTGGATCTGGTCGTACCAGCTGTCGGTGATGCTGGCCTGCTCCACCGGGTAGACGTTCACGTCCTTGCCGGCCCGGCCTTGCAGGTAATGATACCCGCCCACGCCGGCGGCGGCCAGGACGAGGGCACACACCAGCACGATGGCGGCTATCTTTTTGCCTTTTCGCTTTTTCACGCGCTGTCGCCCCCTTCCTAGTCGGTCAGCACGCCGTCCAGAATGCGGCGCAGACGCTTGGCCCGCTGGCCCACCTTGGGCTCATGGGTTATCAGCACGATGGCGGTGCCACGGGCGTTCAACTCGTCGAACAGGTCCATGACCTGCTGGCCGGAGGCGGTGTCCAGCGCGCCGGTGGGCTCGTCGGCCAGCAAAAGCTTGGGCTCGTTTATCATGGCCCGGGCGATGGCCACCCGCTGCTGCTGGCCGCCGGAGAGCTGGTTGGGCATGAAGTCCATGCGCTCGGCCAGACCCACCATTTGCAGCGCTTCCTCCGCACGGCGCAGACGGGCGCGCTTGCGCACCCCGGCGTATAAAAGGGGCAGCGCCACGTTTTCACGGGCCGTCATCTTGGGCAGCAGGTAAAAGCTCTGGAACACAAAGCCCAGGGTGCTGTTGCGGATGTCCGCCAGGTGGTTTTCCGAGGCCCGGGATACGTCCTCCCCGTTGAGGGTGTATGTGCCGCTGGTGGGCACGTCCAGACAGCCGATGATGTTCATCAGCGTTGTCTTGCCCGAGCCGGAGGGGCCCATGATGGCCAGGTAATCCCCCTCGTCCACCGTCAGGTCCACGTTTTTCAGGATCTTCACGATGTCCTTGCCCTGGGGATAGTCCTTGCATATGTCGTGCATTTCAAGAAGCATGGCCGCCACCTCAGCCGCCCAGGGAGGCAACTTCTGCGCCGCCCTCGGCCTCCGCCGCAGCTTCAGCGGCCGCCGCCGGGTCGAACTTCTCCGTGGTCATGCCTTCTTCCAAATTCTCCGCCGGGAAGGCGATGCAGTCGTCCTCGGAAAGGCCGTCCACGATCTCATAGCTGTCGGTGTTTTCGTCATACACGCCCAGGGTCACGGCGCGCTTTTCCAGCTTGTCTTTGTCGCCGGCGGCCCAGACAAAGGCGCTGCCGTCGTCCTCCATCACCAGGTAATAGCCGGGCAGCATGGGGCCCTTGGGGGCGTCCTGCTCATCCTCGCCGGTGTCCGGCTCGATGTACACGTGCTGACCTAAAATAAGCCCCTCGGTGTCGGTCAGCTCCACATAGAAGGGGTATTTGGTGGCGGTGGTCATGCCGTCGTCCTCGCCGGAGCCGGACACGTAGACCATGCCGTTCTGGTTATCGTCATTGCCCACGGGGTTTTCCCAGTCTATCATGGACAGGGTGCCGGTCCAGGTCCGCTCGTCCATGCGGGAGCGGACGGTCATGGCCATGCCCTCTGTGAGCGCGCCGGCGTTCAGCTCGTTGATGTTGCCCTGGACCCGCAGACGGGTCACGTCCGTGACGGTGATGTACTTCACGTCGTTGCCGGAGGTGTCGTCGGTATCGTAGCCGTAATAGCTGCCGCCGGCGCTCTCCGGGTCCTCCACGCTCATGATACGGCCAGCGATGGGCGAGGCTATCTCCGCGTTTTCCAGGGCCGCCTGCATGGCGGCGATGTCCCGCTCGGAAAGGGCGATGTTATACTGGTTCTCCCGGATGTCCGCCTTCTTCTCGTCGATCTGGAGGGTGTAGCTGAGCTGTTCTTCCTCCTTGGCCTTGGCCTTCTGCTTTTCCAGTTCCTCAATGGTGGCGTTGTCGTTGGTGATGCTGTTTTCCAGCTTTTCCTTTTCCAGCAGCATCTTGTCCAGGTCCAGCTGCATCTTCTCCGTGTCGTAGGCAAAGAGAATGTCCCCGGCCTGGACCATGTCGCCAACCTCCACATAGGTGTCCAGGATGGCCTTGGTGCTGTCCCGCTTCACGTCGGCAGTCTCGCCGGAGACGACCTTGCCGGCGTACCAGTCCGCCAGACCCACTGAGCCCGCGCCCACGATGGAGGAGACTTCTTCCACCGTGACGGTCTCGCCGTCGGACGAATTTTTGGCGCAGCCGGTCCCCAGGCCCAGCAGCAGGACCCCTGCCAGGATGGCCGATAGAGCTTTCTTCATGGTATCCTCCCCATTGTTTCCACTGTGCGCGCTGTCCATGGACGGCGCATGCTTTATATTAATCCATTCTATGTGGAAAAGCAACCGGGCGGACCTTAAGATTTCATTAAAAAGAGCCGTTGACAAGGGCGGGTCCGGGGGCTATACTGGCTTGCAAAGTTCCGTCGAAAAGAGGTCCCTGGCGTGAAGAAACGTTCGCTGAAAAACCCGCTGCTTTTGCTGCTGGCCGCGTTTATATGGGGCGTGGCGTTCGTGGCCCAGAAGGAGGGCATGGACCATGTGGGTCCTTTTACCTTCAACTGCGTCCGGTTTTTCATCGGCGCGGCGTGTCTGGCCCTGGCGCTGCCGCTGCTGGACAAGTTTCGCAGCCGGCATGGGGATTTTCAAAAGGGCAGCCGCCGGGACATTCTGGTGGGCGGCGCGGCCTGCGGCGCGGCGCTGTTTGTGGCGGCCAATTTGCAGCAGATCGCCATCGCCATGCAGAGCGCGGACACGAATGTAGGCAAGGCCGGATTCATCACCGCCTGTTACGTGGTGCTGGTGCCGGTGCTGGGGCTGTTTTTGGGCAGGAAGTCCCCGGCGCTGGTGTGGTTCGGCGCGGCGGTGGCGCTGGCGGGGTTTTTCGCCCTGAGCATGATGGACCCGCTCATGGCAGGTCAGGGCCTGACGCTGGAGCGAAGCGACGGGCTTCTTTTGCTGTGCGCGCTGGTGTTTTCCGTGCAGATACTGCTGGTGGACCATTATTCCCCGCTGGTGGACGGGGTGCGCCTGAGCTGTGTGCAGTTTCTCGTGTGCGGCCTGTTGGGGCTGCCTTTTACGATCTGGGAAGGTCCCACCTGGGCGGGGCTGGCGGCATGCGCCGTGCCGATCTTATACACGGGCGTATTGAGTAGCGGCGTGGCCTATACGCTGCAGATCGTGGGGCAGAATGGGGTGCATCCGGCGGTGGCGTCGCTGATTCTGAGTTTGGAGAGCGTGTTCTCCGCGTTGGCGGGCTATGTGCTCATGCCCGAGACCGGGCTCACCGGGTGGGAGATCGCCGGGTGCGTGCTGGTGTTCGCGGCAGTGGTGATGGTGGAGGTAAGTCCGCAGCGGGAGAAGTGAGTATCTCCGCTTTAAAAGCCCCCCTTGTCAAAGGGGGGTGGGCCGCCGTAAGGCGGCTCGGGGGGATTGCTGTTAAACAAACGACAATCCCCCAGACGCGGCTACGCCGCGCCAGCCCCCTCGTCAGAGGGGGCCGTCCATAAGGAAAGCCCCCCTGCAAGGGGGCTTTTTATTTTTTATACGTCGCCGGTGAGGCCGTCGGAGAGGCCAAGGAGGACGATGCCAAGCACCGCCAGGGCGATCATGGCGTAATGCTTCCAGGAGAGCTTCTCTTTCAGGAAGATGCGGCTCCAAAGCACCGAGGCCAGACAGTACCCGGAGATGATGGGCGCGGACATGGCCACGTGCTCCGAGTCCGCGATGGCGTAGATGTACGCAAGCTGGCCCGCCGTCTCAAAGCACGCGCCCACGTACTTGGGCGTCTCCTGCCGGAAGGTGAATCTCTCATGCTTGCAAAGAAGGATGATGAGACACACCAGGCCCGCCGCCAGAAACGTAAGCTCATAGGCCACGTTGGCGCTGTCCTCGTCCAGCCGTTCCAGCACAAGACTGTCCGCGAAGGTGCCCGCCGCGTCCAGCACGCAATAGAGCACAGGAAGCAGGATGGCGATCAGGCTCTTGGCGTATTTGTAGTTCGACAGGCTCTGGCGGGCGGCGCGGGCCTCGTCGTCCTCATGCATGTCCACAAAGCCAAGGCCCACCACGCCCACACAGACAAGCGCCGTGGCGCCCAATTGCAGGCCGGAGATGGAGCCAAGTCCCGCCGTCACCAGCGTCAGGATCGCCACCAGAGCGCCGGAGGAATTGCATATGGGAGACGAGATGGAGAGCTCTATGTACCGCAGGCCCATGTACCCCAGCATCATGGAGAAGATGTAAAGAAGCGACACGGGCAGGTAGGTGACGATGATGTCCAGGCTGATGGGTACGTCCTGGACGAAAATCTCCACGGCCGCGTGAATGCCCATGACCACGCCCACCGCCAGGACCATTTTTAAATGGGCTGTCTTGTCCCCCTGCTCCCGGCAGCCGATCTTGGAAAACAGGTCGGAGCCGCTCCAGCACAGTAGCGCGACGACGGAAAACCAGAACCAGTTCATGTCAATTTATCCCCTTCAGGTCAACCAGACCTCTTTCGTATAGTTTTTGTAAGCTCATGAGAATGCCCGTCTTGGCGTGGTACCAGGTGAGCCCGCCCTGGAAGTAGACGGCGTAGGGCGGGCGTATGGGTCCGTCGGCGGAAAGTTCGATGGAGGACCCCTGGACGAAGGCCCCGGCGGCCATGATCACGTCGCTGTCGTAGCCCGGCATGGGCCAGGGTACCGGGGTCACGTGGCTGTCCACCGGCGCGGCGGCCTGGATGCCGAGGCAGAACGCCTCCATGCGCTCCGGCGAGCCAAGGGTCACCGCCTGGATGATGTCATAGCGGGGTTCCGATGCGTTGGGCACGCAGGCAAAGCCCAGCTTTTCGTACACGTTGGCGGCGAATATGGCGCCCTTGAGGGCACCGGCCGTCACCGTGGGGGCCAGGAAAAAGCCCTGGTACATGGCCGGGAGCTGGCCCAGGTTGGCCCCTACCTCCTTGCCAAGGCCGGGGGCGGTGAGCCGACGGGCACAGCGCTCCACACATTCGGTCGTGCCGCAGATGTAGCCCCCCGCGGCGGCCAGACCGCCGCCGGGGTTTTTGATGAGCGAGCCCACGGTCATGTCCGCCCCCACGTCGGAGGGCTCCGTGCGCTGGACGAACTCGCCGTAGCAGTTGTCCACCATGCACAGAACGTCCGGCTTCACGCCCCTGCAAAAGGCGATCAATTCCCCTATCTGCTCCACGGAAAAACTGGGGCGGGTGGCGTAGCCTTTGGACCGCTGGATGGTGATGAGGCGGGTCCTGGGGCCGATGGCGGCGCGGATGGCGTCGTAGTCAAAGCTGCCGTCGGGCTTTAGGTCCGCCTGGCGGTAGGTCACGCCGTATTCGGCCAGGGAGCCCACGGACGGGCGGATGCCGATGACCTCCTCCAGGGTGTCGTAGGGCGCGCCCACGGGGGATAAAAGCTCGTCCCCGGGCCGGAGGTTGGCGGAAAGGGCCAGGGCCAGGGCGTGGGTGCCGCAGGTGATCTGGGGGCGGACCAGTGCGCTTTCCGTGTGGAAACAGGAGGCGTACACCGCCTCCAGCGTCTCCCGGCCCAGGTCGTTGTACCCGTAGCCGGTGCTGGTGGCGAAGCAGGCCCCGCTGACCCGGTTATCCCGCATGGCGGCCAGGACCTTGGCCTGGTTATGCTCGGCCGTGGCGTCGATGGCGTCAAAGCGGTCCCGGAGGCCGGACAGGATCTTTTCGCCAAATTCGTATACTTCCCGGCTGATGCCGAGGGACGCGTAAATGTCTTGCATGATAAGCTCTCCTTTGCCTTGGATAACTTACCATTATAACGGGAAAGTGTCAAGGAAAACCGGGCGCTCCCGCGCCCGGTCCGCTTCATCTTCCTTTGTATTTCAGGCGGGTCGCCTCGCCGCCCCGCAGGTGGCGCTCCGCCTTGTTGTGCTCCAGCACCGCCCGGGCCTGGGTGTACAGTGGCCGGTCCACGTGCCGCAGCCGTTCCGTCAGGTCCTTATGTACGGTGGATTTGCTCACCCGGAAATGCTGGGCGGCGTCCCGGACGGTGGCGTTGTTCTCCACGATGTACAGCGCCAGGTCCCGCGCCCGCTGTTCGATATCCTCTCGCAAACATACCACTTCCCTTGCCTTGCCTTGTCACAAGTCTATGCGGGCGGGGCAGGGGGTTATTCTGGTCCCTGACAGAAACATCACAGGGTTTTTCGAGGATGATCTGTGCAGGGCGAGGCGGACGACGCAGGCGGGCTGTCGCCCGTCAAGGAGGACAACGAAGCTATGTGCTGATCAGCCCGAAAAGGCATAAAAAGGCCGAGGACAGGCTTCCCCTTTTGCGGGGGCCTGTCCTCGTTGATCATTCTTGGGCTGTTACACCAGCTCGATCACGGCCATCTCGGCGGCGTCGCCGCGGCGGGTGCCGGTACGGGTGATGCGGGTGTAGCCGCCGTTGCGGTCGGCATATTTCACGGCCAGGTCGTCAAAGACCTTCTTCGCCACGTCCTCCCGGGTCAGGAACTTCAGAGCCAGACGATAGTTGGCAAGGCCCTTCTTCTTCCCCAGGGTGATCATCCGCTCCGCCAGAGGACGGACCTCCTTGGCGCGGGTGACCGTGGTCTCCATGCGGCCGGTATCCAGCAGGTCGGTCACCTGCTGGCGCAGCATAGCCATACGGGCAGCCGTCGGCTT
>CANQKA010000064.1 GCA_947624395.1 uncultured Oscillospiraceae bacterium
CCCATCGGCAAAGAGGCCGACTTCCGGGGCATCATCGACCTGGTGGAGATGAAGGCCGACGTGTACTACGACGACCTGGGCAAGGACATGAAGGTGGAGGATATTCCGGCCGACATGCTGGACCTGGCCAACGAGTATCGCGAGAAGCTCATCGATGCGGCTTCCATGTTCTCCGACGACATCGCCATGCTCTATTTGGAGGGCGAGGATATCCCCTCCGACATGATCCGCAAGGCCCTGCGGGAGGGGACCATAGGCGGCAAGCTGGTGTGCGTCACCTGCGGTACCAGCTACCGCAACAAGGGCGTGCAGAAGCTGCTGGACGCCATCGTGGACTACCTGCCCTCGCCTTTGGACGTGCCCCCGGTGAAGGGGACCGACCCCAGGACCGACAAAGAGGTCACCCGCGAGGCCAGCGACGACGCGCCGTTCTCCGCCCTGGCGTTCAAGGTCATGGCGGACCCCTACGTGGGCAAGCTCACGTTCGCACGGGTCTATTCCGGCACGGCCACCGCCGGCTCTACGGTGATGAATTCCACCAAGGGCAAGCGGGAGCGGCTGGCGCGGGTGCTGCTGATGCACGCCAACCACAGGCAGGACCTGGACACCATCTATTCCGGCGACATCGTGGCGCTGGTGGGGCTGAAAAACACCACCACGGGCGACACCCTGTCCGACGACAAGCATCAGATCGTGCTGGAGAGCATGGAGTTCCCCGAGCCGGTCATCCGGGTGGCCATCGAGCCCAAGACGAAGGCCGGCGAGGAAAAGCTGACCATCGCGCTGGCGCGGCTGGCCGAGGAGGACCCCACTTTCCGGGCGTACACCGACCAGGAGACCGGCCAGACCATCATCGCCGGTATGGGCGAGCTGCATCTGGAGATCATCGTGGACAGGCTGCTGCGCGAGTTCCGGGTGGAGGCCAACGTGGGCAAGCCCCAGGTGTCCTACAAGGAGACCATCACCAGGCCCTCTACCGTGGACGTGCGCTATGCCCGCCAGACCGGCGGCAAGGGCCAGTTCGCCCAGGTGAAGCTGATGATCGAGCCCAACGAGTCCGGCAAGGGCTATGAGTTCATCAACGCCGTCACCGGCGGCGCCATCCCCAAGGAGTATATCCCCGCGGTGGACGCGGGCATCCAGGGGGCGATGCTGGGCGGCATCGTGGCCGGGTATCCCATGGTGGATATCAAGGCCACCGTGCTGGACGGCCAGTTCCACGAGGTGGACTCCTCCGAGATGGCTTTCAAGATCTGCGGCAGTATGGCCTTTAAAGAGGCCTGCGAAAAGGCCGGTCCCACGCTGCTGGAGCCCATCATGAAGGTCACCGTCACCACGCCCGAGGAATACATGGGCGACGTGATCGGGGACATCAACTCCCGCCGGGGCCAGGTGATGGGCCAGGAATTCAGAAACGGCGCCGTCATCATCGAGTGCTCCGTGCCCCTGGCGAGCATGTTCGGCTACGCCACGGACCTGCGCAGCAGGACCCAGGGCCGCGCCAACTACTCCATGGAGCCCAGCCACTATATCGAGCTGCCCCAGAATCTGCGGGAAAAGCTCACCGGCGCACGGCGCAACGCATAAAACTGTTGCAAAAATTTTCCCCATACTGTATAATCTCTATCGCGAGTAAGTAATTTATATTTTTTTCTACTATTTAGGAGGACAATGCAATGGCAAAGCAAATGTTCAACCGTACCAAGCCCCATGTGAACATCGGCACCATCGGTCACATCGACCACGGCAAGACTACCCTGACGGCGGCCATCACCAAGGTCCTGAATATGGCGGACCCCACCGCTGCCGAATATACCGCTTACGACCAGATCGATAAGGCCCCCGAAGAAAAGGCCCGCGGCATCACGATCAACACCGCGCACGTCGAGTATCAGACCGAGAGCCGCCACTACGCCCACGTGGACTGCCCGGGCCACGCGGACTATATCAAGAACATGATCACCGGCGCCGCGCAGATGGACGGCGCGATCCTGGTCATCGCCGCCTCTGACGGCCCCATGGCCCAGACCCGCGAGCACCTGCTGCTGGCCCGCCAGGTGAACGTGCCTTACGTGCTGGTGTTCCTGAACAAGTGCGACCAGGTGGACGACCCCGAGCTGCTGGAGCTGGTGGAGATGGAAGTGCGCGAGCTGCTCAACGAGTACGGCTTCCCCGGCGACGACACCCCCATCATCAAGGGCTCCGCTCTGGAGTGCCTGGTGAGCACCGAGACCGATCCTCACGCCCCCGTTTACAACTGCATCTGGGAGCTGATGAACGCTGTCGATACCTGGATCAAGACCCCCGAGCGCGCTGCCGATAAGCCCTTCCTGATGCCCATCGAGGACGTGTTCACCATCTCCGGCCGCGGCACCGTCGTTACCGGCCGTGTGGAGCGTGGCCAGGTCAAGGTCGGCGACAAGGTGGAGATCGTCGGTATCAGCGAGACCCAGGAGACCGTCGTGACCGGCACCGAGATGTTCCACAAGACCCTGGAGTACGCCGAGGCCGGCGACAACGTGGGCTGCCTGCTGCGCGGCATCGACAAGAAGGCCGTCGTCCGTGGTCAGGTGCTGGCTGCTCCCAAGAGCATCCATCCCCACACCAAGTTCGTGGGCCAGGTGTACGTCCTGTCCAAGGAAGAGGGCGGCCGTCACACCCCGTTCTTCAACAACTATCGTCCCCAGTTCTACTTCCGTACCACCGACGTGACCGGCGTCATCTCCCTGCCCGACGGCGTTGAGATGTGCATGCCTGGTGATAACGTGGACATGAAGGTCGAACTCATCACCCCGATCGCCATCGAAAAGGGCCTGCGTTTCGCTATCCGTGAGGGTGGCCGTACCGTCGGCTCCGGCGTCGTCATCGAAGTGGAAGAATAAAACATCCAATACAAAATTCCCCCGGTGTTCACCGGGGGAATTTTCGTTACTTCAACCCTATCATGAAGCCGCCAAGGTCGGTGGAGTGGATGTCGCCGCCGATGATCTGGTTTTTGTACACGTACAGGTCCGCCAGGACGGTCTGCTCCTGGTCCTGATAGTTGGTCACGGTGTAGGTGTACATCATGCACGTCCTGCCGCAGAATTTGCTCAGGTCGTACCCCTGCTGGCGCTGCAGGTCGTTGTAGCTTTCGTACACGGGGGTGAAGCGCTCCGGGATGAGTATCTGCTGGCTCTGCTCCGAGGCCGGGTCCACCTGCCAGCCACATTCGGCCAGAAACGCCACCCGCTTTTCCGTGGTGGAGGCCACGTCTTTGGCTAAAATCTTCACCCCGCCGGCGGCGTTGCCCACCAGCAGCAGCACGGCGATGAACGCCAGTACGCACAGGACGATCAGAAACGTCCGTATCTTCGGTGTCACAAATCTTTTCATGGTACAGTGTATTCCCACGATGGGAGGTGTATGTATGCCCCGGGAGCGATTGGACAAAATTCTGGCCGGGTCGGGTGTCTTTACCCGCTCCGAGGCAAGGCGGGTCATTATGGCCGGGGCCGTCACCGTGGATGGCGCGCCGGTGCGCCGTCCGGAGGAAAAGGTGGACAGGGCCAGCCGTATCGTGGCCCAGGGCCAGGTCATCGACGGCGATGAATTTGTGTACTACATGATGAACAAGCCGGCGGGGACCATTTGCTCCACCGAGGACGGGGTATGGCCCGCCGTGACGGGGCTGCTGCCAGGTCATTTGCAGGCGCGGGGGCTTTTCTGCGTGGGGCGGCTGGACGCGGATGTGACCGGGCTTTTACTGCTGACCGACGACGGGGCGTTCGCCCACCGGGTCACTGCGCCGCGGTCGGAGATACGGAAGGTGTATGAGGTATACGTGGACGGGCCGCTGGGGCAGTTGGACGTGGAGAGGCTGGCCGCCGGGGTGACGCTGGCGGATGGGACCGCGTACCGGCCGGCAGTGTTGGAGATAGACGGCGCGGACCCGTGTCGGGCCGCGGTGACGGTCACGGAGGGGAAATACCACGAGGTCAAAAACCTGCTGGCGGCATGCGGCCGGCGGGTGCTGGACATGCGCAGAAGGGCCATCGGCGGCCTGACGCTGGACCGGTCGCTGGGCTTCGGAGAGATACGAAAGCTCGCGGAGAGCGAGATCACTTCCATATTTTTATGAAAATGGATAATTATTCGGCCGGTCGGGGCCGGTTTTGTGGTCATTTTGCGGAAACGGTTGAAAAAGTTTACAATTTTCAAGGGGTTTTCTATTGCAAAATGACAGCGAATGCTTTAAAATACCCATATGTATATACTCTGGGGGTAGAGATTTATGTCTAGCCGAATTTTCCAAAGCGTGATCCTGCAGATGAAGGACGCGACCAAGCGCTGCTTCGGCGTTGTGGACGAACAGGGGAGCGTGATCGCGTCGAGCGATCTGACGCTGATGGGCTTTTCCATCGGCGAGATCCACCTGGCGGCCCAGGAGGCAGGAACGGACCTGTTTGTGGCGGCGGGAAGGACCTGCCGCGTCATCGGCGCCGGAGGCAGAGGGACCTACATCGCCTTCGTGGACGGCCAGGACGAGACGGCCAGAAGCGTGTGCATTCTGATATCCGTGGCCCTGGCGGAGGCAAAAAACAGCTACGACGACAAGCATGACGCCACCACCTTCGTCAAGAACATCATCTCCGACAATATTCTGCCCAGCGACGTGTACGTCCAGGCAAAGGAGCTGGGGTTCAACGCGGAGATGCCTCGCGGCGTGTTCGTCGTGCGGCAGAACGCGGGCGCGGAGATCGCGGTGCTGGAGTACCTGCAAAGCCTGTATCCGGCCCGGGACAAGGACTTTGTGCTCAGCATGAGCGAGACGGACGTGGTCATCATCCGGGAGCTGCAGCCGGGGTTCGACACCGGCGAGCTGGAGCGGATGGCCGAGAAGATCCAGCGCAGCCTGGAACAGGACATGGGTATCCACTCCGTGGTGGGTATCGGCTCGCCGGTGCTGCACCTGCGGGAGCTGGCCGATAGGTACAAGGAGGCCCAGACCGCCATCGAGGTGGGCAGGGTGTTTGAAAACGACCAGACCGTGGTCAGCTACGAGAGTCTGGGTATCGGGCGCATCATCTATCAGCTGCCTACCACGCTGTGCGAGATGTTCCTGAACGAGGTTTTCAAGAAAAGCCCCATCGAGAGCCTGGACCAGGAGACCCTGTACACCATCAACAAGTTCTTCGAGAACAATTTGAACGTGTCGGAGACCAGCCGGAAGCTGTTCGTCCACCGGAACACTCTCGTGTACCGGCTGGAAAAGATCAAGAAGCTCACCGGCCTCGATCTGCGGGAGTTCGACCACGCCATCGTGTTCAAGGTGGCGCTGATGGTCAAGCAATATCTGGATTCCCAGAACACCCGATACTGATATCCTTTGGAGGACCCCTTTCCCATGGTCTTATTTGAAAACGTATCCATGACCTATCCCGGCGGGGACGTGCCGGCCATCGACGATATGAGCTTCGCCATCGAGGACGGCGAGTTCGTCTTTCTCGTCGGCCCCTCCGGCAGCGGCAAGACCTCCATCATCAAGCTGATAACCGGCGAGGTGATGGCCGACAGCGGGACTTTGAGCGTCAACGGCTTCGACCTGCGCCATATCCGGCGGCGGAAGCTGCCCCGTATGCGCAGGACGCTGGGCGTTATCTTTCAGGACTACCGGCTCATTGACGAGATGACCATCTACGACAACGTGGCCTTCGCCATGCACATCGTGGGCGCGTCCAACCGGGAGATACGGCTCCGGGTGCCATACGTGCTGGACCTGGTGGGCCTGTCCGGGCGGGAAAAGCGCTATCCCCGGGAAGTGTCCGGCGGCGAACAGCAGCGGGCGGCGGTGGCGAGAGCCATCGTCAACAGCCCCCAGCTTCTCATTGCCGACGAGCCCACCGGCAATCTGGACCCGGCCCGCAGCTTGGAGCTGATGCTGCTCATGGACCGCATCAACGACAACGAGATCGGTACCACGGTGCTGGTGGTGACACATGAGAAGGAGCTGGTCAACTCCTTCTCCAAGCGGGTCATCGCCATCGAGGACGGCCAGGTCATCTCCGACGGAATGGACGGGTATTACAGCTATGAGATCCAGTAAGATAGGCTACCTCATCAAAGAGGGGTTCAAGAGCATACTGACCCACGGGTTCATGTCCTTCGCGTCGGTGACCATCGTCGTGGCGTGCCTGGTCATCATGGGCAGCTTCGCCCTGATCGCGGTGAACGTGGATTCCATGCTGGACGATCTGGAAAGCCAAAACCAGGTGGTGGCCTACGTGGAGGAGACTTTCACGGAGGACCAGGCCAGAGCTTTGCAGACCCAAATCGAATACATATCCAACATACGCTCCTGCCAGTTCGTGTCCCGCCAGCAGGCCAAGGAAGAGCTGGCCGCCAGCTATGAGGACTCGTCCATGTTCCAGGACGTGCCCGACACCGCCTTCCGGGACAGGTTCATCATCTATTTGCAGGACATCTCCCTGATGGAGCAGACCCAGGAGCAGCTTTATAACATCATCGGCATCGCCGAGATCCGGGCCGACTTGCAGGTGGCCCAGGGCTTCGTCACGGTGCGGAACGTGATCAGCGCCGTGAGTTTGATACTGGTGGTGGTGCTGGTCATCGTCAGCGTGTTCATCATGTCCAACACGGTGAAGCTGGCCACGCTGAGCCGCCGGGACGAGATCGCCATTATGAAGATCGTGGGCGCGTCCAACTGGTTCATCCGCTTCCCCTTCGTGGTGGAGGGGCTGGTGCTGGGCCTTTTGGGCGGAGCGCTGGCGTTCCTGTTGGAGTGGGGCGTGTATGACGTGGTGGCCACCCGTATCATGTCCATGCTGGGCGGGCTCATCAACGTGATACCCTTCGGGTCCATCAGCGTGGCGGTCATGGCCGTGTACATGGGCGTGGGGCTGGTCGTGGGCGTGTTCGGCAGCTCCATCGCCATCCGCAACTATTTGCAGGTCTGAGGATCAATTATGAAAAAGCGCAAGAGATTTATACAGATCGTCTGTATCGCGCTGGCGCTGCTGATGGTGTTTTCCATCGTGGTGATGATCGTATCCCCGGCGTACGCTTCGGGCGGCGATCAGGTCCAGGACGAGATCGATGAGCTGAACAGCCAGCAGACCGATATCCAGAGCCGTATGGACGATATTCAGGCCCAAATCAACAGCCTGGACTATGAAAAGGCCAATACGCTGGAGAAAAAGGCCATCCTGGACAGGAAAAATATGCTGGCCCAGGAAGAGCTGGACGTGATACAGGAGCAGATCGACATCATCGACGGCAAGGCCATGTCCATCCAGGACGATCTGGCCGAGGCCCGTCAGGTGGAGGAACGACAGAGGAACCTGTGGCTGTCCCGGCTGCGGGCCATGGAAGAACGCTCCGACGTGGGGTATCTGGCGGTGCTGTTCGACGCCACCAGCTTCGCGGACCTGCTGACCAGGCTGGACCTGGTCAACGAGGTCATGGCCTATGACAAGCAGCTGGAAAGCGAGTATATGGCGGCCCGGGAGAAGGCCGAGGCCCTGGAGTCCGAGGCGGTGACCATGTTCCAGGAAAACGCCGTTCGCCGTACGGAGCTGCAGGCCAAGCAGAGCCGCCTGGAGGCGGATATCGCCGCGGCATGCCTGCTCATTGAGCAGATGGAGCAGGACAGCGAGGACTATGAGGAGATCCTGAAGCAGGAGGCCGCGACCCAGGCGCTGGTCCAGTCGCTGATCGTGCAGAAGGAGCAGGAGCTGTCCCAAGCCCGGGCAGCAGAACAGGCGGCCATACAGGGGGCGACCCAGCAGCCGCCGTCCGTGGAACAGCAGCCTGTGCAGCAGCCTTCCGTGGAGCAACAGCCGACCGAGCAGCAGCCATCTGTGGACCAGTCCGCCGGCCAGCCTCCCGTCGTTGACGAGGGCGGCGTGGGCGACGCCGGCACGGATACCAACACCGATACCAATTCCAGTACCGGCACCGACACGATACCACCCGACGCGAACGTGGGTCTGCCCCCCGAGGAAGATGAAAACGTGGGCAACGGCGACGGCAACGCGGACGTGGGCCTGCCCGACACCGGCGACGGCGAGGGCGTGGGCGGCGGTACGACCGACAGCGGCAGCTCCGGAAGTACTGGCAGTACGGACAGCGGAAGCTCTGGCAGTTCCAGCAGTTCCGGCAGCACCGGCAGTACGGCGCCCTCCGCCAGCGGCACGTGGATGATGTGGCCCAGCTACACCAGGACGTTGACCGACCGGTTCGGGCCCCGGGAAAAGCACCCGGTGACCGGCCAGGCCACGTTCCACTACGGCGTGGACGTGGGCGCGGGCTACGGCTCCAGCATTTACGCCGCCGCCAGCGGCACGGTGATATTCGCCGGACAGAACGGCGGTTACGGCAACTGCGTGATGATAAACCACGGCAACGGATATACTACCCTCTATGGACATATGTCCTCCATCTCCGTGGTCAACGGCCAGAGCGTGAGCCAGGGACAGGTGATCGGCCTGGTGGGCGCCACCGGCAGGGTCACCGGACCGCACCTGCACTTCGAGGTCCGCAATTCCTCCGGCACCGCCCTGGACCCCATGAGCTTCGGATATTATTGATGGACAGAGAATGACCTGCGGACCGGGCGACCGACGTCGCCCGGTTTTTTGAGGGATGACCGTGAAAGGACCTTCGTATAACAAAAATCTCGTGGTCGGGGCCGCATGCGCGCTGTGCGGGGTCCTGGCGGCCTTTGTCGTGCTCATCGTGGGCTTCGGCGGATTCCGGGGCTTTGCCAGGGCGGCCAAGTTCGCCCACGTGATGCGTATCATCCGCACCCAGTTCGTGGGCGAGAGCGACCCGGACGCGGTGACGGACGCGGCGCTGGCCAGCGCCATCGCCAGTTTGGACGACGGTTGGAGCTATTACATGGACGCGGAGAGTTACGCGGACTATCAGGACTACTCCGCCAATCTCTACCAGGGCATCGGCGTGTCCGTGACGGCCGACCAGGCAAGCGGCGGGTTTTTGATCGTCACCATCGAAAAGGACGGTCCGGCCCATAAGGCCGGTCTGGCAGTGGGAGAGGCGATCGTGGCCGTGGACGGCGTTTCCGTGGTGGGCGGAACGACGGACGAACTGCACGCGCTCATCCAGGCCGACTATGGAAAAGACGCGCTCATCACCGTACAGAGCCCCGAGGGAGAGCAGCGGGACGTGCCGGTGTCCTGCCAGACGTTCTATCAGGAGCCGGTGAGCTACCAGGTCCTGGACGGGCATATCGGCTATGTGGACATCGACAACTTCCATGACGGGGCGGGCCAGTCCGCCATCGACGCGGTGGACGCGCTCATAGACCAGGGCGTGGACAGCCTGGTGTTCGACGTGCGGGACGACCCCGGCGGGCAGGTGAAGGAGATGGTGGCCCTGCTGGACCATCTGCTGCCCGAGGGGGATCTGTTCATCCGCACGGATAAGAAAGGGCGCGAGGCCGTGGAGACATCGGATGCGGCGTGCGTGGAGCTTCCCATGGCCGTGGTGGTGAACCACGACAGCTACAGCGCGGCTGAGTTTTTCGCCGCTGCCCTGCGGGACTATGACTGGGCCAAGATCGCGGGTGAGGCCACCACGGGCAAGGCCCGCAGCCAGGTGACTTACACCCTGTGGGATGGCAGCGCCGTGCACCTGTCCAAATACTCCTACCTCACACCCGGTCGGACGGACCTGTATGCCGCCGGGGGGCTCGTGCCGGACGTGGAGGCCAGCTTGGACGAGGAACAGACCACGCTCTACAGGACCGGGTGGCTGGAGCCGGAGGACGATCCCCAGGTCCAGGCCGCCATAGGACTGCTGGACGCTTGACAGAGAAGAAAGCGTTCATTATAATATTATGACTTGATCACTTCGGGAGGTAAGAAAGCATGGCGGACAACAAGTACAAAATGAGCCGGGAGCGGTACGAGGAGCTGCAAAAGGAACTGGAATACATGCAGACCGTCCGCGAAAAGGAGGTCTCCGAGCTTATCAAGGAGGCACGCAGCTACGGCGACCTGAGCGAAAACAGCGAGTACGACGAGGCCAAGACCGAGCAGGGCAAGCTGTACTCCAAAATCGCCGAGTATAAGAACCTGCTGGAAAACGCCGAGATCGTGGAGCATACCCACAGGGCCGGCGTGATAGGCATCGGCAGCAAGGTCACCGTGCTGGACGTGGAGCTGGGCGAGCAGAGCGAGTACCAGATCGTGGGCAGCCAGGAGGCGAACCCCATGTCCGGCCGTATCTCCGACGACTCCCCCTTCGGCAAGGGCCTGATCGGCCATAAGATCGGCGAGACCGTCACCATCGAGGCTCCCGCCGGGGATCTGCAGTTCGAGATACTGAACGTCACATTCTAAAGAAGGGAAGACACAGATATGTTTCAATACGCGCCGGGGTACCGGACAGAGCCGGAGGGCCTGTCCGACGAGATGCGTGTGCGCCGGGAGAAGCTGTTTAAGCTCCAGGACGCACAGCAGGACCCGTACCAGATCACCAAATTCGCCCGCAGCCATTTCTCCCAGGAGATAAAAGACGATTATGACGCTCTGGAGGAAAAAGACGTGCGGGTGGCCGGACGGATCATGGCAAAGCGCGTACAGGGCAAGGCCGGATTCATGGACCTGCAGGACGATAAGGGCCGGATACAGCTTTACGTCAGCGTGAACGAGCTGGGGCCGGAGATGCTGGCCCAGGTCAAGACGTGGGACGTGGGCGACGTGATAGGCGCCAGCGGGTTCGTGTTCAAGACGCGCACCGAGGCCATATCGGTGCATGTGAAGGAGATCACGCTGCTCAGTAAGAGCCTGCGGCCGCTGCCGGAGAAGTTTCACGGCCTGACGGACACGGACCAGCGCTATCGCCGCCGGTATCTGGACCTCATCACCAACGAGCAGTCCAGACAGGTGTTTGAGCTGCGCAGCCGGTTCATCAGTCTGGTCCGCCGGTATCTGGACCAGCGGGGCTATCTGGAAGTGGAGACCCCGGTGCTGGGGACCATACAGGGCGGCGCGACGGCCCGGCCCTTCGTCACCCACCACAATACACTGGACCTGGACATGTACATGCGTATCGCAACGGAGCTGAATTTGAAGCGGCTCATCGTGGGAGGTATGGAGCGGGTCTATGAGATCGGCCGCATCTTCCGAAACGAGGGCATGGACACCAAGCACAACCCGGAGTTCACCACCTTGGAGATGTACGAGAGCTACGCCAACTTCGAGACCATGATGGACTATGTGGAGGGCATTTTGACCACCGCCGCCGAC
>CANQKA010000065.1 GCA_947624395.1 uncultured Oscillospiraceae bacterium
GTGTGCCAGAACACGTTGACACCCAGCGCCGCCAGACGGTCGGACAGGTCCGCCGCGTCGGTGTTCACCGTGTTGCCAAGCAACAGCTCCGTGCCAACGGATAATATCTCACAGTTCATGATGTGTCTCTCCTTCCGTCTCGCCCTGGCGGGCGAGCCACCTCCCTCGTCAGAGGGAGGCATATTCTCTGCCACGCCCAGGATCCGGCCCCCTCTGACGAGGGGGCTGTCACGCGTCAGCGTGACTGGGGGAGAGAACAAAAATCAAAACGCGAAATTGCCGTCCACGAACACGGGCACCTCTTTCCCGTCGTGGGTGGTGCCCACGATGGACAGGTCCTTTGTCCCCACCATGAAGTCCACGTGGTTGATGGACTGGTTGAGGCCGGCGGCCTTCTGTTCATCCTCCGACATGTCCGCTCCGCCCTTGACGCAGGTGGGGTACGACGAGCCAAAGGCCAGGTGGCAGGAGGCGTTTTCGTCGAACAGCGTCTCGTAGAACAAAACGCCCTTGTTGCGGACGGGGCTGTCGTAGGGCACAAGCGCCACCTCGCCCAGATAATGGGACCCCTCGTCCAGGTCGATGGAGTGGCGCAAAATGTCCTCCCCCTCCGACGCGTGCACGTCCACGATGCGCCCATCCTTAAAGTCCAGGGTAAAGTCCTTCACCAGATTCCCGTCCAGCGCCAGGGGCAGCGCCGCGTACACCCGGCCGTTCACACCGTCCCACTTAGGGGCGGTGAAAATTTCCTCCGTGGGCATGTTGGCCACGAACTCGACGCCGGCAGCGCTGGCCTCGCTGCCGCCCAGCCAGACGTGGTTCTCCGGCAGCTCCACGGTCAGGTCCGTGCCCGAAGAGTTGACATAATGCAGGCTCTTGAGATCATAGCCGTTCAGCGTCTCACACCGGCGGGCGACGGTGGCGATATGCTCCCGCCAGCGCTGGACGGCCTGGCCGTCCCCATTTATCCGGCACACGTCGAATATGGCGTCCCACAGCGCGTCCACGGCCTCCGGCTCCGACAGGTCCGGGAACACCTTTTTCGCCCACGCGGGCGTCGGGTGGGCGCCGATGGACCACTGGAAGCGGCTGGCGGTCATGGCCTCATAGTACGCCTTGTTGCCCTGGCCGGCCACCCGCTGCCAGGTCTGCAGGCGCTTGGGGTCCACGCCCTTGAAAAGCTCCGGGTCGGAGCCGATGATGGCCAGGTTGGGGGCTTTTTTCTCCAGCAGCCAGGTCCACTTCTCCTTCATATAGGACGGGTATTCGGCGAACGCCGCCTCGTCTGCCCGCAGATACTTTTCCCGGTCGATAAAGTCATCGTGCCAGTCCACCAGTACCTCTCGGGCTCCGCGGTCGTAGCACGCCGCCACGCACAGACGGGCCAAAGGCGCGCAGTCCAGCGGCGCGTTGATCCGGGCCGTCTGCCCCGGCCGCACGTTCATGCCCACCTCCACCAGCAGGCGGGCGTATTCGTTCAGCTTCGCGTCAAAATTCTCGACCATTTCCTCAATATCCTATCTTCACAAACTCTATCCCCGCCAGGGCCTCGGCGATGAGCGGCTCCACGTCCAGGTTTGCCTCCGCCTCCCGGACTTTTTTGAGCTTGGGATGGGTGCAGGGGTGGCGGGGTGTGAACACGGTGCAGCAGTCCTCGTAGGGCAATATGGACGTGTCAAAGGTGCCGATATGCCGAGCGACGGCGATGACCTCCTTCTTGTCCATGCCCACCAGGGGCCGCAGCACGGGCAGGTCCGCGCAGTCCTCCGTGGCGGCCATGGCCTCCATGGTCTGGCTGGCGACCTGGCCCAGGCTCTCCCCGGTGATGATGGCCCCGCAGTGGTCATCGGCCGCGATGGCCGAGGCGATACGCATCATCATGCGGCGCATAATGAGGGTGAAATAGTCCTCCGGGCACTTGTCCCGAATTTCCTCCTGAATGTGGGTGAAAGGCACTACCTGCACGTTCATCCGCCCGCACCAGGGTACCAGCAGCCGCGCCAGGTCCAGCACCTTCTGCTTGGCAAGCTCCGAGGTATAGGGGAAGGAGAAAAAGTGCACCGGTATGATGCGCATGCCCCGCTTGGCCATCATCCAGGTGGACACGGGGCTGTCGATGCCGCCGGATAAAAGGCTCACCGCGGACCCGGACGTGCCCACGGGCAGACCGCCCGCGCCGGGTACGGGGGTGCCGTGGATGTACGCCGCCCGGTCCCGGACCTCCAGGTGCACCGTCAGCTCCGGCTGGTGCATGTCGGCGACGAGATCGGGGAACGCGTCGTCCAGCTCCCCGCCCACGTACTGGCTCAGCTGTACGCTGGTCATGGGGAAGGACTTGTCCCCCCGACGGGACTCGACTTTGAAGGTCTTGGCGCTTGAAAGCTCGTCGTGCAGATACTCCGCCGCCCGTTTGGCGATGGCGGCCGGGTCCTTTTCACAGGCGGCGGCGCGGGTCACGGTCATGATACCGAACACCTGGCCCAGGGCCTGAAAGGCCCCGTCCACGTCGCAGTCGGGACTTTGGGGCTCCACATATATCACGGACTGGTTGGCCGTCACGGTAAAGGGGCCGAAGCGCTTTAATCTCCGGCGGATGTTGCTGGTCAGCTTTTGTTCAAAGGAGCGCTTGTTCAGGCCCTTCAGGACCACCTCGCCCTCCTTCAGTAAGATCATATCGTTCATATTTTCATCACTTTGCCAGTTGAAATGTTCTGTACTGTATGGCCTCGGCCAGGTGGGCCGGACCAATGTTTTCCTCCCCGGCCAGGTCGGCGATGGTCCGGGCTACCCGCAAAATGCGGTCATAGCTCCGGGCGGTGAGGCCCAGGGCCTCGTAAGCGCCCTTCATCAGGGTCGAGCCCTGCTCGTCCAGGGCGCAGTATTTCTCCATAGCAGCCGGGTCCATCCGGGCGTTTTCCTGAATGGCCGTGCCCGCGAAACGCTCACGCTGGATGGCGCGGGCCTTGTTGACCCGCTCTTTAATGACGGCGGAGGGCTCGCCGCTGGGCTTGGCCTCCAGGTCCTCGTATTCCAATGACGGGACCTCCACCATGATGTCGATCCGGTCCAGCAGCGGGCCGGACACCTTGTTCTGGTACTCCCGGATAGAGCGGTCCGAGCAGCGGCAGCGGTTCGAGGGGTGGCCATACCAGCCGCAGCGGCAGGGGTTCATGGCGCACACCAGCATAAACCGGCTGGGATAGGTGGCTGAGCCGGTGGCGCGGGAGATGGTGAGCTCCCCTTCCTCCAGGGGCTGGCGCAATAGATCTATCACGTCCCGGTGGAACTCCGGCAGCTCGTCCAGAAACAGCACCCCGTTGTGAGCAAGGCTCATTTCCCCCGGCCGCAGGTCCGCCCCGCCGGACAAAGCCTGACGGGAGGCGGTCTGGTTGGGGGCGCGGTAGGGCCGTCGGGCCACGATGGGACTGTCCGCCGTGGTCAGGCCCGCCACGGACCAAATGGCCGTGGATAAAAGCGCTTCCTCCCGGCTCATGTCCGGCAATATACCGGGCAGACGCTTGGCCAGCATGGATTTTCCCGCACCCGGAGGGCCCACCATGAGCACATTGTGACCGCCGGCGGCGGCCACCTCCATGGCCCGCTTCACGTTCTCCTGCCCCTTGACCTCCGCGAAGTCCGGCACGGACACAGCGCCCGGGTCCACGATGCCCACCGGGGCAGGCTCTATCTCCCGCTCACCGGCCAGGAACGCGGCCAGCTGGCGCACGTCGCTCACGGGATAGACCTCCACGCCCTCGGCGAAAGCCGCCTCGGCGGCGTTCTCCCTGGGCACGAACAGGCGCTTTGCCCCGGCCTTTTCCGCCGCCAGGGCCATGGGCAGCGCGCCGAAAACAGGCCGGAGCTGCCCCGTCAGGGACAGCTCGCCGAAAAACATATCCGTCTCCCGCGGCGGCTTGATCTGCCCCGAGGCGGTCAGTATGCCCAGCAGAATGGGCAGGTCATAGACCGTGCCGGCCTTTTTCGTGTCGGCCGGGGCCAGGTTGACCGTCATGCGGCTGACAGGAAAGTCCCAGCCGTTATACTTGATGACGGCCCGGACCCGCTCGGCGGCCTCCTTCACGGCGGCGTCGGGCAGACCCACCATGTCCAGCCTGGGCAGTCCGGAGGAGATGGAGACCTCCAGCTCCACCTCATAGCCCCCTATTCCTTTGATGCCAAGGGAACGGATACGTGCGTACATGGCCGGGCCTCCTGTGTTTTTATTCCTCCACGCCGACGACGGCGATGTGCAGCTCGTCCAACTGCTTTTGCTCCACGGCGCTGGGGGCGTCCATCATCAGGTCCTGGGCGTTCTTGTTCATGGGGAAGGGTATGATCTCCCGAATGGACGGCTCCCCCGCCAGGAGCATCACCATCCGGTCCACGCCGGGGGCGATGCCCGCGTGAGGGGGCGCGCCGTAGCAGAAGGCGTTGTACATGGCGGGGAACTTGGCCTTCACGTCGGCCTCGCCCAGACCCACCATCTCAAATGCCTTCACCATGATGTCCGGGTCGTGGTTTCGGACAGCGCCGGAGGAGAGCTCCACGCCGTTGCAAACCAGGTCGTACTGATAGGCGTAGATGTCCAGCGGGTCCACCTGGCCCTTTTCCGCCTTTTCCAGTATCTCCAGGCCGCCGTTGGGCATGGAGAAGGGGTTGTGGCAAAATTCCAGTTGGCCGGATTCCTCCCCTATCTCGAACATGGGGAAGTCCACGATCCAGCAAAACTCGTACCGCTGCTCGTCCATATGGCCGGGGACCAAAGCGCCCAGCATCTTCACCGCCACGCCGGCGGTCTTCCGGGCCGCGTCCTTCGTCCCGGCGGCGATGAGCCCTAAGCTGCCGGGGACCAGCCCCAGGGCCTTGAGTTCTTCCTCATGGCCGGTGAGGAACTTGGCCACGCCGCCCACCAGCGCGCCATTTTCATCCATGCGGACCCAATAGGGCTTGACGCCGGACTGGACGGCCACGTCGTCGCAGAGCTTGTCGATCTGCTTTCTCGTCAGTTCCGCGCCGGTGCAGGGCACCAGCTTCACCACCGCCGCGTCCTGGAAAGGCTGGAACCCCTCGGTAGCCTTGGCCAGGGCGGTCATGTCCTTCACGGTCAGGTCAATGCGCAGGTCCGGCTTGTCGGTGCCGTAAGTCTCCATGGCGTCGTTGAACTTTATGCGCTTGAAAGGCGGCTTGGAGGCCACGTTATACACGCCGTATTTGGCGAAAATGGGCGGCAGCACGTCCTCGATGACGGCGAACACGTCCTCCTGGCTGGCGAAGGCCATCTCCATGTCCAGCTGGTAAAACTCGCCGGGGGACCGGTCGCCCCGGGCGTCCTCGTCCCGGAAGCAGGGGGCTATCTGGAAGTACCGGTCGAAGCCGGAGGTCATGAGAAGCTGCTTGAACTGCTGGGGGGCCTGGGGCAGGGCGTAGAACTTGCCGGGGTGCTTCCGGGCGGGCACCAGATAGTCCCGCGCTCCCTCCGGGCTGGAGGCGGTCAGGATGGGCGTGGTGATCTCCAGAAAGTCATGGGCCATCATGCCCGCCCGGAGCGCCGCCACCACGTTGCAGCGCAGGACGATGTTCTTCTTCACCGCCGGGTTCCGCAGGTCCAGGTACCGGTACTTCAGCCGTAGGCTCTCGTCCGCGTCCCGGCTCCGGTTTATCTCAAAGGGCAGCTCGTTATAGTGGCAGCGGCCCAGGACCTCCACCGCCTCCGGGACGATCTCTATCTCGCCGGTGGGCAGCTTGGGGTTTTTGCTGTCCCGCTCCCGGACCGTGCCGGTGACGGAGACGGTGCTCTCCTTGGCGATGGCCCGGAAAGCCTTCACCATTTCCTCCGTCTCGGCCACCGCCTGGGTGGTGCCGTAAAAGTCCCGTATCACGGCAAAGGCCAGGGCGGAGGATACGACGCGAACGTTTTCCAGCCAGCCCACGATCGTGACCTTTTCCCCGGCGTTTTCAAGCCGCAGTTCATTGCAGGTATGGGTGCGCATCTGTGTCATGTCTTATTTCTCCTTCACCGGCGTCACCGGCGTATGCAAACTCTCTTGGATAATTTCGGCGGCCCGGTCCACGCTCACGGTGCTCTGTTCGCCGGTGCGCAGGTCCTTGAGCCCCACGGTGCCATTGGCGGCCTCGTCCTCGCCCACCACGGCCGCGTAAGGGATACGCAGCTTGTCCGCGTAGGCGAACTTGGCCTTGGCCTTTTTCTTCTCCGTGTACACCTGGGTGCGCACGCCGGCGTTTCGCAAAGCGGCGGCGCAGCGGACGGCGTAGTCCAGTTCCTCCCCCAGGGGTATCACCAGCGCGTCGCATGGGGCGGTGGGCAGGGCGTCGTTCAATAACCCCTGCTCCTGCAGGATATAAAATAGCCGCGTCACGCCGATGCTCAGGCCCACACCGGGAAGCTTCCGGTCCGTGTAATACCCGGCCAGGTCGTCATAGCGCCCGCCGGAGCAGACGGAGCCCACCTCCGGATAGTCCAGAAGCTGGGTCTCGTACACCGTGCCGGTATAATAGTCCAGCCCACGGGCGATGGTCAGGTCCACCCGCCACTTATCATCCGGTACGCCGAACCCCGGCAGCAGGGCCGTCACGGCCTTTAACTCCGCCAAGCCCGCGTCCAAAGCCGGATTTTTCCCGGCCAGGTCTTCCAGGGTCCCCATAGGGTCAGACGCGGACAGGATATCCAGGAGCTCATGGGCCTTGTCCGCGGTCATGCCCAGGTCGGTCAAAATACCGGCCACCTTCTCCGGACCTATCTTTTCCAGCTTGTCCACCGCGCCCATGACGGCCACCGGGTCGGTCACGTCCAGCAGCGCGAACAGACCGTTCAGGACCTTGCGGTTGTTGATGCGGATGCAAAACCGCTCCAAGCCCAGACGGCGCAGGGCGTCGCATATGACGGCGGGCATTTCCGCGTCGCTGGCGATGTCCAGTGTCCCGTCGCCTATCACGTCGATGTCGGCCTGGTAAAACTCCCGGAACCGGCCCCGCTGGGCCCGCTCCCCCCGGTAGACCTTGGCGATCTGGTACCGGCGGAAAGGAAAGGCCAGCTGGCCGGCGTTCATGGCCACGTACTTGGCCAGGGGCACGGTCAGGTCGAACCGCAGGGCCAGGTCGCTGTCGCCCTTCGTAAAGCGGTAGATCTGCTTTTCCGTCTCGCCGCCGCCCTTGGCAAGCAGGACCTCCGCCGATTCGATGGCGGGGGTGTCGATGCCGGTAAAGCCGTACAGTTCATAGGTCTGGCGCAGCACGCCCAGCACCGCGTCCATCTGGGCCTGCTTATCGGGCAGCAGCTCCATAAACCCGGACAGGGTCCGGGGTTTGATCCGTTGCATAGACGCTCCTTATTTCTTCTTATTCTTGGGGTTGACGATATCGCGCCAGGCAAAGTCGCCCCGGCGCAGACCCTGCACCAGCACTTCCGCCGTGGCGATGTTGGAGGCGAAGGGGATGTTGTGGTTGGCGCAGAGAAGACTGATCTCGTTCACCGGGCCGAACAGCTCCGGGTGATAGGGGTCAGCGAAAAACAGGACCAGGTCGATCTCGTTATAGGCGATGCGGGCGCCGATCTGCTGCACGCCGCCCTGGGCCGCGCCCATGTAAAGCTCGATGGGCAGACCAGTGGCCTCGCTGACCAGCTTGCCGGTGGCGTTGGTGGCGATGATGTTGTGCTCGGCCAGGATGCTGCAATAGGCGATGCAGAACTGGACCATGAGCTCCTTCTTTCCGTCGTGTGCCATCAATGCGATATTCATAAACGTACCTCCTACGTGTTGTCTTATTTTTTACCGCGCATCAGCGCAGCAGGGTCAGTTCGTCCTCCGTGTTCTGGGTGCTCAGCTGGAAGTCGAAGTAATATTGGAGCATGTCGCGGGCCATGACGCCCAGGTTGGCGCCCTTGGAGCCGTTCTCGATGGCCACGGCCACGGCGATCTCCGGGCTTTGATAGGGCGCGAAGCAGATGAAGAAGGCGTCGTTGGTGCTGCTCTCGGTCTCGGTGGTGCCTGTCTTGGCGGCCACTTCATACTGGAATCCGGCGAAGGGCACGTACGCGGTGCCCCAGCGGTTGGTAACGGCGCCCCGCATGCCCTCGTGTATCAGGTCCCATGTGGTCTGGGGCGTGTCCACCTGGCTCATGACCTCCGGCTCGCGCTCATAGACGCTCTCGGAGTAATCGTAGCTGGAAGCGGACTTCAGGATGGAGCAGCTGTACACCGTGCCGCCGTTGGCGATGGCCGCGGCGTACCGGCCCAGCTGCAGGGGCGTGATGCCGGTCAGGCCCTGGCCGATGGAGGCCAAAAGCGTGTCGGCCGCATACCACGCCTGGTCCCGCATGCCCTTATAGAGCTCCGCCTTGTAAGCGGGAGAGGACACACGGCCCGTGGCCTCGGCCAGCTCGATGCCGGTGGGCTCGCCCAGGCCCAGCATCTTGGCGTACTTGTCGATGTTGTCAATGCCGATGGTGTCGCCCACGGTGAAGAAGAAGTAGTTGCAGCTGTAGGTCAGCGCGCCGCTGACGTTCAGCTCCCCGTGGGGGCCGCCGGTGCAGCCGGGGGCGTAGCCGTCGTCGATGTACTTGTCATAGATGGTGGTGCAGTTGACCATGGTGTCCGCGCCGAAAAAGCCGGTGTCGATGCCCGCCACGGCCATACAGGGCTTCCAGGTGGAGCCGGGGGAGTAAAGGCCCGACAGCACCCGGTTCGTAAGCGGCCGGTTCTCGTTTTCCAGCAGGGTATTGTAATCGTCCCAATAGGTCTCCAGGTTATAAGACGGGTAGCTCGCCATTGCCAGCGGCTCGCCGGTGCGGGTGTCGATGGCCACGATGGCCCCGCCGGTGATAAGTTCCCGCACGTCCCTGGGCCGGTGCTCCGCCTGGGCCTGGGCGTTTTCCGCCTCGGTCTCCAGATTCGTCGTCTCGATGTAATTTGCCAGGGTGGACTCGGCGGCGGCCTGTAGTCGGATGTCCAGGGTCAGATAGATATTGTTGCCGGGCTTGGGCGTCTTGGTATAGGTGGTGCCGGTGACGATGCCCTCCGCGGTGCGGGTGATCTCCGCCTCGCCGTCCACCCCGTGGAGCATGCTCTCAAAGGCGGCCTCCGCGCCGGACTGGCCCACGATGGCGTCCAGGGGATAGTCCAGGTCCTTGTAGCGCTTATACTGCTCGGCGCTCATCAGGCCCGTGTAGCCCAGAATATGGGGCGCGTAGCTGGTGTTGTACTCCCGGACGTAGCTGACCTGGACCTCGATACCGGGCAGGTCCGCCTCCATGAGGGCGGTGATGGTGTTGATAGACACGTCCCGGGCGAAGACATAGGCGGAGGTGTTGATGTCGTAGCGCACGTTCACGCCGTAGCGCACACCGGCGATGATGCGCAGTTCCTCGGCGGAGTAATTGCCGTCGATGGCGTACCGGGAGCGCATTTTCGCCATGATCTCCACGGCGGAGGCGTCCGGGTCCATCTTGTTGGCGGACAGCCATGCCTTCAGCAGCAGCGACTGGGTGGCGGACATGTCCGTGAACTCCCAGGGGGGCTCCATGGTGATGGGAAGCTCGTCGTTATAGCTGTCGCCGTTTTCCTCGATGATGGAGCACATCTGCAAAATGATGGCGTTGGCCTGGTCGATGGAGATGTCCTCGTTCATCAGCAGCTCCTCGTCCTTGATGAACAGGTTGTTGCAGCTGCGGTTGGACACCAGCAGCCGGCCGTACCGGTCCATGATGTTGCCCCGGGCGGCGATGACGGTCTCGTGGGAGACGATGGAGTTGACAGAGTTTTCGTATGCCTGGTTGCCCTGGACGATCTGCAGGTCGTACAGCTTGACGAAAAACACGGCCAGCACGGCCAGCACGAACAGGCCCAGAAAAACGAGCCGGCCTGTGCTTATCAGCTTTCTCATGGGTATTGCCTTTCTTTCGGAAAAACGGAAAAACGCAGACGCCTATTCAGTGGCCCATAGGACGGGCGGCGATGAGCTTGCAGGGGAAGTATACCGGCACGGCCCAGACAAGGCTCCACCCGGTCTGGATAAGGCCCGTGCGCACCACGCGCCAGACGTACCCCCCGGCGTAGTAGAGCCGCCGAAAGGCCTCCGCATCGTCCCCGGACAGAAACAGCGTGCGAAACATCTGGCAAAAGGCTATCACGGCCAGGGTCAGGGCCGCCATGACCAGATAGGACACCAGGCCCTTTTGCAGCATGTACTTACCAAGCGCACCCACAAGAAGGCCCGCCGCGGGAAGCAGTATGGTGAACAGCACCACGTGGTCGGTGTAGCCCATGTCGGCAAAAAAACCAGCCGCCAGACCCACAAAGCCGCCCCATACGCCGCCCTCGAACAGTCCCACCGCCACCACCAGCGACGGCGCCAGCATAGCCCGCACGCCGGCCAGGGGGATACGGGCCACGATCAGGTTCTGCAAAATGAACACGCCCGCCAGCATGAGGCCGTACACGATGGCCCGCCGGAGCTTGGATAAGTCGATAAGATCAAGTAACATAGCCCGTCACTCCTGCACGGTGAAGTCCGTTATCACGAACACCTGGGTCAGACTGCCCAAGTCGCAGGCCGGTTCCACCACGCCGTAAAGCGTCTGGCCGTTGCCCTCGCTGAGCACGGAGCGGATGTAGCCGATGACCAGGCCCTGAGGGATGGACCCGCGGCCGGATGTGAGCACTGCCTCGCCCTCGATGAGCTGGGCGTTCTCGGAAAGATACGTCAGGCGCAGGCAGTTCTCCTGCATCAGCGCAAAGTCGCCCACGCACATGCCCACCGCGCCGGCCTCGCCTACCAGCGCGCCCACGTCGATGGCGGAGTCGATCACCGTGCGGACCGTACACCAGGTGTCCCCAAGCTCGATGACCTGGCCCACCAGCGCGCCGTATTCAGTGACCACGCAGTCGCCCACCTCAAAGGGGTTGGTGGCGTTGGACGAGCCCTTGGACAGGCGGAAGGTGCTCTCCCAGTTGGAGCTGGACCACTCGGTGATCTTGGCCGATTCCATGACGTAATCCGTGTGCTTCTCGGCGAAGTTCAAAAGCTCCCGCAGCCGGTCGTTTTCCTCCTTGTACTGGCTCGCGTCGATTGCCGCCTGCTGGGCCTCGGCAAGCTGGGCCCGCAGGGCGTTGTTTTCCGCCACCAGCTGGTCGTATTTGTAGATATAGCCGTAAAAGCCCTCGATCCAGTCCACGGCGGAGGCCGCCGCCTGGCCCACGGGGCTGGCGATGGCGCCGGTGATGTTGGA
>CANQKA010000066.1 GCA_947624395.1 uncultured Oscillospiraceae bacterium
ACAACTACACCGAGCTGAAGCAGAAGAACATCGACACCGGCATGGGCCTGGAGCGGCTGGCGGTGGTCTGCCAGGACGTGGACAGCCTCTTTGACGTGGACACGGTGATGAACATCACCAACGAAGTCAGCAAGCTCACCGGCGCGACCTACGGCCGCAGTCACAAGATGGACGTGTCCCTGCGGGTGATAACCGACCACATCCGGGCCTCCGTCATGATGATATGCGACGGGGTGCTGCCCTCCAACGAGGGCCGGGGCTACGTGCTGCGCCGGCTTTTGCGCCGCGCCGCCCGCCATGGAAAGCTGCTGGGCGTGAACGAGCCGTTCCTTTATAAGATCGTGGACATGGTGGTCCACGAGAACGAGGGCCACTACCCCGACCTGCGGGAGCGGCAGGCGTACATCACCCGGGTCATCCGGGTGGAGGAGGAGAACTTTGCCCGCACCATCGACGGCGGCATGCGCATTTTCGACGAGATGCTCTCCGGCCATAAAGACCGGGGCGAGACGGTCTTCTCCGGCGCGGACGCCTTCAAGCTCTACGACACCTACGGCTTCCCTCTGGACCTGACGGCGGATATGGCCGACGAGCAGGGCATGACCGTGGACGAGGCGGAGTTCCAGAAGCTGATGGAAGAGCAGCGCCAGCGGGCCCGGAAAGCCCGTGAGGCTCTGGGCGACCTGGGCTGGGCCGGCGTGGAATTTGGCAAGGACGTACCCGAGACGGAATTTGTGGGCTACGATCACACGGTCTACGAGGGCGCGAAAGTGGTGGCCCTGGTGGTGGAAAACGAACAGGCCGAGGAATTAATGCCCGGTGTGGAGGGCATCGTGGTCCTGGACAAGACCCCGTTTTACGCCGAGATGGGCGGTCAGGTGGCCGACCACGGCGCGCTCACCGCGGGGGACATGACCTTTGCCGTCACCGACGTGCAGAAGAACAAGGGCGGTAAGTACATGCACTACGGCAAGGTGACCGGCGGCGTGTTGAAGCTGGGCGACACCGTGACCGCCGCCATCGACGTGGACCGGCGCGGGGCCGTCATGCGGGCCCACTCCGCTACGCACCTGCTGGACAAGGCCCTGCGGACCGTGCTGGGCGACCACGTACACCAGGCCGGCTCTCTCGTGGAGCCGGATAAGCTGCGCTTTGACTTCACCCACTTCTCCGCCATGACGCCGGATGAGATCGCCAAAACCGAGGAAATGGTCAACGAGGCGGTGCTGGCCGGGTACGGGATAAACACCGACGTGCTGCCCATTGACGAGGCCCGCAAGCGCGGCGCCATCGCGCTTTTCAGCGAAAAGTACGGCGACACGGTCCGTGTGGTGGACATGGGCGAGGGCTATTCCGTGGAGTTCTGCGGCGGCACCCACCTGGACAACACGGCGAAAGTGGGCCTATTTCACATCGAGAGCGAATTTTCCGTGGCCAGCGGCGTGCGGCGCATCGAGGCCGTCACCGGCAAGGCCGCTCTGGCGGAGATGAACCGGGTCAACGCCCGTCTTGCCCAGGCGGCGGCCATCCTGAAGGTCCGGCCCGCGGAGCTGGAAAGCCGCGCCGAGGCCCTCATGGGCGAGCTTAAATCCCTGCACCAGTCCGTGGAGAAGATGAAGGCCCGTGAGACCGCCGGCGAGACGGACCGGCTGCTGTTCGGTACCCGTGAAGTGGGCGCGCTGCGGGTGCTCACGGCCGTGGTACCCGGCGCGGACGCCAACCGCCTGCGCCAGATGGGCGACATTTTGCGGGACAAGGCCGCCAACATCGTGGCCGTCCTGGCCAGCGACAATGGGGAGAAGGTCACGTTCCTGGCCGTTTGCGGCGCGGACGCCGTGAAGGCCGGAGTCAAGGCCGGCGAGCTTGTGCGTGAAGTTTCCGCCGTCACCGGCGGCAAGGGCGGCGGCAAGCCCGAATCCGCCATGGGCGGCGGCGCGGACGTGCTCAAGACCGACAACGCCCTGGCCGTCGTGGACGATTTCGTGGCCAAAAAGCTGGGACTGTAAGAAAGGAGCGTTTACCGTGCTGATCTCGTTCGACAACATGCAGGAGACCGTGGTGCCCCACGCCCGCGGCGGCGAAAAAGAGCTTTACCGCAAGTGCGTGGAGCTTCCGGACAACACCATCATGCTGGGCCGTCTGGAACCGGGCGCGTCCCTGGGCGTGCACGCCCATGAGGACAGCTCCGAGACGGTGTATTATCTGGCCGGCAAGGGCCGTATGTATTTCGACGGCCGCTATGAGCCGGCGGAGGCGGGCAAGTGCCACCACTGCCCCAAGGGCCATTCCCACGGCCTGGAAAATACCGGGGACGAGGACCTGGTCTTCTTCGCCGTCATCCCCAAACAGTGAGGTGTGCCATGAGCGACGACTGCCTTTTCTGTAAGATCGTAAACGGGGACATCCCCTCCAATAAGGTCTACGAGGACGAGCTGTGCTACGCCTTCCGGGACATTGACCCGCAAGCGCCTACCCATATCCTGGTGGTCCCCAGGACCCATATCGCCTCCTGCGCGGACCTCACCGAGGCCAACGCGGCCCTGGTGGCGCACATCTTCACGGTGATCGCCAAGATCGCCCGGGACGAGGGGCTGGACAGCGGCTATCGCGTGGTGTCCAACGTGGGCCCGGACGGGGGCCAGAGCGTGCCGCACCTGCACTTTCATATCCTGGGCGGCCGTGCCCTGAGCGGCCGGATGGGCTGACAGCGGCCCATGCGTAAGCTGGCGTGGACGGCGCTGGGCTTTGCCGTGGCGGCGGGTCTGGCGGAGTACATACTTCCTGTGGGAGAGCTGCCGTATTTTGCGGCGGCTCTTGCCGTTGTGGCGCTGGCGTGCGCATGCTTTAAGCGCGGTCCCCGCTGGCGCGGGCGGGCGCTGCTGGCCTGTCTGGGCGCGGCGCTGGGCTTTTTGGACTGGTGGGGACACTATACGCTCCATATCGCCCCATCGGAGGCTTTGGTGGGGGAGAACGTCAAAATAACCGCCACTGTGAGCGACTATGTGGAGCGGTACGACAATTACGACCGGGTGGAGGTCCGGGTGACCGACGGCGCGCCAAGGGAAAAGGCGCTGCTGTATCTTTACGGCGGCGAGATGCGGTCGCTTGAGCCGGGGGATACCGTCCAGGCCGAGATACGGGTGAGCTCCGCCGTGACCCGGCAGGGGGAGCGGTCCTGGACGTACGCGGCCAGGGGCGACGATCTGCTGGGCTATATAGAACCGGACTCCCTGACCGTGACGGGCCGGACGGCGCACAGTTGGCGGTATTTCCCCCAGCGGCTCTGCCACGGCGTACAGGCGTTGTGCGACGCGCTCTTCCCGCCGGACGCGGCCCCGCTGGTGAAGGGCCTTTTGACGGGGGACACGGCGGACCTGCAGGAGGACACGGAAAACTACACCGCCATGCGCGCCGCCGGGGTGCTGCACATCGTGGCGGTCAGCGGGGTACACATGTTTGTGCTGGTGGGGTTCGTGCGGCTGCTGCTGGGCAGGAGCCGCCGTGCCAGCCTGATCTGCCTTCCGGTCATATGGCTGTTCGCGCTGATGGCAGGGTGCAAGCCCTCGGTGGTCCGGGCGGCGGTGATGCAGACGTTATTGCTGCTGGCACCCCTTTTGGAGCGGGAGCCGGACGGGATCACCTGTCTGAGCGCGGCGCTGCTGGCGCTGCTGGTGCCCGATCCCATTGCCATCGGCGGCGTGGGCCTGCAGCTGAGCTTTGCCTGTATGGCTGGGCTCATCTTCCTGCTGCCCCGGATCAAGGGGTGGATGGAAGAGCATCTGCCCATGGAGCGCCGGCCGGTTCACTATATCGGGGACAGTCTGGCGTGCACCCTGGCGGCCACGGCCTTTTCCACGCCCCTGGCGGCGCTTTATTTTGAGCAGGTGCCCCTTTTCTCCGTACTGGCCAATCTGCTCACGCTGTCTGTGGTGGAGGCCGTGTTCGCGGCGGGCTACACGGTGTGCGCCGTCGGTCTGTTTGCGCCAACGGCGGGCCGAGCGTGCGCCTGGGCCGTGAGCTGGCTGGTGCGCTGGTGCCTGGGGGTGTACCGGGTGGTGTCCAGGATACCGTTTTCGTGCCTGTCCATCCGCAGCGTGCGCACGCTGGTGTGGCTGGCCGTGAGCTATCTGGCCTTCACGCTCTGGTATGTTTTAAGGCGGCGGGGCCGTGCAATACGGCTGGACAGGCCGGTGTGCCTGTCGCTTATCCTGCTGCTGGGCGCTATTCTTTACGGCAAGTTTGCCATCCGCCCCGGCGAGAGCCTGGTGACGGCCCTGGACGTGGGCCAGGGGGAATGCGTGGTCCTGGCGGACGCCGACAGCGCCGTGGTGGTGGACTGCGGCGGCAGCAGCTTTTCCAGCGCCGGGGACACCGCCGCCAACTATCTCATGAGCGTGGGCAAGACGAAGCTGGACATGCTGGTGCTGACCCACCTGCATGAGGACCACGCCAACGGCGCGGCCGCGCTCATCTACCGCATGCAGGTGGGCTGCGTTGTCCTGCCCGCGGACGGGGAGGGCGGCGAGGAGCAGCGCCGGGAGGTGCTTCTGGCTGCCCAGCGTCGGGACGTACCCGTGGTGTCCCTGTCCGACCCGGCCCATACCGGCGTGGGCGAAATCGGCCTGGACCTTTTATTGCCGGAGGGCGAGGGCGGCACCAACGAGCGGGGCGTCGTTGTCCTGTCGGAGCAGACCGGCGGCAGGGCGCTGGTCATGGGCGACGCCGGCCGTGAGGCGGAATCGGCCCTGCTGGCGGCCCGGCAGGTGCCGGACGTGGACGTGCTGCTGGTGGGCCACCACGGGTCCAACACCTCGACCACGCCCAGCTTTCTGCGGGCGGCGGACCCGGAGACCGCCATCATCAGCGTGGGCTATAATACATACGGCCACCCCACCGAAAAGGTGCTGGCGCGGCTGGAAGAGTACTGCGACGAGGTACTGCGCACGGACCGGCTGGGGGACGTGACGGTGCGACTGGGAGGGGAAGCGCTTGGCGAGAACGGATAAAGACGCGCTGGATTACGGCGCGGAGCTGAAAAAGCTGCGGCAGGAGGGACCGGCGCGGGTGTACATCCTGCGGGGGGACGAGGACTATCTGCGGGACAGCTTTCTTTCGGAGCTTAAAAAGCTCTGTCTGCCCGAGGGGACCGAGGCGTTCAACTACCACCGGCTGCAGGGGCCGAATCTGGATATGGCCGCCCTGCTGGAAAGCGCGGAGGCCATGCCTTTCATGGGCGAACACACCCTGACGGAGGTCCGGGACTTTGACGTGAACCGCACGACGGCTTATGACCCGGAGGCGCTCAGGGACTTTTTGCTTGACGTGCCGGATTGGGCCACGGTGGCGTTCGTCTTTTCCCCCGGTTATTCGCCGGACAGCCGTCTTGCGGCGGTGAAGGCCATGAAAAAGGCCGGGGCGGACCTGTGCTTCACAAGCCCCGGCGAGGCGGCGCTGGTCCGCTGGGTCATCCGCCGCATGGAGGACCTGGACAAGACCATCGACCCCCACACGGCCAGCTATCTTCTCTGGGTCTGCGGCGACAGGATGAACGCCCTCATCCCGGAGATCGTCAAGATCGCGGGCTACGCCAAAGAAAAGGCCGTCACCCGTTCTGACATCGACGCGGTGGCGAAAAAGGCCCCGGAGACGACCATATTCAACCTCACCGACGCCCTTGGCGCGGGGGAGTATGACAAGGCGGCCCGCCTTCTGGCGGATCTATTGGCGGACAAGGACGAGCCGCCCCAAAAGCAGCTCGCCATGGTCAGCGAGCAGTTCCGGCGCTTGTACGTGGCCCGGGTGGCGGCCGACAGCGGCCAGGGCGCGGCCTACATCACCGCCTGTGTGCCGGAGCTTTCCGGCCGGAGCTACCCCCTGCAATTGCTGCAGCGGGCGTGCAAAAAGTTCCCGGCGGCGCGGCTGGCCAGGGCCGTGGACCTGTGTGTCCGGTGCGACTACGCCATGAAGGACACCGGCGGCGAGCCGGAGGCGCTGATGAAGGAGCTTCTGGCGCGCCTGGCGCTGGACCGGGCATGATACGCATACGAGAGGCGATCGTGGTGGAGGGCCGGTACGACAAGGCGGCTCTCGCCAACGTGGCGGACGCGGTGATCGTGGACACCGCCGGATTCGGCATTTTTTCCGACAGGGAAAAGCTGGCGCTGCTGCGCCGCCTGGCCCGGGCCCGGGGCCTGGTGGTGCTGACGGACAGCGACGGCGGCGGCTTTCTCATCCGCGGCTTTTTAAAAAGCGCCATCGACCCGGCGCTGGTCAAGCACGCCTACATCCCGGACATACCCGGTAAAGAACGGCGCAAAAAAAGCCCCTCCAAAGAGGGGAAGCTGGGCGTGGAGGGCATGGGCCCCGACGTGCTGGAGGCGGCCCTGCGCCGCGCCGGCGTTACGATCTTGGGCGAGGGGGACAAAGAGACGGCCCCGCCCATGACAAAGGCGGAGCTTTATGCCCTTGGCCTCACGGGCCGGCCCGACAGCGCCCAAAAGCGCGCCGCCGTGAAAAAGGCCCTGGACCTGCCCGAAAAGCTCACAACCAACGGCCTTTTGGACGTGTTGAACGTGCTTGTCACCCGGGAGGAATTGGCGGCGCTCATTTCTTCTCTGCCGGGTCCTCCACGATCATAAGCCCGATGCCCGCCACCAGCAGCACCCCCGCCGGCGTCTCCGCCAGCGCCTGGGCCAGCCGGTAGGCCCGGAAGTTGCCCACGCATGGCTCGCCCGCGAAAAGGCACAGGGCGAACCCGGCGAAAACCATGGCGCAGCACAGCGCCAGTATCACCCGCACCGCCCAAAGCCCCGCCGGGGTTATTTTTGCAAAGCTATGTAAAAACCGTTTCATGCCGCCATCATAGCGCATTTCGCCCCGCCCCGCAAGCCACAGATGTTGGAAATTGACCAATGAAGCCTCCCCTGTGTAAGGGGAGGCTTCCTTATCGAAAGGCCCCCTTGTGAAAGGGGGCTGGCAGCGCCAAAGGCGCTGACTGGGGGATTGTCGTCGCCGCTCGCTGGGCTAGGCCGGGATTCGCCGCAAGCGGCCAACCCCGAATAGCCCGCGGCGCCTCCTCTCCCCACGCGACAGGCGTGCCGCGTGGGGGCCCCACAGCAATCCCCCCGGCCCTGCGGGCCACCCCCCTTTGACAAGGGGGGCATATGATAATGATTATGTCTATTCCAACACAAAAAACACAAATTATAGTGGTAATTTGCGGAAAGGTGTGCTATAATTATGTAAATTCCGCATACGCGGAGCATTTGGGAGGAACGACAATGAAATGTCCCTATTGCGGTTACGCCGAGAGCAAAGTCATTGATTCCCGACCTGCCGACGAGGGCAGCACGATACGCCGCCGGCGGGAGTGCCTGATGTGCGGCAAGCGGTTCACCACCTATGAAAAGGTGGAGCGCATGCCCCTGGTGGTGGTGAAGCGGGACGGCAGCCGCCAGACCTTCGATAAAGTCAAGCTGATAAACTCCATGGTCCGGGCATGCGAGAAGCGGACCGTGCCACTGGAGAAGATCGAGGCCATCGCCGACTCCATCGAGACGGAGCTGCAAAGCGCCCTGGAGCGGGAGATATCCACCGCCGTCATCGGCGACATGGTGATGGAGCAGCTGAAGAACGTGGACGAGGTATCCTACGTCCGCTTTGCCAGCGTCTACCGCCAGTTCAAGGACATCAACACCTTCATGGAGGAGCTCACCAAGCTGCTGGGGGACAAGACGAAAGAGGCCGAGAACGGTTGATTCAGCGCCGCTCTTTTGGCGACAAAAATACGCCGCCGGCCATATCCACCGTCATCATATACACATCTCTGGGAGAGGACAGTTTTTGGCTGCGGAGACATTTTTCCAGCCACTTTTCGTCCTTTCCCAGAATTTTCAAATTCTCCGTCAGCACCCGGCCCTCGTTGATGACGATGAGCGGGTAGCCCGCGTCCTGGGCCTGGACGTTCATCTGTCCGGCGGTGACCGGCCGGCTGGCGGGGGAGAGGACCACGTTCAGCTTTCCGTCCGTCTCCAAAATGGCGTATTCCACCTCGTTCAGGTCCAGCGCGCCCTGATTGCGCAATGCCTCGGCCAGCTCGTCCGGGGTGAACCGGTTGCGGCGCATCTGGCTCTGGTCTATCCGGCCGTGGACGATGAGCAGCGCCGGCTTACCGGCCAGCAGCGCCCGGACCTTCACGCTCTTTGCCATAAAAAGGCTCAGCACCAGCTCCATGGCGAACAGCGTCACCGCCGGCACGATGCCGTACAAAACGGACTTTTCCGGGTTGACCACCGGCGTGGCGGACACCTCGGAGATCAGTATGGTGACGATGAGCTCCGACGGCTCCAGCTCGCCCAGCTGGCGCTTGCCCATCAGGCGCATGAACACAATGAGCACGGCATATATGACGATGGCGTTGAATATGATCTTACTTAGCATGGCGATAGTATGCCACGCTTTGCCCGGAGTATGAGCGGGCGAAACTCTAAACAGGGGGAGAACGATATGGGGAAATATTTCGGCACCGACGGCTTCCGCGGCGAGGCCAACGTGGACTTAAACCCGATACACGCCTTTCAGATAGGGCGCTACCTGGGCTGGTACTACGGCCGGGAGCACAAGGCCAAGATCGTCATTGGCAAGGACACCCGCCGCAGCAGCTACATGTACGAAAGCGCCCTGGCGGCGGGCATCGTGGCCTCCGGCGCGGACGCCTATCTTCTGCACGTGACCACCACGCCCTGCGTTTCCTACATCACCCGCAGCGAGGGCTTTGACTGCGGCGTGATGATCTCCGCCAGCCACAACCCCTATTACGACAACGGCATCAAGCTCTTAAACGGCGAGGGGGAGAAGATGGACGACGCCCTCCAGGACGCCATCGAGAAGTACATGGACGGGGCCAGCGAAGCGCTGCCCTACGCCACCCGGGACCAGATCGGCTGCACCGTGGACTTTTACTCCGGCCGCAACCGCTATATCGGGGCTTTGACCGCCCTGGCGGACTGCCCCTTTGAGAACCGGACCATCGCCCTGGACTGCGCCAACGGCAGCACCTGGATGATCGCCCGGGCCGTGTTCACCGCTTTAGGCGCCAAGGTGCTGGTGATAAACGACCGGCCCGACGGCACCAACATCAACCGGGGCTGCGGCTCCACCCACATCGAGCAGCTGCGGGAGTTTGTCCGGGACAGCCGGGCCGACTGCGGCTTTGCCTTTGACGGGGACGGGGACCGGTGTCTGGCCGTGGACGAGCGGGGGGACGTGGTCAACGGCGACAAGATCATGTACATCTGCGCCAAGAGCATGAAGAGCCGGGGCCACCTGCCCAGCAACACGGTGGTGACCACGGTCATGTCGAACCTGGGCCTTTACAAGGCCCTGGACGCCGCCGGGATAGGCTATGAAAAGACCGCCGTGGGCGACCGGTACGTCTACGAGAACATGAAGGCCCACAACCACCTGATCGGCGGCGAGCAGTCCGGCCACATCATCTTCCGCAAGTACGCCCGCTCCGGCGACGGGCTTATCACCGCCATCATGGTCATGCGGGTGATGATCGGGACCAACCTGCCCCTGTCCGCCCTGGCCGCGCCGGTGAAGATGTACCCCCAGGTACTGAAAAACGTGGTGGTCACGGACAAGGAAGCGGCCCTGGCCGACGAGGCCGTGCAAAAAGCCGTGTCCGCCGTGGAGGCGGACCTGGGCGACGAGGGCCGTGTGCTCCTGCGGGCCAGCGGCACGGAGCCGGTGCTGCGGGTGATGGCGGAGGCGTCCACCCCGGAGCTGTGCGAGCAGAGCGTGGACCGCATCATAGCCGCCATGGACAAAGAGGGCCTTTTGGTGGAGGTGCGCAAATGAGAACCTGCGAGCTTTTCGATTTGACCCACACCGCCGCGGCGGCGCTGCTGGAAAAGACGGAATACCCCTGGGAGGCCCTGGCGGGCATCGGCGACTTCATTCTGGCCCTGGGACCGACCCTCTCCCCGGCGGAATACGACCACCCGGCGGAGGACGTCTGGCTCGCCAAAGACGCCAAAATATACCCCAATAACTATATCGCCGGACCATGTATCATCGGCCACGGCACCGAGGTCCGCCCCGGCGCGTTCATACGGGGCAATGCCCTGGTGGGGGACAACTGCGTGGTGGGCAACTCTACGGAGCTGAAAAACGTTATCCTGTTCGATAACGTCCAGGTGCCCCATTATAACTATGTGGGCGATTCCATCCTGGGCTACAAGACCCACATGGGCGCGGGCAGCATCACGTCCAACGTGAAAAGCGACAAGACCCTGGTGGTCATCCACAACGGCAAGCAGGACATCCCCACCGGCCGGAAAAAGGTAGGGGCCATGCTGGGCGATGGGGCGGAGGTGGGCTGCGGCAGCGTGCTCAATCCGGGGACGGTCATAGGCCGGGACAGCAATATCTATCCCCTTTCCTCGGTCCGGGGCACGGTCCCGGCGAACAGCATCTTCAAGGCCCAAAACAACATCGTGCCCAAGACCCTGGCGTAAAGCAGACCATTACAAAGGAGAGAGGACAGCCCATGAGCATCGTGCAGTCGCTGCTGTTTTTCGCGGTCAGCTTTTTCGCCTCCATCGTGGGCGCCATATGCGGCATAGGCGGCGGCGTTATCATCAAGCCGGTGCTGGACCTGTTCGGCTGGGCCAGCGTGTCCGCCATAAGCTTCCTGTCCGGCTGCACGGTGCTGGCTATGAGCTGCTACTCGGTGGGCCGGTCCCTGGCGGCGGGGGAGAAGGCGGTGGACCTGCGCACCGGCACGCCTCTTGCCATCGGCGGGGCCGTGGGCGGCGTGGTGGGTAAGCAGATTTTCACCGCCATCCGCAATGCCTCCCCCCAGCCGGACATGGTGGGCGGCGTCCAGGCCGTGTGTCTGGCCCTGGTCACGCTGATGACGCTGGTGTACACCCTGAAAAAATCCCGTATCCGCACAAAGAAAATTGACAGCACTGCCCTGTGCCTGGTCATCGGCCTGGTGCTGGGCGTCATGAGCAGCTTTCTGGGCATCGGCGGCGGGCCCATAAACCTGGTGGTGCTCTTTTACTTTTTCAGCATGGACACCAAGACCGCCGCGGCCAACAGCCTGTACGTCATCCTGTTCAGCCAGCTTGCCAGCCTGATCGCCAC
>CANQKA010000067.1 GCA_947624395.1 uncultured Oscillospiraceae bacterium
AATAGAGAGGTATCGATCATGGCTGAGATGACCCCCATGAAGCGGCAGTATTACGAGATCAAGCAGCAGTGCCCGGACTGTCTGCTGTTTTTCCGGCTGGGCGATTTCTATGAGATGTTCGACGAGGACGCCAAGCTGGCCTCGAAGGAGCTGGACCTGGCCCTGACCACCCGGGACCGGGGCAAGCCGGAGGAGGAGCAGACCCCCATGTGCGGCGTGCCCTTCCATTCCAGCGAGGCGTACATCGCCCGGCTCATCGCCAAGGGGTACAAGGTCGCCATATGTGAGCAGCTGGAGGACCCGGCCGCCGCCACGGGCCTGGTGGAGCGTGGCGTCATCCGGGTCATCACCCCCGGCACCGTCACGGACAGCTCCATGCTGGAGGAGGGCAGGAGCAACTACCTGGCCGCTCTCTGGCTGGAGGGGGAGCGGGGCGCGGCGGCGTTTTGCGACATCTCCACAGGGGAGTTTTGCGTGCAGGCGTTCCCCACCGAGGCGGCCAACCACATCACAAACGAGCTGGGCCGGTTTTCGCCCCGTGAGGCGGTGCTGTCCGCGGGCGCGGAGGCGGACGGGACCATCGGCGCTTTCCTGCGCAAGCTGGACTGTCTGCCGGAAAAGGAGGCGGGCCGGTTCGAGCCGGAGCCCTGCCGGGAGCGGGTCTATGAGCGCTTTGGGGAGGTCATGACCCCGGAGGAGACCCTGGCGGCGGGGGCGCTTCTTTCGTACATCATCGACACCCAGAAGTTCGACATCTCCCATATCCGCCGCCTGGACCGGTTCGGCCAGGGCCAGTACATGGAGCTGGACTACACCACCCGCCGGAACCTGGAGCTGACGGAGAATCTGCGCACCGGCGAAAAGCGGGGCAGCCTTCTCTGGGTCCTGGACCGGACGAAGACCCCCATGGGCGGGCGGCTTTTGCGCGCCTGGGTGGAGCGGCCGCTCTTAGACCCGGTGGCGATACGCAAGCGGCTGGCTGCCGTCAGCGAGGTCTACGGCGACAACATCCTGCGCGGTGAGCTGCGCCTGGCGCTGCACGAGATAGGGGACATCCAGCGGCTGGTGGGCAAGTGCGTATACGGCACCGCCAACGGCCGGGACCTGCTGGCTCTGGGCAATTACTTCAGCCAGCTTCCCCGCGTCGGGGAGCTCCTGTCCGACGCGAAAAGCGCCATATTGCGCGCTGTGGCGGAGGCGGACGATCTGGCCGACCTGCGGGACGATATCCTGTCCGTCATCGGCGACGAGCCGCCCTTTTCCGTCCGGGAGGGGGGCATTTTGCGCCCCGGCGCGGACGCCGAGGTAGACCGGCTCCGGGACGTGCGGGACAATGGCGCCGCCATGGTCAGCGCCCTAGAGGCCCGGGAGCGGGAGCGCACCGGCATCAAAAAGCTCAAGGTGGGCTACAACAAGGTTTTCGGCTACTACATCGACGTGCCCCGTTCCGCCGGGGACGCGCCCTTGCCGGAGGAATACATACGCAAGCAGACCCTGGTCAGCAACGAGCGGTACTTTACCCCGGAACTGAAGGACCTGGAAAACACGCTCTTGAACGCCAGGGACAAGATCGCGGACCTGGAATACCGCATCTTCACCGAATTGCGGGAGCGTGTGGCCGCCCAGATCGAGCGGGTCCAGGCCACGGCCGAGCGGGTGGCGGAGCTGGACGCGGTATGCGCCCTGGCGGAGGTGGCGGTGAAGAACCACTACGTCTGCCCCGAGGTGGACGTGAGCCGGCAGATACGCATCACGGAGGGCCGCCACCCGGTGGTGGAGATGGCCCAGAAAAACGTGCTGTTCGTGCCCAACGACACGTTTTTGAACGACGCCGCCGACCGGGTGGCCATCATCACCGGCCCCAATATGGCCGGCAAATCCACCTACATGCGCCAGACGGCCCTGATCGTGCTCATGGCCCAGATGGGCAGCTTTGTCCCGGCCAAGAGCGCCACGATCGGCGTGGCGGACCGGGTATTCACCCGCATCGGCGCGTCGGACGATTTGGCCAGCGGCCAGTCCACCTTCATGGTGGAGATGGCGGAGATGGCCAACATCCTGCGCCACGCCACCAGCGCCAGCCTTCTCATCCTGGACGAGATAGGCCGGGGCACCTCCACCTTTGACGGGATGGCTATCGCCCGGGCCATGCTGGAATACTGCGCCGACAAGCGCCGTTTGGGGGCCCGGACCATGTTCGCTACCCATTACCACGAGCTGTCCGCCCTGGAAGGCGCCCTGGACGGGGTGAAGAACTACAACATCACCGCCAAAAAGCAGGGCGGGACCCTCATCTTCCTGCGCAAGATCGTCCCCGGCAGCGCGGACGACAGCTACGGCATCGAGGTCGCCAAGCTGGCGGGCGTGCCGGACCAGGTGATAAAAAAGGCCAAAAATTACCTGGCGGAGCTGGAATCGGCCGGCCCGGAGGCGGGCCTGCCCAGGCCCCCGGCGACCGTGCAGGAGCAGGACCAGGTGTCCATGCTGGACATGGCCGGCTCCGCCCTGGCCAAGGAGCTTCAGGACCTGGACCTGAACACCGTCACCCCCCTGGAAGCGCTGAACCTGCTGTATCAGCTGAAGCAAAAAGCCGAGGGATAAGGAACTATGAAAGTCGAGCGCATTGAAAAACCGGCCTTTGCCGTGATCGGCAAGGAGGGTTCCACCGCCGACGGGCCAGGATTCGTCCAGCGGCTGTGGGCCGACGCCAACGGCCACTTTGACCAGGTCGAGCGCCTGGCCAAGCGGGATGAAAACGGCGGGCTTGTGGGCATATGGGGCTTGATGACCGATTTTGGCCGGGACTTCCAGCCCTGGGCGGAGGATTTTACCCAGGGGCTCTATCTGGCCGGGGTGGAGTGCGACGAGGCGGCGGAGGCCCCCGACGGCTGGACGAAATGGACCGTGCCCGGTTTTGCGTGTCTGGCCGCGGCATGCGACGGCGGCGACACGTTTGCCGATATGATGGCGTACCTGGCCGAGCGTCACATTCCCCTGGCCGGCGCGGTGCAGGACTTCACCTGCCCCAAAACAGGCAAAAACTACATGCTCTTCCCAGTCAAGCGGCTGTAGATTGCGGTTAGATGAAAATTTGTGTATAATAGATTTCAGAGGGGAGGCGCGCTCCATGTGTACCCAGAGCCAACTCAACGAGATACTGGACCGGACCGTGACCGGGGCGAAAGAGATATTCGGGCCGGCGTTCCACGGCGCGATCCTCTACGGCTCGTTTGCCAGAGGGGACAGTGACGACGAGTCCGACGTGGACGTGCTCATCCTTGTGGATCTACCGGCCACGGAGCTTGGCCGTTACCGGCCCGACGTGGACCATTTGTGCGGCGGTATCCTCTTTGACTACGGGGTGGTGCTGTCCGTCCTGGAGAAAGACGTGGCCACATACGAGAAATACAAAGCGGCCCTGCCGTTTTATCGGAACATCGACCGGGAGGGGAGACGAATTGCCTGACGTATTGAAGGACCTGTCGGCGGCGCGTCTTTGCCGCGCCGAAGACTGTCTGCGGGAGGCAAAGCTCCTGTTGGACAACGGAGAGTACCGAGGCGCGGCGAACCGGGCCTATTACGCGGCGTTTCACGCCCTGCGGGCAGTTCTGGCGCTGGACGGCTTTGACTCCAAAAAGCACTCGGGCGTCATCGCAAAATTCCGGGAACTGTATGTCAAGACCGGGCGGTTCACGCCGGAGATGTCCGATGCTATCGGAAGCCTGTTCCGCATTCGCTCCGCCAGCGATTATGACGATTTTTACATCGCCTCTAAAGCGGATGTAGAGGCGCAGTATCATCTGGCGGAAAAGCTGGTGGCGGAGATAACGGCCTATCTTTCCGAGAAGGGCTAAGCAATTTAACTACAAAAAATCACGGAGCGTATGCCCCGTGATTCTTATTTTGCCCTCTCAACTCAGCCCGAAGGCCTTTTCCGCCAGGGCCAGGGTCTGTTCCACCGTCCTGTTATCGTCCCGGAGAAGCACCTGAAATCCCGCGTGCAGGAAACAGTCGTACCGCTCCGGGGAATTGACTCGCGTCAGGCACTGTCGAAAGTTGTCCAGTGCCCGCTCCGGGTCCGGTTCCTCCATGATAAGCCGGTACAGGAACTGCTTCTCCCGGTCCGGCCTTTCAAAAAACCGGCCCACGGATACCTGCGGGTCCGCCAGCATGATGAGCACATGGTCCTGTCGGGCGACGGTCTTCAGCGTTTCAGAGGAGATGTTCGTATCCACAAAGATGGGCCGTTTCTCCCCACGCAGCCCTTCCAATATCCGCAGCTCCAGCCTTTCACATTCCCTGCTGGTCCTGTTGACCCACGCCTCGTATTCGTCTGGCGTTCTGCGGATGAAGTCGTGCCAGTCTTCCAGGTCTCTGGTGTAGGTCAGGCCGGGAAACGCCGCCTTGTCCAGCTGGGGCAGGAGCCTGTTGTGGTAATTTTCCTCGCAGGCCAGCCCGCCGTGTTTCTCCGCGAGCCGTTTCACCATCGTGGATTTGCCCGCGTATGCGGTCCCGTTTATAAAATAGACGTTCTCAAATACCATGCTGTACTCCCATGTTTCCTCGCCCTTTTCAGCCCAGCGCGGGGACAAAGGTGGTCCAACTGTCACCGCTCCGCAGCTCGGCGGACCTGTCGTCCGTGAGGGTGAAGGTATAGACCGGCTGGCGGAACCCCTTGCTGTCTGTCAGATATTCCAGTTCACAGCCCGTGACCCGGACCTGGCCGGGTTTGAGCGCGTTGAAGGCCGGCACGTCCCGCCAGGCAAAGCGTCCTTCCCGGAGCCGCTGGTACGCCTCCATGGGCGAGAGCACGGCGGCGTCCCCGGCAAGGACGCTGACGGACAGGCCGTTGTCCACCTGATAGAGCGTGCCGTCCTCCGCCACGGAGCAGATGAGCTCCCCGTCGGTGAGCGTGTCGCCCTCCGTCAGGCATTCCGCCCGGAAGGCGTACCGGCCTTTTTCCTCGTCCACAACGGCGAACGCTGCCCCGGCGGGTATCTCGATGCCCAGGGCCTCCAGATCGTCCCGCAGCGCGCTCTCCGTGACGGCCCCGCCCTTTTCGCTGTAGCGCAGGCCGCTGTCCACCCGGTAGTCCGTGTATTCATAGGACCGGTCGTTGTAATATACGATCAGGTTATAGGTCTGGTGGTCGGAGTAAAAGGCGCAGTTGTCGTAGTAGGCCACGTCGGGGGTACCGAAATTGATGACGCCGCCCTGACGGCCGATGAATTCCACGGCGAAGGCGTCGCACGCCTCCCGGGTGAATGGCTCCGCCCAGTACACCCCGGACGACCCCGGCTCGTCGGAAAGGGAACAGTCCAGCGTCCATTCCACGCCCTCCGTATCTGCGGCATAAATGGGCCCGTCCGCCAGATTCCCGTAAGGCTGCAGCTTGTAGGCCAGAAACACCCCCGCCAGCGCCATAACGGCCAGGAGCGGGAGCGCGGCATAGCCCCAGGCGGCCTTTCGCCGCTTTTCCGCCAGGCGCACCGCCAGCATGCACAGGCAATACCCCAGCATGGTCCCCAGCACGTTGCAGATGAGGTCGTCGATGTCGGCCTGGCCTCGGCCCAGGGCATATTGGAGCGCCTCGACGCACAAGGACGCGCCAGCCCCCGCCGCCAGCGCCCAGACCCACCGTCGGGCGCGTTTGCCCGTCAATGGCAACAGCGCCCCCAGAGGCAGGAACATGGCCACGTTCAGCAGGGGATTCAGCCAGGTCTGCAACGTGAAGGCGTTCCACGCCTCCCGAAAGGCCAGAAACGGGTAGAGCTGCAGGGGCGCACGCATGCCGTCTTCCATCCGGTCCCCGAAGGTGACGGCGGCCAGCCCGCCCAGATAGCACGCCAGCAGGAGGATGGCCGCGGCCCGCCCTTTAGGTAAACGCCGACCCTGCCGGCGGTCCTTCCACGCCAGCGCCGCCACAAGCCCCGCGCCCACCGCCAGCCCTGCCAGGGCCGTGGGCATGGCCCGCCGGAAATAGTAAAAGATCACGCCGATAAAGTCAGGCATCCTTTGCCTCCTCCAGTCTTGCCAGCGCCCCGTGGGCGTCGGGTCCCAGGGCGTTCAGATACCAGGTGTCCACGTCCTCCAGCGCCCCGGACAGATACTGGTCCACGTTATAGTCCGCGATCATCCGCACTGGCCCCGCCAGGTTCAGCGCGCACCACAGCGCCAATGCGAAGCCGCCCATCACCCGAAAGCTGCCGAACTCCGGCCGGACCAGCTTCCACGCCGCCGCCAGCAGGCTCACGGCGATGACCGCCATCGCCCAAAGCGTCAGCAGCCGCAGCACGCTCATGCCGTAAACGCCGATATACAGCCCCATCCGCCAGAAAGCCGAGACCAGTATCACCGCCGTCAGCGCCAGCAGCAGCCCAAACGCCGCCCGCAGCGCCCGCCCGCCGGGTCCGGCGAAGCGCTTTTCGTCCGTACCCAGCAGCACCAGCCCTAAATCGATAAATGTTATGACAACCAACTGAAAGAACCCGGACCGGGCATATTCGGCCCACCCGCCGGACATGGACGCCTCTGATTCACCGCCGAATAAATACTTTATCTGCACATAGCAAAAAATTATGTAAACTATATCCAGCAGCGCCGTCACCGGCAGAAACAGCGCCGCCCGCTTGTCCCGGTCCGGCCTTGCCGGCGCGGCTTTGGGCGGGTCCTCCCGGATGAAGCACAGCGCCGAGGCCAGAAACGGCGCCAGCACCAGCGCACGCACCACCCGCATGACCGCGTCCTCCGGCGGGCCGTTCAGGCGAATGCCCCGGAACAGCCCCGCGAACACCGCGTCCGCGCTGGACAGCAGCCACAGCACCGCCGCCAGCACCGGGACCGCGATCAGCACCGCCAACAGCGCCGTACCCGCCTGCCGCCGGCCGCCCCGGCTGACCCGGCCCAGGGCCCGGAAGGGCTTGCCCAGGCGGGTGAAAAAGGCGGCGAAGCTCAGTATGATCGTATCGGGCACGGCCCGGGCCTTGCCGGGGGAGAGGCGGCCGGACAGGGCAAACGTGCCCATCGCGGCCACGAACAAAATGACGAAGCAGTTCATCACCAGAAACGCCCCGGACTGGTATATGGCGCAGCCGAGGCCCAGCGCCAGGGACGCGGCCACGCAAAATACGCTCCCGGCGCCGCACTGGGCCCGCTTGCCCAGCACGGCCAGCACCGCCCCGAAGTGGGCGCATACCAGCGCGAAAATGCCCCAATGGGGCCAATCCGTCCTGTCCGGGGAGAAGTCCGCCCAGAACAGCGCCGCCAGCCCCAGCGCCAGCAGGGGGATGGCCCCGTCCCGCCATGTCAGAGGCGTTTCAGTTTCCATAATATCCTGTCTCTTTTCCTCATCCATCGCTCTCGCCCTCCCGGAACTCCAGGATGTCCCCCGGCTGGCAGTCCAGGGCCCTGCATATGGCGTCCAGTGTGGAAAACCGCACGGCCCTGGCCTTTCCGGTCTTGAGCACGGACAGGTTCGCTATGGTGAGGCCGATACGCTCCGAAAGCTGGGTCAGGCTCATGTGCCGCCGTGCCAGCATCACATCTAAGTTAACATAAATCATAGCGCTATCCTCAGATGGTCAGATCGTTCTCATCCTGCAGGTCCGCGGCTTTCAATGTGAGATGGCTCAGCGCCGCGGCGGCTGCCGTTGCGGCCACGCCCATCACGGCCGCCACAATCAGCAGCACGTAAAATACCTCGTTGCCGTTGGCAAAGGGCACCAGGTCGCGAAAATAGGTGTAAAGCCCCCACACGATGACCAGCACCGTGTCGGTCAGGGCATAGAAGCTGATACGCCGCAGACCCTGGGCATTTTCCACGCAAAAGCTGTTGTTCCAGCCGATTCGGGTCAAAATGCGCCAGGCGTCGAACATCGCCAGCAGTACCGGTATCAGCAGCGCGAACCGCAGCGCGGTGACCGTCACGTTCCAGTCCGGCTCGATCAGGGACAGAATGAAGTCCTTCCCGAACCAGTACAGGAAGAACAGCCACACCACGCCGCACAGCGCCACCACGACGCGCAGCAGGATGGAAAGCTCCTTTTGTTTCATCGTGTACACCTCCTTGTGTGGCCCAAGCATACCACGACTATTACCGTTTGTCAATAAAAATTTATTGATTTTCGATAAATATCGCCTCCCCTTGCACAGGGGAGGCTTTTAATATGGCATATTTTCGACATCCCTCGCATATAGTCCAGGGGAGGGGTATATGATATGCTTTGCCGGTTTTCCGATTTTCGCTACAAAGAGGTCATCAACATATGCACGGGCCAGCGGCTGGGGTATGTGTGCGACGCGCAGTTTGAAAGCCCCGATGGGCGCATCACGGCGCTGATCGTGCCCGGTAAACCAAGATATCTGGGCATGTTTGGCCGGGAGGAGGACTATGTGCTGCCCTGGGAGTGCATCAGCCGCATCGGGGACGATATCATCCTGGTGCGCTCCGAGCACGGGATCAGCCGGGAAAAAAGACCAAAAAAGCCGCTGTTCGCGGGAAAAAACACTTGAAATGGGCGGGGTGCTCTGGTATAATACTTGAGCTTGCCTATTACGCACGGACCTTGACGCACGGCCCTGTCCCGCAAGGGTGGCCGCAAGGACGACGGGTCCGGAGGGTAAAAACTGAAAAAATAAGGAGGAAAAAACGTAATGGCAGTAGTAACGATGAAGCAGCTCCTGGAGGCCGGCGTCCACTTCGGACACCAGACCCGCCGCTGGAACCCCAAGATGGCGGAGTACATCTACCTGGAGCGCAACGGCATCTATATCATCGACCTGCAGAAGACCGCGAAGAAGCTGGAGGAGGCCTATGCCTTCGTCCGCCAGCTCGCCGAGAGCGGCCAGTCCATCCTGTTCGTGGGCACCAAGAAGCAGGCCCATGACGCGGTGGCCGAGGAGGCCAGCCGTGTGGGCCAGTACTACGTCAACGCCCGCTGGCTTGGCGGCATGCTCACCAACTTCAAGACCATGCGCACCCGCGTGGACCGGCTGAACCAGCTGAAGCGTATGGCCGAGGACGGCACCTTTGACATGCTGCCCAAGAAAGAGGTCATGAAGCTCATGGGCGAGCAGGCCAAGCTGGAAAAGTATCTTGGCGGCGTGAAGGACATGAAGCGGCTCCCCGGCGCGCTGTTCGTCATCGACCCCCGCAAGGAGCACAACGCCGTGGCCGAGGCCCGGAAGCTGCACATCCCCATCGTGGCCATCGTGGACACCAACTGCGACCCGGACGAGATCGACTATGTGATCCCCGGCAACGACGACGCCATCCGCGCCATCCGGCTCATCTCCAACGCCATGGCCAACGCCGTGCAGGAGGGCCGTCAGGGCCAGGACGCCGAGGCCCAGACCGAGGTGCCCGCCGCAACCGAGGAAGAGACTGCTAAGGAGGAAGAGGAATAATGGCTGCTGTTACCGCGAAAATGGTGAACGACCTGCGCCAGAGCACCGGCGCGGGCCTGATGGACTGCAAGAAGGCCCTGGTCGCCTGCGATGGCGACGCGGACAAGGCCGTCGATTATCTGCGTGAAAAGGGCCTTGCCAGCGCCGGCAAGAAGGCCGGCCGCATCGCCGCCGAGGGTATGGCTTACGCCGCCGTCGTCGATGGCGTGGGCGTGGTCGTCGAGGTCAACTGCGAGAGCGACTTCGTGGCCAGCAACGAGAAGTTCACCGGCTTTGTGAAGGACCTGGTCAAGGTCATCGCCAAAGAGAATCCCGCCGATGTGGACGCGCTCATGGAGTGCAAGTGGGTGGACGGCAGCATGACCGTGGCCGACGCCAAGAACGAGGTGTTCCTGGCCCTGCGGGAGAATATGCAGATCCGCCGCTTCCAGCGCGTGGCCGAGGGCCTGAACGTGCCCTATGTGCACATGAATGGCCGGGTGGGCGTGCTGGTGACCCTGGAGACCGAGAGCACCGCCGACGCCGTCATCGAGCTGGGCAAGGACGTGGCCATGCAGATCTGCGCCATGCGCCCGCAGTTCCTGGACAAGTCCAAGGTGGACGCGGCCTTCATCGAGCATGAGAAGACCGTCCGTCTGGCCCAGGCCAAGCAGGACCCCAAGAACGCCAAGAAGCCCGACGCCATCATCGAGAAGATCGTCATGGGCGGCATCGAGAAGTATTACAAGGAGATCTGCCTGCTGCAGCAGGCCTACGTCAAGGACGGCGAGCAGGACGTGGCCGCTCATGTGGCCCAGGTCGCCAAGGAAGTGGGCGCGCCCATCGCCGTGAAGGGCTATATCCGCTTTGAGAAGAGCGAGGGCATCGAGAAGCGTCAGGACGACCTGGCCGCCGAAGTTGCCAAGATGATCGGCTGAGCCGAAAATAGTTGAGCCGAAAATTAAATAAGAAGCAGCGGCCCCGCTCACCCGAGCGGGGCCGCGTTGTCTGTAGACAAAGTCCCGTGCATCACAGCTTGGGCGCATGGGCCTTTACGCCGGCGCTTTATTTAAGGCCCGGCGAGAACAAATTCAGCTTGCCCTTCCGATTGGACCCTCTGCCGTATAGCAGGACTGAGGTCGTTGCGGTCATTTTGCGCTTCCTGCAGCCGATGAATAAGTTTTGTCCAGAATTCGGTGTGCTCATTCTGTTCAACGTTCATGCAAGCCACGACATCTTCCTCGCTGGCGCCTTATGGGGCGTTAATATTGTCAAGATCATTTGAATGCGCTAGCGACTGTTCACATTGATGTATGTTGTCGTATTCCTGAATAAACACAGGCTTTGTCAGACGAAAGGCTTTTGATAAAACTGAACAATATGGAAAATCGGCTGACACTTGCCGCCCGCTGGTAGGGAACACATAATTAAACCCCATGTCGGATGCTTTCACCGAAGCACAGGAAAAATAGCGGATGCCGGTCAATTGCGAAAAACCGTTGTGGGGCTCAGAGATGACCTTATTACGTACCCACTGCATCAACAATTGAGGAATGATGTATTCTGCAGCAAAAGGATCAGCCTTGTTTACTCTAACAAAGGAACAAGCTGCAATCAGTGGATACCACAGCAGGTATGCTGCTTTAACACGTTGGGATCGAATTATATCCAAAGGGACGATCCTCTG
>CANQKA010000068.1 GCA_947624395.1 uncultured Oscillospiraceae bacterium
CCGTTGGTCAAGTGGTTAAGACACCGCCCTTTCACGGCGGTAACATGGGTTCGAGTCCCGTACGGGTCACCACGTCGGAGGAACCCGGAGGATGCTGGGGGGCTGCATAGCAGCCCCCCTAGCCATCGGTCCGGGTTCCTCCTCCTTTTTCCCAAAAAGCTGGCTAGCTTTTTGGGAGCCCTATAACAAGGTGCCGCCCAAAGGGCGGCAATTTGATTGGTCCGGGTCCTTTTTCCTTTTCCCCAAAAGGCTGGCGAGCCTTTTGGGGACCCCGGGAACAAGGAGGCCGCCGGGGGCGGCGGTTTGAATCGGTCCGGGTTCCTCCTGCTTTTTCCTAAAAATGTTGCTGCCTAAGGGCGGCGGGTTTGATTTGGGAAAATTGGGGGCGGGGATTGCAGGCGGCGGGGTTTTGCTGTATAATCTTAAAGGAAAAAATTTTTTTCAAAAAAATCGGCCCTTTTGGACGGCTGGTACGTATAAAGAAACAGAGAAACGACGCGAGGCGCGTTTCTAATAAAAATTCCGAAAAGGAGACAGAACGATGAACGAAGAAATGCTGAAGAAGTTGGCGGGGGGGTAAAATCTCCTGAGGAAGTGATCGCCATCTGCAAGGAGTATGGCAAGGAGATCACCATGGAACAAGCCCAGGAGATCTTCGACAAGCTCAATGCAAACAAGACCGGCGAGCTGTCCGAGGACGACCTGGAGGCCGTCGCCGGCGGCTGCGATGATGATGGAGGCGTCTTTGGCCCTCTCCTGAGCTGGATCGGCGGCCTGTTCGGCAAATAATTGCATACCATGACAAGAGGCTCCCCCGGACGAGGGAGCCTCTTTTTGTTTTTTACAGACATTTCACAAAATCCTCGCGGGGCGTTCACATTTGGCGGTTATACTTCCGCCATCAAACGCAGGAGGTATCCACATGAAAAAAGCAATGTGCGCGGCGCTGTGCGTCCTGTTTTTACTGGCCGGCATGCCGGTCTACGCCGCGGAAGAGGCGGCCATAGAGCTGGACTTCACCGGGCGGGAGGCGCTGGCGGACGGCGCGCTGGCCCCGGAGGGCGAGACGGATCAGGCGGTGTACACCGACCACGACATCGTTTACTATGAAGCGGGGCACGACTTCACCTACGGCGAGGGGTCAGCCACCGACGAGCACACCGCCGGCGAGGCGGCGGGGCATACGGTGGTGCATATCACAAAGCCGGGGACGTACGTGCTGCGGGGGACGCTGGCCCAGGGGCAGATCGCCGTGGACTTGGGCGAGGACGCGCCGGAGGACCCGGAGGCACGGGTGACGCTGGTGCTGGACGGGCTGGACATCACGTGCACCGTGGCGCCGGCGGTGATATTTTACCGGGTGTATGAGTGCGACCAGAGCGGCGAGCAGGGCGCAACGCCGGACATGAGCAAGGCCGGCGCGGTGGTAGTCATCGCCGACGGCAGCGTGAACCGTATTAACGGGTCGCACGTGGCGAGGATATACAAGTCCGTCACATTGAGCGAGGACGGCAAGAGCATCGCCGACAGTAAGAAGCTGCATAAGTACGACGGGGCGTTTTACTCCAAGATGAGCATGCGTATCACGGGCCAGAGCGAGGGTACCGGTGTGCTGGACATCACTGCCGACAACGAGGGATTGGACACGGAAATGCACCTGGCCATCGAGGGCGGGAACGTGAACATCACGTCGGGCAACGACGGCATCAACTGCAACGAGGACGGGGTATCCGCCATCGTGATATCCGGCGGGACGGTGGACATCACGGCGGACGGGTCCACCGGCGAGGGGGACGGTATCGACTCCAACGGGTATCTGACCCTCTCCGGCGGCACGGTGTACGCCAGCGCGTGCGGCCAGAGCGCCGACGCGGGGCTGGATGCGGAGCAGAGCGTGTCCCTGACCGGGGCGACGGTGGTGGCCGCGGGGAATATGCTGGATGAGATCGACTGCGACGGGCAGTGCTGCGCGGTGTTCTCCTTCGGCCAGCGGCAAAGCGGCGGCGTTATTTATGCGGTGAAGGACAGCCAGGGCGAGACGGTGCTGGAATACGCGCCCGCCAACGACTTCACGCTGCTGACGGTGACCAGCCCGGAGCTGGCCGAGGGCGAGAGCTACAGCCTGTGGGCAGGTGAGGAGCTGTTGCAGACCGCGCCGGGTCAGGGCGGCGGTATGGGGCCAGGGCTCGGCATGGGGCATGGTCCGCAGATGCCGGACGGTCAGGCCCCGGAGGACGCGCCGGAGCCGCCGGAGGGCGAGACGCCGCAAGCGCCGGAGGGTATGCCTGAGCCGCCGGAGGGCGAGATGCAGCAGGGACGCGGTTTCCCAGGCGGCGAAATGCCGGAGGCCGGGGACCTGTCGGAGAGCTTCACCCTCTCCCCCGGCGTGAACCGGTTCACAGTTGGATAACAGACGCTTCGCGCTGTTATCCTGAAAAGATGCCGGTCGTGCTCCCGGCTTGCGCCGGAACCGCACGACATGGCACAACGCAAAAAAGCGCTTGCTTGCCGCAAGCGCTTTGCTTATTCAGTTTCCAGGCCCATGTCCTTCAGGAGGTACTGGACGAACTTGTGCACCGCCACGGAATTTTCGTCTTTCCGCAGCCAGGATACGCCAAGACGGCGGAAGTAGGCCGGCGTGGCGGGACAGGCGTAAAGCCGGTAGGGCGTGCGCTGCAATAAAAGCTCCGGCAGTACGCTCACGCCCAGGCCGCTCTCCACCATGCTCATGACCGTGTAATCGTCCTTGACAGTGTATTGCCGCTTGGGGCGGATGGACGCGTCCCGGAACATCTTCTCCACGATCTGGCTATAGCCGGACTCCATCAGCACGAACGTCTCCTCCGCCAGGTCCGCCAGACGGACCTGCCCGCCGGCCAGGGGGTGCTCCGGAGGCAGGACGATGTGCATCCGGTCCTCCAAAAGCTCCCGGAAGGCGAACTCGTCCGAGTCGGGCTTGGTCATAAAGCCGATGTCCACAAGGCCGTTGCGCAGCCAGTCGCAAATTTGCAGCATGTCCCCTTGCAGCAGCTCAAAGTTGATGTTGGGGTAGCGCTCCCGAAACTTCTTCAGGTACGGCGGCAGCCACTGGCAGGACATGCTGGTAAAGATGCCCATGCGGATAAGGCCCGTGTTCAGATTTTGCAGCTCCAGGGATTTCTCAAAAACGCTGCGCTCACCGCCCACGATCTGGCGCATGCTGGGCAGAAGATACTCCCCCTCCGCCGTCAGGCGTACGCCGTTTTTGTTTCGGGCCAACAGCGTCACGCCCAGGTCGGACTCCAGCGCACGGACAAGCTGACTCACCGCAGACTGGGTGCAGCCGAAAAACGCCGCCGTCCGCGTCAGGCTCTTCGTCTCCACGATCTTCAAAAACACTTCGTATCGTGATGTTTTCACGGCCCGCGCCCCCCATTAGGCAAACTGATTCGCGCCTTCAGAAAATGATGGGCTCATTATATACTCTTGTATGCAACTGGACAAGGCAATTCATAAAAAATTCATAAAAATTTTTATATTGCTCCGGCGGCATATTCGGCGCGGTTCGGGAGATACTTGCAGTGAGGTGATCAATATGACGACAAAAGAACTTCTCTACGTTGACGACGCGCTTTCCCACGCCCAGTTTCTGGTCACACAGTGCCAGAACGCCGCAAATTCCCTGCAGGACCCCAGCCTGAAGCAGCAGGTGCAGCAAATGGCCGACCGGCACCGCCAGGTGTACCGGAAATTCTACGATCTTGTGTAAGGAGGAGCACAATGGACGACAAAAATATCATGGAAGATCTGCTTCTCACCACCAAAGGCGTCATCGATCTGTATATGCACGGCGCCGTGGAATCCAGCACCACCAATATCCACCAGGCGTTCTCCAGCGCCTTTGACGACGCACTGTGCATGCAGGACAACATCTATAAGCAGATGACCGCCAAGGGCTGGTACCAGACCGAGAGCGTACCACAGCAGAAAATTCAGCAGACCAAGCAGAAGTACGCGCCCACCTGCTGAGGCGGGCCATACGGGCAGATGCACTGGGAGCGTGGCACCCGTCACGCTCCCTGCAGGCCGTCAAAAAAGTACTTTTGACGGCCTGAAAACGCCGTGTTTTTCGCGACAGCAAGCCGCCGCAAAAAACGCCGCGTCGCGGCCCACGCGCCCGCATAGCGTGCGCATGGCGGCTATTTATCCCATTCGAGGCGGGACTACCGTCCCCCTCGAGCTCCCCCTTGCTTTATACGTACGTTTTCTCTTTCTTGGGGATGAAAACCGAGAAGAACAGACAGAACAGCCCGCACTCCATCAGGAACAGAACATAGCGCGGGTCCTGGGACGGAATGCTCACAAAGAGAAGCAAATATGTTATCACCGGTACAGAAAAGGCCATCAGATACCGATACTGCCGCTTCAGAAGGATGATGAGCGTACACAGCAGCATATTGAACGCCCAGATACCGCCCCGCCAGTACAGCGGGTTCATGAGCTTGTTGTCGGAGCTTATGTTGGACAACGTTCTGGCCACCGGAGTGGCAGCCCTGTTCGTGACCTGGTCGGCTATCGGCGGCCATTCGTAGCCGTCTATCGGCCGGCCTATCTCCCAAAGGATGGACGTTATGTCCAGATAGGAGCTGATATACTCTTTGGGATAACGCAAAAGCCACTTCAGGTTCAGTTTCAGGATGTCCATCGCAACGGACGGGTCGTTCATATTCGCAACATCCCCGGCAAATTCGCCCCAGTCCCTTGACACGGGGTCCGCCCAATAGCGGTTGGAAGCCGCGGCCCTCCGCCAGTCGTCCAGCGGCGCGACCTGTTCCATGACGGCCACGTCTTCTTCGGGGATGTCCTCGATCTTGTTGGACAAAGCGCCGATCATGTACATCGGAACGGAATATTTCACATACGCCGGATTCTTCTCCGCGTGCAGGATATACTGCGACACCACGATGTTCACGAACAGAAACCCGCACAGGACCGTGGCCGTAATGGCGAGCACACGGCGGAAATTCTTTTTCCTGACGAGGCAGAAAACGCACCATATCACCAGCGCGGTCAGGACCGAGGCCCAGCCCGCGTGCCGGAAGATGCACACGGCGATGCCGGAGACGGTCAGCAGCGCCGCCAGCTTCCATGTGACGCGCTCGGCGTGCAGCGCGTCGATGAAGGCCGTCACGAAAAGGAGCATGAACATGCAATATACCGGGTCCTTCAGCGCCACGGAGGTATAGAGCTCCGGGGTGAACAGGACAGTGGCGGCTATGGAATAGGCCAGACAGAGCTTTTTCGAGCCCAGGACCCGATACAGCACGCCCACGCCGTAATTGAAGATCGCGATCCACAAAAGCCCCTGGGTGATGGTCAGGGAGTACTCGCTCCTGCTCCAGAGAGAGGTGAGCTTAAAAAAGAGGAAATATCCGATGGTATGCCATTCGCTCCACGCGTTGCTGGCCGCCGCAGCCCACAGGCCACGGTAATCATCCCAAATAAACGGCGGACAACCGGCGATCAGATAAAACACGGTCAGAAAGACCACCGGCAAAGAGACGTAGTAAAGGCGGATGAACGGGAGTTTTTTCAGTTCATCCTCTTCCGAAGCCGCTTGCCCCTGTCTCAGCGCAAAAGACAGCGTCCAATAGACGATCACAAACACCGCTACCGCCAGCAGGCCGGTGTACGCGGCGAGATAGGGCAGGCGCAGAGGATTTTTGCTCCCGGAAAAAGCTATCCAGACATCCGTGATGGACAGCTGCAGCACGAACAGGACCGCCATCAAAGCCGAGAGGATGACCAGCTTTTTGTCCCAGGCGCAGCGCCGGAAGGCACCGGACAAGAGCAGAGCAGCCGCCGCCCCAAGGGGTACGACGGAAAAAATATAGCCGTTGGAGGACCGGGCAAGAGGCGTCCAAAACACGAGGAAGACAAACGCGATAAGGGCAAGGCCCAGAAGCTTTTCCGCCAGGGCCAAAGCCGTGTTTCGATCTTTGGTCATGATCCGCACCCCCGATCTCGCTCAATAAGCTCGTTGAATTTTTCTTCCGTCTGAAGAAGCCGTATCTCAAACTCCTGCCGGCTCTTTTCGATGATCGTAGAGAGAATGAGGCCGGAAAAGTATGACATGAGCGCGGCCGTCACGCAAAAGCCGCAGAGGATGAGGGTGGGAAATCGCGCCACCAGGCCGGTTTTCAGGTAATCCACAAAGACAGGGATAAAGAACGCCGCCGCGATCAGCACCAGCACCGCCGCTATGAGCGAGAAAAACTGAAAGGGCTTATAATTCTTGTACAGCTTCACGATCGTACGCAGGACCCTGGCGCCGTCGGAAAACGTATTGAGCTTTGACTCGCTGCCCGCCGGGCGGTCCCGGTAGTCAACGATGACGTTGCTGACCGCCATCTTCTTGTGGACCGCGTGGATGGTCATGTCGGTCTCTATCTCAAAGCCGCTGGACAGGACCGGGTAGGTCTTGACAAAATTATAGCTGAAGGCACGGTAGCCGGTCATAACGTCCCGGATGTCGGACTTGAATATCCGGTTGATGAACAGCCGGACGATCACATTGCCAAAGTTGTGGAAAGGCCGCTTGTTCTCCGTGAAGTAGGTGGAGGACAGCCGGTCACCCACGACCATGTCCGCCCTGTTCTCCAGCACCTCCCGCACCATGGCCGGCGCGGCCTCGGCGGGATATGTGTCGTCGCCGTCCACCATGATGTAGCACGCCGCGTCGATCTCCCGGAACATGCGGCGGATCACGTTGCCCTTTCCCTTGACCGGCTCACGGCGGACGATGACGCGGTTACCCCCCCGCCTCGCCTCCTGGGCGGTCCGGTCGGTCGAACAATTGTCATAGACGTATATGGCCGCCTCCGGAAGCGCTCTCGCAAAATCCGCCACGACCTTGCCGATCGTCTTTTCCTCGTTGTAGCATGGGATCAAAACAGCGATCTTGTCCATACCGGCTCTCCTGTACTGGCAGCATGAAAACTGCCCGTTTTTGTAAGTCAGGGAGCATTATATATCAGGCGTTTTAATTATGCAAGGTCCCCGATGCTGTTTTGCCGGCCTACGGCGTCGGGTACAAGGCGGCAGACCAGCTTTTCCAGTTGGCCGGACAGGGGCAGCATGAGGGCTGTGCACAGCACGTTGAACACGCTGTGGGCCGCGGCGATGCCGGCAAGGGTGGCGCTCTCGTCCAGAAGCGCCGGGGCAAGAAACGTGCGGGCCAGGCAGAAGAGCGTGAGCCACACCGCCGTGCCGATAAGGTTGAAGCAAAGGTGCACCAGCGCCGCACGTTTGGCGTTTTTATTGGTCCCCACGGCGGACAGCAGCGCCGTGACGCAGGTGCCGATGTTCTGGCCCATGATGATGGGGATAGCCGCGCCGTAGGTCACCTGGCCCGTCACGGCAAGGGCCTGTAAAATGCCCACGGAGGCGGAGCTGGACTGTATCACCGCCGTCAAAGCTGCGCCGGCCAGCACCCCAAGCAGCGGGTTTTTGAAGAGCAGAAACAGCCGCTGAAAACCGGGCGCGTCGCCAAGGCCGGACACCGCGCCGGACATGGTCTGCATGCCGAACATCAGCGTGGCAAAGCCCAGCAGTATCGCGCCCGTGTCCTTCTTCTTGTCGCCGCGACAGAAAAGGTACAGGATGACGCCGGCCAGGGCCAGCACCGGGGTAAAAGAACTGGGCTTCAAAAGCTGCACGAACAGGTTCCCGCCGTCGATGCCGGCCAGTGACAGTATCCAGGCCGTGACGGTGGTGCCGATGTTCGCGCCCATGATCACGTGGATGGCCTGGGAAAGGGTCATGAGGCCGGCGTTGACAAAGCCCACCACCATGACCGTAGTGGCCGATGAGCTCTGGATGACAGCCGTGACCGCAAGGCCGGTGAAAAGGCCCGCCGCCTTTTTCGTGGTCAGCCGGCCAAGAATGTCCCGTAAGCGGCCGCCGGCGCGGCGCTCCAGGGCCTGACCCATCACGTGCATGCCGAACAGAAACAGGCTCAGCCCGCCCAACAGGCTCAGAAAATCGAAAATATCCATACATACGCCTCCGTTGTGAGATAATTCCCATCTATCCCAGCTTTATTGTAACGGAGCCATTGTAAAGTCCGATATCACAGGCGTGTAAAATCCACGTAAAAAAGCCGCCGGAGCACAAACTCCGGCGGCGCGTTCTGGCCGATTTAGTTGTCCAGAGGGAAGCTTACCGTGACGGTGGTGCCTTGGCCGACCGCACTGGTAAGGTCGATATCCGCGCCCAGGACAAGGGCCGCGTGCTTGACGATGGAAAGGCCCAGGCCCGTGCCGGGGACCGATTTGCTGTGGCTCTTCTCCCCCCGGTAAAAGCGCTCGAAAATGTGCTCCTGCTGGTCCGGGGGGATGCCCACGCCGTCGTCCGTGACCGTGAGCACGCCGGCCGCGCCGGTTTGGCGCACGTCCACGGTCACGTGCCCGCCAGGGCGGTTATACTTGACGGCGTTGTCGCAAAGATCGAACACGATGGAATGGACAAGCGCGCCTATGGCCAGCAGAGGCACAGGCTCGCCGGTGACGGAAAGGGTCACGTCCGCTCTCGCGGCCTCCGCCTCCAGCTGGTCGGCCACATCTGTAGCCACGGCGTACAGGTCGATGGGCTCAAAGCGCATGTCCTGCGCGCCCTCGTCCAGGTGGGAAAGGCGGATGATGTCCTCCACCAGCTTCACCATGAGCCGGCTCTCGTCGTATATTTTTCCGGCAAATGCGCCCACGTCCTCGGGCCGCGCCAGGCCGTTTTGAATGAGCTCGGCGTAGCCGGATATCACGTGCAGCGGCGTTTTCAGCTCGTGAGACACGTTGGCGGTGAACTCCCGGCGCATTTGCTCCTGGGCCCGCAGCTGCTTTTGCTGGGCGTCAACACGGCGCAGCAGCGGCTGTATCTCCGGATAGCCCTCGTTTTCCAAGGGCCGGTCCAGGTCCAGGGCGTTGAGGGGCTGCACGATGCGCCGGGAAAGCCGTCGGGCCAGCAGCACGGAGACGATGAGCGCCAGCAATATCACGGCGGCGAGGCCCTGCCCCACCCCCAGAAGCATGGTGAGCACAGTGTTTTGCGCGATGGCGAGACGCAGCACGGAGCCGTCCGTCAGGCGCTGGGCCGTGTAGAGCGAGCGCTCCATCAGCGTGGCGGAATAGCGGTGGCTCTCCCCATAGCCCTCGGCAAGTGCCTGACGCACTTCCTCCCGCTGCAGGTGGTTGGCCATACCGGCGCTGGGCGCGTCGTTGTCATACAGCACGCTCCCGTCCCGGCCTATCCAGGTGATGCGGTAGTCCCGGACATCCATGCCGTCGAAATAGTCCATGCCGCTTTTTTCCACGCCCTGGGCGGCAAGCTGGGTCTGCATGCGAAGCTGGGTCATCTCCACACGGGAGAAGTACTCGTATAGCACACCCATGATGAGCACCAGCGAGGCCAGAAACACCGTGAACGCCACAAGACACAGGGCTTGAAATATCTTTCTCGTCACGGTCTTTCCTCCAATCGGTAGCCCACGCCACGGACCGTCTCGATGCAGTCCGCGGCCTGACCAAGCTTGGCCCGGAGAGAGCGGATGTGCGCGTCCACGGTCCGGGTCTCGCCGGCGTAGTCCGTGTCCCATATCCGGCGCAGAAGCGTGTCCCGGTCGAAGACCTGGCCGGGGTTTTCCAGAAACAGGCGCAAAAGCTCGTATTCCTTTAATGTCAGCGCCACCCGCTGGCCGTCGGCTTCTACGATGTGCTCACGGGTGTGCATGACGAGCCCACCGGCGCGGAGGACCTCAGCCGTCCTGTCCGGTCCCGCCCGGCGCAGCACGGCCCGCACGCGGGACACCATCTCCATCATGCCGAAGGGCTTCACCAGATAGTCGTCCGCGCCCAGGTCCAGGCCGGATACCTTGTCAAACTCCGTGCCCCTGGCGGTGGCCATGATGACCGGCAGAGCGGCCGTGTCCGGCCGGGCACGAAGCTTGGAAAGCACCTGCATACCGTCCTCGCCGGGAAGCATGATGTCCAGCAGGATAAGCTGGGGCGCACGCTGGTCCAGGGCCGTCCAAAAGCTCTCGCTCTCCGCAAAGCCCTGGGCCTCAAAGCCCACGGTGTTCAGGGTGTAAAGAATGAGATCGCGGATGGCGTCGTCGTCCTCCAGGCAGTAGATCAGGCTCATGGCGTCACCTCCCCAGGTACAAGCATAGCCTATGCCCTATGACAACTTCTACCCTTTTTGTGTAAAATTCATGTAAAAAGAGGCGGAGGATGGTCCTCCGCCTCTCGGTCAGTTTGTGCGGTATGAAATTACGCGGCGGGGTCCACGTCGTCGGTCTCCTCGACCTCGGCGTCCTCGGCGGGAGCCTCTTCCTCGGCCTCGTCTTCGCCGGTGATGGCGACCACAGCGCCCTCATAGGTCTCGTCGATGAACTGGGCGACCTCGTCGGACTGCAGGACATCCAGCAAGGCCAGGATGGCCTCGTTGTTCTCATTGCCCTCCTTGACGCACAGGATGTTGGCGTAGGTCTTGGCGCCGTCGCCGGAGGCGTCCTCCACGGCCAGGGCGTCGGTACCGGCGTTCAGGCCGGCCTGCAGGGCGTAGTTGCCGTTGATGACGGCGATGTCAACGTCCTCCAGAGACAGAGGGATCTGGGCGGCTTCCTGCTCGATGATCTCATAGTCGTGGGGATTTTCCACGATGTCGTACTTGGTGGCGTTGGAGGAGGCGTCCACGCCCTCGTCCAGGGTGATCAGGCCCTCCTGCTGCAGAAGGAGCAGGGCGCGGGTCTCGTTGGAGCCGTCGTTGGGGATGGCGATGGTGGCGCCGTCGGCCAGCTCTTCCAGCGTGGCGGTCTTGCCCGGATAGATGCCGAAGGGCTCATAGTGGACCAGGCCCACGCTCACAAGATGGGTGCCGTTTTCCTCGTTGAAGGTGTCCATGTAGGGGGTGTGCTGGAAGTAGTTGGCGTCCAGCTCGCCCTCTTCCACGTGGGTGTTGGGGAA
>CANQKA010000069.1 GCA_947624395.1 uncultured Oscillospiraceae bacterium
TTTTGACGGCGACGAGGCCGCCATCCTGGCCGACGTGCTCACCCGCTGCCACTACAGCGCGGACATCGAAAAATAAACAAACAGCGGGGGCAAACGCCCCCGCTGCTTATTTGGGTATGGCCGGAACACCGTTCCGTCCGGTCACACGCGGTCAGAAGTCGCCCACGGTGGCCTTTTGGGGGGCGGACAGGACGGTGCCCTGGAGTTTGACGTGGCTGGCAACGATCTTCATGGCGCTGTCCATGTCCAGCGGCTCCAGGTCCCCGTTTCCGCCGCCTGGGTTGCTGCCCTGCTTGAACTGGTCGTAGGTCTTTTTCGCCTCTTTGACCATCGCCTTCAGCTTGGACGGATCGGAGCCGAAAGCCGCGTTCAGCACCGGAGAATAGACAGCCAGAAAATCATTGAAGGACAGTTTGCTGATGTCTACCGCGGATTTGTATATGACGCAGGCGAGGCCATGCTCACAGTGCTTGCGGATGTTCTCTGCCTCGATGGTCCGATTCCAGCAGCCAAAATCATACCGCACGATAGCGGGATAATCCGGGGTGACCATAGTAGTGGTGACGATCCTCTCCATCCCTTGACCGACCCCCAGGACTGTGTCCAGGGCATCCGTGGCGAGCTTAGCCATACCGTTGACGATCCCCGTTGCGCTGTGGTCCGTGATCATGTTTTCGATCGTTTTGGAGACCTTCAGCAGTATTTCCGAGGTCTGCTCTTTCGTGATCGCACGGGCCTCCACATACGTGCTGATGATTTTGGTGATGGGGACACGCAGCGCGTCAGGAGACTTGTCGTCTTTCAGCTTCATGACGATCTCGTCCTGGAGCAGATTCATCTTGTTTTCTGCCAGACTCATCAGCAAGTGGAGGCTTTCCCGCACATCTTCGGTTATCCCTGGGGTGTTGTCGGCCTTATCAACGATTTCGCGAAGTTTTCCCATGGTTTTATTCTCCTTTCAAGAATAAGATAGAATTTTGGGACTTGCTATCTGAAGAATACCACTCGCAAAGCGCGAAATTTGTCGAAATCTGTCGAAATCTGCAAAAAAATAAGAAAACTTGTCTTGAACCAGCGGTCCTGCCACGCAGCAGGTTGACAAAGCCGTGCAGCAGGTTGGCCCCATATAAAATCAAAGCGCCGCCAGTGTCAGCCGTGCGGTTGTCGCTGTGCCGTATGTGAACTAGGGACTGCTGTTAAAGGCCCTGAACTCGATGGCCCCTTTCTGGAACACACTGCGCAGGGTGCGTTCTTATCTTTACAGCAGCGGGAACCAGCTTTCCAGACAGCCCGCCAGATACCCGCCCAGGGCCACGTCGCAGTCCAGGACCATGTGGATGTTCCCGCGGGCCGATTTGGGCGCGTGTTCGCCCTTGCAGCCAAGTTCCATGCGCCAACGATAAAATCGCCGAGGAAACGGCAAATTATCATTGACGAAGCACAAATCATTTTATAGAATATGCACTAAGGGAGCAAATCTTCCGGCCGATCCCATTGGGGAATTTTTATATTTAAGGAGGCGCGCTATGCTGTACATAGGCGTAGATCTTGGTACCTCTGCCGTCAAGCTTCTGCTGATGGACGGCGGAGGGAAGATATTGAACATCGTATCCAAAGAGTACCCCCTGCGCTTCCCCCACCCCGGCTGGTCCGAGCAGGACCCGGCGGACTGGATACGCCAGACCGTGGCGGGCATCCGGGAGCTTACCGAGGGGTTCGACAAGTCCCAGGTGGCCGGTATCGGCTGCGGCGGGCAAATGCACGGCCTGGTGGCCCTGGATAAGGATGACAACGTGCTCCGCCCCGCCATCCTCTGGAACGACGGCCGCACGGCGGAAGAGGTGGAGTACCTCAACGGCGTCATCGGCAGGGAGAAGCTGTCCCAATACACCGCCAACATCGCCTTTGCGGGCTTCACCGCGCCCAAGCTGCTGTGGATGAAAAAGCATGAGCCGGACCTGTTCGCCCGTATCGCGAAGATCATGCTGCCGAAAGATTATGTAAACTATGTGCTCACGGGCGTGCACTGCACCGACGCCTCCGACGCCTCCGGCATGCTCCTGTTCGACGTGGAGCACAAGCGCTGGAGCCGGGAAATGCTGGACATTTGCGGTCTGCGGGAAGAGCAAATGGCCCGGGTGTTCGAGAGCTACCAGGTGGTGGGCACGCTGAAGCCCGAAATGGCAAAGGCACTGGGTTTGCCCCAGACGGTGAAGATCTGCGCCGGAGCCGGGGACAACGCGGCCGCGGCGGTGGGCACCGGCACCGTGGGCGAGGAGGCCTGCAACATCAGTCTGGGCACCTCCGGGACCATCTTCATCGCCAGCGAAAAATTCGGCGTGGACCCCCACAACGCCCTGCACGCCTTCGCCCACGCGGACGGCAACTATCATCTCATGGGCTGCATGCTCTCCGCCGCCAGCTGCAATAAGTGGTGGATGGACGACATCGTGGGCACCACCGATTACGCCGCCGAGCAGAAGCCCATCGCAGACGAAAAGCTGGGCGCCAACCACGTGTTCTTCCTGCCCTACCTCATGGGCGAGCGCAGCCCCATCAACGACACCAACGCCAGAGGCTGCTTCGTGGGCCTGACCATGGACAATACCCGTGCCGACATGACCCAGGCGGTGCTGGAGGGCGTGGCGTTCGGGATACGGGACTGTCTGGAAGTGGCCCGGTCGCTGGGCGTGGACGTGAAAACCAGCCGTATCTGCGGCGGCGGGGCGAAAAGCCCCCTGTGGCGGAAGATCGTCGCCAACGTGTGCGCTCTGACCCTGGAGCGTATCGAGTCCGAGGAAGGTCCGGGCTACGGCGGCGCCATTTTGGCGGCGGTGGCATGCGGGGAGTACGCCTCCGTGCAGGAGGCCGCCGATAAGCTGGTGAAGGTCACCGGCACGGTGGAGCCGGACCCGGCCATCAGCGCCCGGTATGAGGAACAGTATCGGAAGTTCCGGAAGATATACCCCGCGCTGAAAGATGTGTTCCCGACCATAAACCGATAAAGATAAGGAGGAGATAATTATGTTAACTAACATCCCTGTGGTAAAGCTGGGCATCGTGGCGGTGAGCCGCGACTGCTTCCCCATCGAGCTGAGCCAGCGTCGGCGCAAGGCCATCGTGGAGGCCTACAAGGGCGAGATCTACGAGTGCCCGGTGACGGTGGAGAACGAGAAGGACATGCTGGCCGCGGTCGAGGACGTGAACAGGGCCGGGTGCAACGCCCTGGCGGTGTTCCTGGGCAACTTCGGCCCGGAGACGCCGGAGACGCTGATCGCTAAGAACTTTGACGGTCCCTGCATGTACGTGGCGGCCGCCGAGGGCGACGGCGACATGATCAACGGCCGGGGCGACGCCTTCTGCGGCATGCTCAACTGCTCCTATAACCTGGGTATGCGCCATTTGAACGCCTACATCCCCGAGTACCCGGTGGGAACGGCGGAGGAGCTGGCGGAGAAAATCGGTGAGTTCATCCCCATCGCCCGGGCCATTTTGGGCCTCAAAGACCTGAAGATCATCACCTTCGGCCCCCGGCCTCAGGACTTCTTCGCCTGCAACGCGCCCATCAAGGGCCTGTACGAGCTGGGCGTGGAGATCGAGGAAAACTCCGAGCTGGACCTGCTGGTCAGCTACAAGGCCCACGCCGGCGACGAGCGCATCGAGGGCGTGTGCAAGGAGATGGCCGCCGAGATGGGCGAGGGCAAGTATTACCCCGACCTGCTGGCCCGGATGGCCCAGTTCGAGCTGACGCTGCTGGATTGGGCGGAGGCCCACAAGGGCGCCCGCAAGTACGTGGCCTTTGCCGACAAGTGCTGGCCGGCGTTCCCGGAGGCTTTCGGGTTTGAGCCTTGTTATGTAAACTCTCGTCTGGCCAGCCGGGGCATCCCCGTGTCCTGCGAGGTGGACATCTACGGCGCGCTTTCGGAGTACATCGGCATGTGCGTGTCCGGCGACACGGTGACGCTTTTGGATATCAACAACTCCGTGCCCAAGTACATCTACGATGAGGACGGCATCGAAAAGCTGGGGTACAAGCTGACCGACACCTTCATGGGCTTCCACTGCGGCAACACGCCCGAGTGCAAGCTGTGTTCCAGCCGTGCGGTGAAATACCAGCTGATACAGCACCGGCTCCTGGAGCCCAAGGGGTCCGACCCGGACTTCACCCGGGGTACGCTGGAAGGCGACATCGCCGCCGGGGATATCACGTTCTATCGCCTGCAGTGCGATTCGGAAGGGACCCTGCGGGCCTACATCGCCCAGGGCGAGGTCCTGGACGTACCCACCCGGAGCTTCGGCGGCATCGGCATCTTCGCCATCCCGGAGATGGGCCGGTTCTACCGCCACGTGCTGATACAGAAGCGCTATCCCCACCACGGGGCCGTGGCTTTCGGCCATTATGGCAAAGCGCTTTTCGAGGTGTTCAAGCTCCTGGGCGTTTGCGACATCGCCTACAACCAGCCCAAATCCCTGCCCTATCCCACAGAAAACCCCTGGGCGTGAGCTGGGAACGCTCCTGAAGACGATGAGGACCGGCAAACCGGTCCTCATTAAAAAGATTGAGGCGCCAACGCGCAAAAAAAGATTGACAATCAGTGGGCGATGTGCTATCATAAGCGCGTTCTGGGGGTATAGCTCAGCTGGGAGAGCGCTTGAATGGCATTCAAGAGGTCAGCGGTTCGATCCCGCTTATCTCCACCATCGGGAGGCAAAAAGGCTTGTTTTCGAAAGAAAACAAGCCTTTCCCATTTTAATCACACGCGGCACAGAATTGACATATCTCAAAATGCCAGTCAAGTGCCTCCGCAGGGCATTTATAAAATAATCACGCGTTTCAGAGTTCATGAAAAACGTTAGCATGTTAATCTGAGACTATCTCCACAGATTTCCCAGTTTTGAAAGCGCCTTTAACTATGCAATTACGCTTGTGATAGGTTATATCAAAAAACTTTCCGGAGCCGCTGAATGCATCATTACAGTAAATCCTAAGGTGGAGATAATGCATGGTGTCATCCGCCCATATTTGTTCCAGATCGTTCGTTATTTCAAAACGAACCGCGTATTTGCTTTCCTTATCTTTTCTTTTATATGGATCAATATATGGTATGTCCTCGGCATATACTTTTATCGGCATATATCGTAAAATAGGACCATCTGGGCCATTTTCGCTGTGAACTAGTTCTAGGAAAGGGGTTACATTTACCGCGAATCTCCGCCTCAGGTTGACAACTTTAATATGATAAAGGATCTTGTTATTAATTTTACGCTTTTCAATTTTGTCAGATATTTTTAATTTAGGTGAAGTCCGTTTTAGAATGCAGTGGAAAAGAATTGCCGATATGACACCTGACACTATACCTACAATAACAGGGCCGATAAAAGCATACAACCCCTTTAAAAGTGCATCGAAATTTGTCATGATAAAACCTCTATATCTTTTTTAAGTTACGGTGAATTATAGTATCAAGTGCAACAGTAGGGGGGAAATGATTTTGACAAAACAGTTAAAACGGCGTTAGACTGTTTCAAACGAAAAACCCGGAAACCGTTGCGGTTTCCGGGTTTTTGGTGTATTGATGGGGAAATCAGCGCTTGCTGAACTGGGGGGCGCGGCGGGCGGCTTTGAGGCCGTACTTCTTGCGCTCCTTCATGCGCGGGTCGCGGGTCAGGAAGCCGGCGGCCTTCAGGGGCGCGCGGTATTCCTCGTTGACCAGCAGCAGGGCGCGGGCGATGCCGTGGCGGATGGCGCCGGCCTGGCCGGTGACGCCGCCGCCGGACACGGTGGCCTCGATGTCCACCTTGTCGGTGGTGCCGGTGGTGACCAGGGGCTGACGGACGATGAGCTTCAGGGTCTCCAGACCGAAGTAATCGTCGATGCTGCGGCCGTTGATGGTGATGACGCCGGTGCCGCCGGGGATCAGGTGGACGCGGGCAACGGAGCTCTTACGCCGGCCGGTGCCGTAAAGGTACGGGCGCTTGGACTGATAGGTAGCCATTAGTTGTTGCCTCCTTCCACATACATCTCGGGCTTCTGGGCCTGATGGGTGTGCTCGCTGCCGCGGAAGACGCGCAGGCGGGTCAGCTGGTTTTTCGCCATGGCGTTCTTCTGGAGCATGCCCCGCACCGCAAGGCGCATAGCCAGTTCCGGTTTGGTGGCCATCAGGCGGCTGTACTGGGTCTCATGCAGGCCGCCGGGATAGCCGGAGTGGGTGCGATAGTATTTCTGCTCCAGCTTCTTGCCGGTCAGGACCGCGTCGGCGGCGTTGATGATGATGACGTAATCGCCGCAGTCCACATGGGGGGTGTAATCCACCTTCCGCTTGCCCCGCAGCAGGTCCGCCGCGATCACCGCGGTCTTGCCCATGGGCTTGCCGGCGGCGTCGAGGACGTACCACTTGCGGACGACATCGGCAGGTTTTACCATTGTCGTGCTCATTCGTGTTCCTCCGAATATTGAAAAATGTTTTGACAAATTCACCGCGCCCGTCAAAAGGCGCTCTATCTTTATAGCACAAGCGGAAGAAAGTGTCAACAGGAATTTTTAAAAATTCTGCGTTTACTCGCTGTATCTCGATTTTGCGGCATATATCTCGCGAATTCTCGATTTTGATTTTTTGCTGTTCCCGTGCTATACTGTGAAAAAACAACAGGGAGGACCGGGATATGGCCGAGCTTGACACCAGGATACTGTTTTTCCAGCATGAGGACAACTGGCAGGACATCAAAAACGCCACCATGAACACCGTGGGCAAGACGAAGGGCGCCTATCCCGACTCGGCCTGGAAGCGCAAGCTCATAATGGCGGAGCACTCGCCCATCCGGAAGATGAAATTCGCCTGGCGGTGGGTGGACCTGCCCTATTGGGTGAGCGTGCATTTCGTGCGCCATAAGTTCGGCATCGAGCACTTTGTCAAGACACAGCGGACCGACCGGACCGGCACGGACCGGACCGAGCTTCCCCAGGGCGCGCCGGTGAACCATGAGTGCGAGGCGGACGGTCAGGCCATGATCAACATCAGCCGCAAGCGCCTTTGCAACTGCGCCAGCCCGGAGACTCGCGCCGCTTGGCAGCTTGTGAAGGACGAGGTGGCCAAGGTGGAGCCGGAGCTGGCCTCCTGCATGGTCCGGGAGTGCGTGTACCGGGGCTTCTGCCCGGAGATGTTCTCCTGCGGCTTCGCCGAAACGGAGCAGTTCAAAAAAGAACGGGAAGCGTATATAAAAGGAGAATAATTTCTCTCCCCCAGTCAGCGCCATAGGCGCTGACAGCCCCCTCGTCAGAGGGGGCCTTTTTATATGGAAAATTTATTGAAAAAAGCCTCCCTCTGACGAGGGAGGTGGCGCGGCTTCGCCGCGTCGGAAGGAGAGATAATGATATTATGTAAACTTATATCCTCGCGACCCCGGACTTTCTCGCCGCTTGCGCCACGGCGGTGGCAACGGCGTTCCGGACCCTTGGGTCGAAGGGTTTGGGGATGATGTGGTCCGCGCTGCGCTCGCTGTCGCCCACCAGGTCCGCCAGGGCGTGGGCGGCGGCCAGCTTCATGCCGTGGTCGATGTCCCGAGCCCGCACGTCCAACGCCCCCCGGAAGATGCCGGGGAAGGCCAGCACATTGTTGAGCTGGTTGGGAAGGTCGCTGCGGCCCGTGGCGACCACGGCCGCGCCGTTGGCCTTTGCCTCGTCGGGAAATATCTCCGGCGTGGGGTTGGCGCAGGCGAAGATGATGGGGTCGCGGGCCATGGTCCGGACCATTTGGCCCGTGAGCACGCCGGGGGCGGACACGCCGATGAACACGTCCGCGCCGCGCACCGCGTCAGCCAGGGTACCGACGAGGCCGGTCTTATTGGTGACGTCGGCCAGGGCCTCTTTGGCGGGGTTCAGACCCGCCCGCCCTGCGGCGATGGCCCCCGACCGGTCGCATACGATCACGTCCCCCGCGCCGGCGTCGGTCAAAAATCTCGCGATGGCGGTGCCGGCGGCCCCGGCCCCGTTGACCACGATCCGCACGTCTTCCAGCCGCTTGCCTACTACTTTTAAGGCGTTCAAAAGCCCCGCCAGGGCGGTGACGGCGGTGCCGTGCTGGTCGTCATGGAATACGGGGATGTCGCACGCGGCCTTGAGGCGTTCTTCTATCTCGAAGCACCGGGGGGCGGCGATATCCTCCAGGTTGACGCCGCCGAAGGACCCGGCCAGCAGGGAAACGGTGCGCACGATGTCGTCCGGGTCCTTGCTGCGGATGCACAGGGGCACCGCGTCCACGCCGCCGAAGGTCTTGAACAGCACGCACTTGCCCTCCATCACGGGCATGCCCGCCTCCGGGCCGATGTCCCCCAGGCCCAGCACGGCGGAGCCGTCCGTGACCACGGCCACGGTGTTCCACCGGCCGGTGAGCTCGTAGCTCCTGGCCGGGTCCTTTTGTATCTCCAGACAGGGCGCGGCCACGCCCGGCGTGTACGCCAGGGACAATGCCTCGGCGCTGTCCGCCGGGGCCTTGGGCTCGATGGACAGCTTGCCCCGCCAGCGGTAGTGGGCTTCCAGGGACGCTTGCAGATAGTCCATGGTCACTTCTCCCCGGGATAGGCGGCGATGGGCCGGCGCTTATGCTCGCTGATGGCGTGGAACCGGTCGATGACGGCCCGGTCCTTTTCCGTGGCCTCGCCGTGGAGCAAAAACTCGTCGATGGCGGCGTAGCTCACGCCCATTTCCGTCTCGTCGGTCTGGCCCTCGAAAAGCCCCGCCGACGGGGCCTTGGTCCGGATGGACATGGGCGCGTCCAGCCAGGCCAGAAACTCGTAGATCTCCGTCACGGTCAGGTCGGCGATGGGGTTGAAGTCGTGGGCGCCGTCGCCCCACTTGGTGAAGTAGCCCATATACGCCTCGCTCCGGTTGCCGGTGCCGGCCACAAGACGGCCCTCGGCTCCGGCGATGGCGTACAGGGTGGTCATCCGCAGCCGGGGGGCGATGTTGGCCACGGCGGCGTCGGTCATGTCCGTGACGCCTTCCAACGCTTTCAGCTCCGCCTCCCGCACCGGGGTCAGGTCCACCAGGCGCGTCTCGATGCCGTACTTTTCCGCCACGGCCCTGCCGTCGGCCAGGTCGATGCTGAAGTTGCGCTTTGACGCGCAGGGCATGAGCACGCCCACGGTGTTATCGCACGCGGCCTTGCAGAGAATGCCCACCAATGTGCAGTCCTTGCCGCCGGAGTTTCCGTACACGATGCCCTTTAAGCCGCTGGCCGCCAGGGTGTCCCGGATGAACGCGACGCGGTTTTCAAATTCCTGTTTGTAGTCTCGCATGATAGTTTCTCCTTATCCTTATTGAAAGGCCCCCTTGTGAAAGGGGGCTGTCGCCGCCGCAAGGCGGTGACTGGGGGATTGGTGTCTATCTTGCAGCAATCCCCCCGGCCCTTCGGGCCACCCCCCTTTGACAAGGGGGCTTAAAGAAGTGAAAAAGCCCGCTCGCGGAGCGGGCTTTTTTCTTATCCCATGTATATGTATTCATCCCGGCCGGCGCCCACGGAGATGTAGGTGAACTTGCAATCCACCGCCTCCTCCAAATAGCGCACATAGGCCTGTGCGGCCTTGGGCAGGTCCGCGAACTTCCGGCAGCCGGTGATGTCCCCGGAAAAGCCCTCCCGGTACTCGTACACGGGCTTGCACTTTTCCAGCGCCGGTTCCAGGGGGAAGCGGCCGATGCGCTCCCCGTCCAGCTCATAGTCCACGCACACGGGTATTTTTTCAAAGCCCGAGAGCACGTCCAGCTTGGTAAGCGCCAGCTCCGTGGCCCCCTGCATCTTCACGCCAAAGCGGCTGGCGATCACGTCAAAGCCGCCCACACGCCGGGGCCGGCCCGTGGACGCGCCGTACTCGCCGCCGGCTTCCCGCAGGGCCACGGCCTCGTCGCCGGAAAACTCGCACACGAAAGGCCCGCCGCCCACGGCGGAGGAATATGCCTTGGTGATGCCCACCACGCTGTCCAGCTTTTTAAACGGGATGCCCGCGCCGATGGGGGCGTAGGAGGCCAGGGTGCTGGACGAGGACGTGTAGGGGAAGATGCCGTAGTCCAGGTCCCGCAGGGCCCCGAGCTGGGCCTCCAAGAGAAGGCTCTTGCCGCCATCCGTGGCCGCGGTGAGATACTCGGTGGTGTCGGTGATATGGTCGATGAACGGCCCGCCGAACTTCATCACCCAGTCGTACATGACCACCGGGTCCAGGGGCTCGTGGCCGTAGCCCTTTGCCACGGTCAGGTTTTTCCACTCCACGATCTCGTCAATGCGCTCTTTCAGCACATCCGGGAACAGCAGATCGCCCATGCGGATGGACTTGCGCATATACTTGTCCGAGTACACCGGGCCGATGCCCCGGCGGGTAGAGCCCTGCTTTTTGGCCCCCATGCGGTCCTCTTCCAGGCCGTCCAGGAGGGGGTGGTATGGCATGCAGACGGTGAGCCTGTCGCTTATCTTCAGGTTCTCCGGCGTGATGGACACACCGTGGGCGCGCAGATCGTCCACCTCCTTGGCGAACTGTTCCAGGTCCACCACCATGCCCGGGCCCATGACGTTCACCGCCTCGGGCCGCAGGATGCCGGAGGGGAGCAGGTGCAGGATGAATTTGCCCCGCTCGTTGACCACCGTGTGGCCGGCGTTGTTGCCGCCCTGATAGCGGGAGACGATGTCGTATTGGCTGCTGAGCAGGTCCACCATCCGGCCTTTGCCCTCGTCGCCCCAGTTGATACCCACGACTGCTGTGATCATGATGCTGTCTCCTTATCTACACCGCGCAAGCGG
>CANQKA010000070.1 GCA_947624395.1 uncultured Oscillospiraceae bacterium
ACCAGACAAGTTTTGAACGATTAGCCGTATTTTACAGAGAGTTTCCGGATTTTTTGGCAAAAGGACGACGCTTTCGTGCAAAAAGTTAAAAGCAGCGGAAGTACTTTCGTCGTAACTGCCAGTATGTGACAGCTTGCATTTATTTTACAGATATTGTAAACTGTACGCAAGAGAAAGCACAGGATGTACGCGCACTTTGAGGAACTCCGCCGTGTGAACAGCCAGCGGAAGGTCCGGTGTGCGTGCAGCTGTTGATAGAAAGGACTGCACGTCCCGTTCTGACCGGAACGGGGCGTCTCGCTTGGCTATGAGGAAGTTGTGCAGATGCTGTCTTGCCGTGCTGGCGGCGGCTGTAGCGCTGACGGGCCTGTGTGCCATAGGACGGGCTGATGAAGCGCCGGCGCCCGAGCAGGACCCCTGTACCCTGTCCCTGTCAGACCGGACCGATCACCCGGCGCTGCTGGATGGGAGCAAAGACGGGGCGTTCCATCCGGAGGGAGCGCTCACCTGGGGGGAGCTGGCGCGAGCGGCCAACGCCCTGGCGGACGGACTGCCCCAGCCCGCGTCGGCCATGTGGCTGGGCGAGACGGGCCGGGAAGGCATGTACCGCGGCGCGGCCGGTCTTATCCAGGCGGGCATATTGGACCCGGGCGTGACCTTTCAGCCGGACGCGGGCGTGACCCGCGCCGACCTGGCGGAGACCCTGGACCGGCTGGGCCTGATGATGCAGGGCGATGAGCAGACCTGGGTGCGCGCCGTGGCCACGGCCGTGTCCAAAGGCGCGCTGCTGGACGACCCGTCCACGGCGGACAGCGCCCAGATCGTCACCCGGCGGGAGGCCGCCATCGTGCTGGAACGGCTGGCAGGGCGTGAGCCGGAGCCCCAGAGCCAGGCGCTGTTCAACGCGGGACTGATGCCCTCGGACGTGAGCCAGGATGACTGGGCGTGGCCCTATATGGCCGACGCCTGTCTGGCCGGGGCCATCCCCGTGCGGGAGGCGGGCGTATTTCGCATGTACGGTTGGCTGTACGAGGCGGACGAAAACGGCGAGCTTGTCCGGGACACGACGGACGGCGTGTGGGCTTTCGGCCCGGACGGGCGCTATACCACCGGCGACACAGACCTGGACGAAAAGCTCACCCAGGCGCTGGCGGCCAGCGGCGCCAATGAATTGGAGGGCGTGGAGGCCCTGCAGGCGGCGTATCTTTACGTCAAGGACAACTTCGAGTACAAGCACGTGCCCGAGGACCTGTACCCGGAGAGCGTGGGCAGCACCGACTGGATCAACGAGCGGGCGGCCCGGTTTTTCAAGTACGGCGGCGGCACCTGCTACGGCTACGCCGCGACCTTCGGCCTTCTGGCCCGTGCCCTGGGCGAGAACGCCTACATCGTGGCGGCTGAGGTCAACGAGCGGTTCGCGCCCCACTCCTTCGTGGTCATCCCGGAGGATGGGATCGACTGGATCTACGATGTGGAGCTGGAGGATGCCCGCCAGTACCGGCACGCGGATCTCGACCTGTTCCATATCCAGAATCACGCCATCTATCATTACTGGTATAACGCGAGTTGGTGAGAAAAATGACAGAGATCTTCATTTTGAAAAAACCGGCGGAGCCCCTGACGGAGGAAGGGACGTACTACCTGCCCCGGTGGCGGCGCCGGCGGATGGAGCGGCTGCATTACGCCCCGGCCCGTGAGGCCAGCCTGGGGGCTGGTCTGCTGTGGCGGTACGCGGTGGAGAAGCACGGCGTGGAGCCGGAGGAACCGGTGCGGTTTTTGCAGGCGGGCAAGCCTGTGTTCGCCCAGCGGGAGGACCTGCACTTCAGCCTGTCCCACTCCGGACCATACGCCATGTGCGCCATCAGCGACCACGAGATCGGCGCGGACGTGCAGCAGATACGGCCTGTGCACATGTCGGTGGCCCGCCGGTTCCACTTCCGGGAGCGGGACTGGCTGGCGGAGCAGCCCCACGAGGAACAGAACCGTGACTTCTTCCGTATCTGGACCCGCAAAGAAGCGTGGGTCAAGGCGGTGAGCCGCAACCAGCTTCTCCGCCTGGACCAGGAGGACGTGATACACGGCCCCGAGGGCTGGCAGTTCCATGAGTTCTGGCTGGACGGGGAATACCTGGCCACGGTCTGCGCCCACAAGGGCGAGGATATCCAGCCGCCCGTGGTCCTGGACACCGAGGAAGTCCTGGCATCCTTCCGCCAGCAGGAGAGACTGAGAGCGTAAATTATGTAAACAAAATTATGTCAATAAAGGGGCTGTCTTGCGACAGCCCCTTTATCATTCTTCTCCCGTCAGTATCTCCACGACCCGGTTATAGATATCCTCCGCGTTGGCCCGGAAGCGCTTTTCGATGGCCCGGGCCTGGTCCTCGTCCGGCACGGCCAGCCGTATGGACACGATCTCCCGCACGCCGTCTGAAAGCCGCATGCTCACGGTCCGGCTGCCCCTGGGGCCGTGCTCCAGGTCCGTCTCGATCATGCTGGACCGGCGCATGGATGCCGCCACGGGGGCGGTGAGCCGCTCGGCCTTGGCCCGGACCGTGTAGGGCAGGCTGCTGGCCACGGTGTTCACGTTCCGACGGCCCTTGTCCGTAATGGCGTACTTGCCGCCCGTTTCCTCGATATGCCCGGTCTCAATGAGTTCCGCCAGACAGTCCGTATAGTCGAACCAGGTGAAGCCCCCGTCGAACAGCGCCAGGTCCGACAGCGTGACCGCCTCCACCGGACCGGGCAGCTTTTCCAGTATGAACAGGATCAGTATCTTGATGTCCAGCTTATCCCGTATAAATCCCAGATGTTCCATAGCTCTCTTCCCCCCTGCCCTATTGTAGCACAGTTGGCCCTGTCCTTACAAGGTATTTCACATTTGCCGGCCTGTGGCATAGACTGTACTGAAACGGCCGGCGCGTCCGGCCAGCAAGACAGGAGGTATCAGCATGGCGGACAGCCAGGATCGCACCGAAGCCGTGTGCATCCATACAAGGAAGATATACGACAGCTGCCGCGACAAGGACTGCGTGGAGGACCTGCGGGTGTATCCCACCGTCAGTTCCCAACCCTACATAGAGAGCGCGTTCAGCGTGCGGCCCACGGGGGTCACACTGCTGTTTGCGGATGTGGACGTTGACGAGATAAGCTTCAACCGGGGCTACTACACCGTGGACGTGACCTACTTCTACGAGGTCAGCGGCACCACCTTCCCCGGCGAGAATCCGGTGAACGGCCTGTGCGTATTCAACAAGCGGGTCATCCTCTTTGGCAGCGAGGGCTCCGCCAAGGTGTTCAGCTCTGACGGCGCCTTTGCCGACAGCTACTCCCAGCCCATCGGCGTAGTCGAGTGCGTGGACCCCATCGCCCTGAACATGAAGGTGGCGGACGCCTGCCCCACGGGCCTGATGGCGGACATCTCCGCCATACCCACCGCCATCCTGGCCCACTTTGGCGAGGACCTGGTGCTGACGGACGGCAGCCGCATATGGCTGACCACCCTGGGGCAGTTCTCCATCGTCCGCCTGGAGCGGGACAGCCAGCTGGTGGTACCGGTTTACGACTACTGCCTGCCCGACAAGGACTGCGTGTCCGGCTCGGAGGACGACCCCTGCACGCTCTTCTCCCGGATACGTTTCCCGGTGGAAGAGTTCTTCCCGCCCGACAGCATCGACGCGGCGGAGGATTACCGCTCCGCCATCCAGAATCTCAACACCACACCGTCCCCCACGGTCGTCCCGGCCAACGGCAACGGCAACAACTGAAAAACGGGCTGCCACACGGCAGCCCGTTTCCGATTTTTATGCTCCAAACAGCAGTTTTTATCTTCTGCCCAGGGCGAATTTCCCCGCCCGCATGGAGGCAATGACGCCCCCGTCGATGAGAAGGTCCGTGCCGGTGATGAACCCCCCGTCCGGCCCCAGCAGGAATGCCCCCGCCGCCGCGATCTCGTCTATGGTGCCCGTGCGCCGGGCCGGAGAGGCGTCGATCATGCCCTGATAGGTGTTGCCGGGGGCGTTGAACTCGTCGTAGGCCAGGGGCGTGACGATGATGCCAGGGCTCAGGGTGTTGATGCGGGCCCTGCGCTCACCCCAGGTGGTCGCGGCCGCCGCCTGGACCCGGAGCTGATTGGCCCGTTTCGCCACGATGTAGGCCGCGCCGGAAGAGCCCGTCTTGCTCCCGTCCAGGCAGGGCAGCTTGGCAAGCTCCGCCGCCGGCGTCATGGCCAGGGCCTGTTCGTCCTCTTTGGTCAGCGCCGAGGGCATGTATCCAGTCTGGCTGGCCACCACCAGCCCCGCGCCGCCGGGAGCCATGACCGCGCCGAATGCGTCGATGGCGTAGGCGGTGCCGATAAGGTCCAGGGCGATGATATGTTCCGGCTTGGCCTGGCTGGGGGAGGCCCCCGCCGTCATCACGAAAATCTTGACCGGCCCCAGAGAGGCGGCCTTCTCCGCAAAGGCCTTTAAAGAAGCCGGGTCGCATGCGTCCACGATGCAAGTCTGCACGTCGTAGCCGCTGTACTGAAAATCGTGGCTCACCCGTTCCAGGGCCTTTTCGCTGATGTCGCCCAGCAGTATCTTTTTGCCCGCCGCCACGCGCCGGACGATGGCGGTGCCCATGGCCCCCGCACCCAGCAGGACCACCACATCTTTGTTCTCGTTCCGATCTAAGATCATGTCGTTTTCTCCTTTACTTTTCCAGCATTTCGGCGCACTGGCCGAGATACTTGGTGATAGACAAATGCTGAGGACACGCCCGCTCGCACTGCTTGCAGCCGATGCAGTCCGAGGCCCGATGGCCCTCGCTGGTCACAGTGGCGTACGCTTCCCTCGCCTGGGCCATCTGGCCGTTGCCAAGCTGCTTATTTGCGGCGGCGAAAATGTCCGGGATGGGTATCTGTTTGGGGCAGCCGTCGGTGCAGTAGTGGCACGCCGTGCAGGGGATGGCGGCGGAGTGACCCAAAATGCGCTGCGCCTCACGGATGATGCCCTGCTCGTCCTCGTTCAGGGGCTTAAAGTCCTTCATATAGGAGAGGTTGTCCTCCATTTGGACCACGCTGCTCATGCCGGACAGGACAGTTATAATGCCGTCCAAGCTGGCTACGAACCGGATGGCCCAGGACGCCGGGGAGGCGTCGGGGGCGTAGTCCGCGAACAGCTTCTTGACCTCCGCGGGCGGGTCCGCCAGATTGCCGCCCTTTACCGGCTCCATGACCACGATGGATTTGCCGTGGGAGCGGGCCATCTCGTAGTTGGCGCGGGAAGTCACGTCCGGGTTCTCCCAGTCGGCGTAGTTTATTTGCAGCTGGACGAAATCCACCTCCGGGTGGTCGGTCAAGAGCTTGTCCAGCAGCTTGGGTCCGGCGTGGAAGGAAAAGCCCAGGTGCTTTATCAGCCCGTCGGCCTTCTTCTGGGCCACGTAGTCCCAGAGATGGAACTTGTCGTATTTGCCGTGATTGTTCTCCATCATGGCGTGGAGCAGGTAGTAATCAAAGTACCCCGCGCCGGTGCGGGACAGGCTGGTTTCAAACTGCTTTTTCGCCATCTTCTCCGTGGGGGCCACCATGGCGTTCAGCTTGGTGGCCAGGGTATAGCTGTCTCTGGGATGGCGATCCACCAGGGCCTTTTTGATGTCCGATTCCGACGTGCCGTACACATAGGCGGTGTCAAAGTATGTAAAGCCCGCAGCCATGAACAGGTCCACCATTTGCTTGACCTGCTCGATGTCCGTCTTGATGCCCTTTTTGGGCAGGCGCATCAGGCCAAATCCCAGCTTGGGCGTCTCTTTTCCAAAATAGTCAGACATGGGGTGCTCCTCCTTGATTGTTCTTGACAGGACCAGTATAGCATTGTACAATCAAGAAATCCAAACGAAGTATTAGATTATTGATTGAAAATATTGATTATACAGGTGAGCAACATGACCACAAAAGACATGGACGCCATTTTGGAGGTGGCCCAGACCCACAATTTCAACCGTGCGGCGGAGAATCTCTTTATGGCCCAGTCCACTTTGAGCTATCACATCAAGGCAGTAGAGGACGAGCTGGGTTTTGCCATTTTCGTCCGCTCTGGCAAGGGCGCGGCGCTGACGCCGGCGGGCGAGCAGTTTTGCGTCACCCTGCGGAACGTCCGCCAGGAGCTTAATAACGCCGTGGAGCAGGCCCAGAATTTCAGCGCCCGGTACGCGGAGAACATCTCCATCGGCATGCCCGTCCGCTCGGCCATCTATGACCTGCCCCGGCTCATGGGCCGGTTCGCCCAACTCCACCCCGCCGTCTCCGTCACGCCAGTCTACTCCTATACAAATTCCATAGACCAGTTTTTGAAGGGTGAGACGGACGTGCTGTTTGCCCTGGAAACCAGCGTCCGGCACATCTCCGACATCCGTATCGAACCCTTTTATGATAGTCCCATCTATCTCATCACCCTGCCTGACGACCCCCTGGCGAAAAAAGAGCGGGTCACGATGGAGGACCTGGCGGGCCGGACGCTGATGATCGGCGGCGGATCACCGCCCACTCTGAAAAAGGTCCAGCAGCGTATCATCGCCGGGGGCAGGGTGAACTACTTCAACAGCGCCGACCATGAGACCACGCTGACCAACGTGGCGGCGGAAAAGGGCGTGTGCCTTTCGCCGGGTTTTCTCAATGACCACAATCCCGAATTTGCCTGGACGCCCTTTGCCTGTGAAGAGAGCATATCCTGCGTGCTCTGCACCCACAAAGAGGACCAACGCCCCATCGTCCGGGAATTCGTGGCGCTTTTGCGGGAGCATTCCAGGGCCCGTTGACGCGCCATTTCCCACGTGCTACAATGGCAAAAAACGACGGGGAGGGCGATCTATGCATCCCATTGCCGCGCTGAAAGCCTGGGCCGGAGAAAAGCACGATTTCTCCCGCTGGCAGAAGTTCCAGATATTCATGCTGCTGTTCGTGCTGAGCGGCGTTTTCGGCTTTGTGTACGAGACCATATTTTACCGCATCGACCTGGGCCATTTCGTCAAGCGGGGCACCACCCTTGGCCCCTGGATACCCATTTACGCCTACGGCGCCACCTTCATCCTGCTGCTGGCTTACCGGTTCCGCAAGCGGCCCTGGGCGGTGTTCCTGCTGGGGACCATATCATCCGGCGCGCTGGAATTCGCGGTGGGCTATTATTTCTGGCATGTCAAGCACATCCGCCTGTGGGACTACAACACGGAGATCTGGAACTGGGGCAACATCGGCGGCTATATCTGCGCCCGGTCGGTGCTGTTTTTCGGTCTGTCGGGCCTGATACTGGTCTATCTCATGGTCCCCATGGCCACCCACCTGGCCGGCCGGCTGCAAAAGTGCATCTTCGCCCTGGTCAGTCTCATCCCCGGCGCGCTCTTCGTCGCCGACATCCTCTACAGCTTCATAAAATAACTTTCCCTGATATACAACACCGTCGGGAGGCTCCTGTGAGCCTCCCGGCGTTATTATTGTCCCGTCTGATGGCTGCGGCGGTAGGCCGCGGGGCTCACGCCCTCCGCCCTGCGGAAGCATTGGGAGAAGTAGCTGGGCGAGGAAAAGCCCAGCACCTGGGCGATATGGGAGAGGCTGTGGTCCGTCCTTGCCAGGAGAAACCGGCTTTCCTGAATACGCCGCTGCATGAGATAGCGAATGGGCGACACGCCGTATTCTTTCTGAAACGCGTGGCTGAGATAGTACTTGTTGAGATGCGCCACCGCCGCCAGCTGTTCCAGGGTGATGGCCTCCTTGAAGTGCTCGTCGATGTACCGCCTTACCAGCGCGCACTCCCGGCTGGACTTGGGCTCCGCCGGCACGGGAAACAGCACGGACTGGTGCTGCCGCGTCAGCCCGATCAGCAAGATGCGCAGCAGGCTCTGGCACGCCTCGGCGCTGCCACGGCCGCCGGCGGCCACCTCATGGACCAGCATCTCCAGACACGCGGCCGTCTGCCGCTGGTTGGCGAAGCCGTGCAGCAGCACGTACCCGCCGGCCGCCGCGCCCAGCTCCAGCCCGTCCACCCCCAGCACCACGTACTGCATGGGGTCGGCCGGCCCGCTCTGCTCCGTGTGGGGCACGCCCGGGTCCACGGCCACCAGATCGCCCGCCGCCAACGGCACCGTCTCCCGCTGCAACTGCAGCGCGCCGCTGCCGCCGGTGACGAAGAACATCTCCGCGCAGGCGTGGATGTGCTGGGCGCTGTCCCACTCCGGGCTGTACCGGGCGCATGTGACGTACAAAAGCCGCGCTCCGTCCAGACCGGGCACCGGCTCGGCCGGCGGGATGACGTACTGTCTGGTGCTCACGGCCATGCCTCCTTTTGAGTGTGTTTCTGCCGCTATTATACGGCCCTTTCCGCCCCATTGCAACTTCCGACCCACGGCCAGACAGCCCGCAAAAGCCGGGGCTTTACTGTAGCAAATTATTAAATTTCCACGAAATACCTCCCCCTATTCTCGCCCGATTAAGCGAAAATACATAAAAATAGCAACATTTATAAAAATGAGAACAATATCTTTATTGTTTTCGCTGGGCAAAGGTATATACTTGAGCCAGGAACGGTCAGAAACGAGCCATACAAAACGAAAAATCAAAAATTATTTTAGGAGGAACGATCCATGAAGAAACTTCTCAGCCTGACTCTCGCGCTGGTCATGGTCCTGTCTCTGGGCGCGTTTGCCCTGGCGGACGATGCCGTCGAGATCACCTACTGGTCCATGTGGAACGAGGGCGAGCCCCAGGCCAACGTCATCGCCGAGGCTGCCGAGGCCTACGAGGCCGAGACCGGCGTGCACGTGAACATCGAGTGGAAGGGCCGCGACATCAACACCCTTCTGTCCGCTGCTCTTGAGGCCGGCGAGGCTTTCGACCTGTTCGACGATGACTACACCCGCATCGGCCAGGTCTATGCTCCCTACACCTATGACCTGACCGAGATGGCCGAGGCCGCCGGGTACGAGGGCTATCCCTGCTTCAACAACCAGGCCATCGAGTGGGCCGGCTACCTGAACAGCATCCCCGAGCAGCCCAACGTGGGCGGCGTGTTCTATGACAAGGACGCCTTTGAGGCCGCCGGCATCGAGGCCGCTCCCACCACCTGGACCGAGTTCCTGGACGCTTGCGCCAAGCTGAAGGACGCGGGCATCGACCCCTTGGCGCAGGACGGCGCTTACACCAACTTCACCTTCTACTATCAGCTGGTCCGCCACATTGGCGAGGACGGCATCGCCGAGCTGCGTGACAACGGCGGCTGGGCCGAGAACGAGGGCGCTGTCGCCGCCGCGCAGGAGATCATCGACCTGGTCAACGCCGGCTACCTGGCCGAGGGCGCTCCCGACGAGTATCCCGCCAGCCAGAACAAGATCGGTCTGGGTCTGGCCGCGATGGTCGTCTGCGCCGACTATGTGACCGCCGAGGTGGACGCCAACACCGGCACCGAGGTCAACTGGGGCCTGTTCAACTATCCCACCGTGGAGGGCGGCGCTTCCGCTGACGCTTACATGGGCGCCAACTCCCTGGCCATCCCCTCCTACAGCGAGCACGCCCAGGAGGCCTTTGACTTCGCTCTGTTCCTGACCACCGGCGAGTGGGGCCAGAAGCTGGCCGACGACGCCGCCCAGATCCCCGCCGACCCCACCAACGAGTGCACCTCCCTGCCCGGCGCGGTGGAGACCCTGCTGGCCGCCGAGAAGCCCATGAGCTGGTGCGGCTCCCTGAACACCCACCCGGCCTGGCAGACCATGAAGGACATGTTCACGGAACTGTTCGAGGGCAAGTACGAGACGGGCGCTGACTTCTGCGCCGCCATGGACGCCCTGTACGAGTAATTCCCAACTGTTTCAGGCGGCACTTCGGTGCCGCCTGTTTTTTTAACTGCGCGAAAAGGGGGACCTTTTATGAGTATGAAGAAAAACCGCGTCCTTATCTTTTTCTTTATCGCGCCCACGGTGATATGTCTGCTGCTGATGTACGTCTATCCCGTGCTGCGCACGGTCGCCATGAGCTTTTTCCGGGTGGAGAGCGTGACGGCGGACCTGGACGCGTGGAGCTTTAACGGCCTGGCGAATTACGACAAGATCTTCCACAACGCCGGATTCATCACGTCCATGAAAAACTTCCTGGCGATATGGATCGTGGGCGGTGTGATAACCCTGGCCCTGTCGCTGCTTATCGCGGTGATACTCACCAGCAAGATACGCTTTCAGGGTTTTTTCCGGGCGGCCATCTACCTGCCCAACGTTATCTCCGCCGTGGCCCTGGCCACCATGTGGGTGCAGTACATATTCAACTACGATTACGGCCTTTTGAACCAGCTTGTCACCTTCCTGGGCTTCGACAAAATTCGCTGGCTGGGCACGGACGCCAAGCTCTGGGCCATGATCGCCGCGTTCATCTACGGCAGCATCGGCTACTACATGCTCATCTACATCAGCGGCATCGAGGGCATCCCCACGGACCTGTACGAGGCCGCCACCATCGACGGGGCCAGCAAGGCGCGGCAGTTTTTCTCCATCACCCTGCCCCTTTTGAAGGGCATCGTGAAGACCACCATCACCTTCTGGACCATCAACGCCGCCACGTTTTATCTCTGGTCGAAGCTCTTCTCCCCGGTGCAGACGGAGGGCTCCACCATCGTGCCGGTCATCTATCTTTATGACAC
>CANQKA010000071.1 GCA_947624395.1 uncultured Oscillospiraceae bacterium
GCCCGTATCTCCGCGCACAGCTGGTCCAGCGCCTCCGGCGGCAGGGCCCGCACGTCCTCCGGGCCGTGTATATTCTCCAAAAGGCTCATAGCAAACCACACCAAAAATTTATCCGCAAAACCGCGTTACTCGTCGCACAGTTTCCTCATCATAGCAAAAACCGCCCTGAAATGCAAGGCGGTTTTTGCATATTTTCATTACAAAATGAATACTTTTCAACTCTCCCGGCCGGCCAGCTTTTCCGTCAGTGCCCGCAGAAAATCCGTGTCGTCGAACGCTTCCAGCAGCCTGTATGCGTCCCTGGTGTACGCCTCGGTCATCTCCTGGCACTTCTCCGGCCCCAGCAGGGCGCAGAACCCGTCGCCGTCCAGCAGATCGTCCCGGCACTGGAAGGCCATCCCCAGCGCCGCGCCGAAATCCCTGGCCGCGTTTACGGTTTCCTCATCCGCACCGGCGGCAGCCGCGCCCATAGCGCAGGCGGCGGCGATCAACGCGGCGGTCTTGGCCTCGTCCGTGGCGGTGAGCGTGTCCGCCGTGGGCTCTGCCCCGCTCAGGTCCATGAACTGCCCGCCGCATACGCCGCCTATCCCGGCGGCCTCGCTCAAGATACGGCAGCAGCGAAACTTATCCTCCGCCGGTATCTCCCCGTCGCACACGGCGGCGAAGGCCTCCGCCTGCAAGCAGTCCCCGGCCAGCACAGCGTTGGCCTCGCCGAATTTGATGTGGCTCGACGGCTGTCCCCGGCGCTCACCGGCGTCGTCCATACATGGCAGGTCGTCGTGGATAAGGCTGTAGGTGTGCAGCAGCTCCACCGCGCACGCCACCGGCAGCACGTCCTCCGGGTCCGCGCCGCATAACCGGGCAAATTCCAGGCACAGCACCGGCCGCACCCGCTTGCCCCCGGTCGTGAGCGTATACGCCATCGCCTGGCGCAGCCCGTCAAAACCGTCGCCCACAGGCGCGAACCGGCCTTCCAGCCAATAGTCCGCCATCGCCCGGTACTTTTCGTATCTCTCCATCGGGTCCATGACGGCACCTCACTGGAACGGCAGCTCTTCCGGCGCGCCGTCCGGCCCCTTGCGCAGCTGGACCACCTTTTGCTCCGCCTCGTCCAGCATCTTGCCGCATGCGCGCAGCAGCCCCGCGCCTTCCTCGAAAAGGCCCAGGCTCTCCGCCAGCGGCGCGTCGCCCTTTTCCAGGCTCTTCACGATCTCCTCCAGCCTGGTCAAAGACTGCTCAAACGTCATCTCTTTTTTCGCCATCATGTACTTCCTCCACCAGGCAGTCCAGGCTCCCGCCGGACAGCCGCACGTTGATCTTATCGCCCTTGTGGGCCTGGGCCGCTGTGCGCAGCGCCGCGCCGTCCTTCTCCGCGATGGCGTACCCACGGCTGAGCACCTTCAAGGGACTCAGCGCGTCCAGCTTGGCCGCCAGGGCCACGTAGGCCCGCCGCTTTTCGCCGGTGCGCTTCTCCCCCGCCGCCGTGAGATTGGACCTGGCGTAATCCAGCGCCATCCGCTTTGTCCCCAGATATACCTCCGGGTCCGTCAGCGCCGGCCGCGCCGCCAGTTCGGAAAGCCGCCGGGACAGGGTGTCCAGCTTCTTCGCCATCGCCTGCCCCAGCCGGATGTTGGTCTGCGCAGCCCACGCCGCCACTTCCTCCATGTCCGGCCCCACGATCTCCGCCGCGTTGGACGGCGTTGCCGCCCGCCGGTCCGCCACATAGTCCGAAATGGTCACGTCCGGCTCATGCCCCACGGCGGACACCACCGGTATCTCCGACTGGTAAATGGCCCTTGCCACCCGCTCGTCGTTGAAGGCCCACAGATCCTCCATGGACCCGCCGCCCCGGCCGGTTATGATCACGTCCGCCACCTGCCATCGGTTGGCGTACCGTATGGCCCCCACGATCTCCGGCGGGGCCTCCGCCCCCTGGACCCGCACGGGCAGGACCAGTATTTTCGCCAGCGGCCAGCGCCGGCCCAGCACCCTTATGATATCGTGCACCGCCGCGCCCGCGCCGCTTGTTATCACCGCCACCCGCCTTGGAAAGGCCGGCAGGGGCTTTTTGTGCGCCGGGTCGAAAAGGCCCTCGGCGGCCAGCTTGGCCTTGAGCTGCTCAAAGGCCACCTGCAGGTCCCCGGCGCCCTCCGGCATCAGATCGGACACGTAGAGCTGATAGGCCCCGTCACGGGGATAGACGCTGACCCGCCCCGTGGCCGTGACGGACATGCCGCTCTCCGGCCGGAACCGGAGTTTCCCCGCGCTGGACCGGAACATGACGCACCGGATGCTGCTCTCCGCGTCCTTCAACGTGAAATAGTGGTGCCCGGAGGGGTATATCTTATAATTCGACAGCTCCCCCTTCACCGCCACCCGGCCCAGCAGCGGGTCCAGGTCAAAAAGCCCCTTGATATACTCGTTCAGGGCCGAGACCGTGAACGCCGTCTCAGTCATCGGGCTTGTCCTCTTTTTCGATCTCGCCCCGGTAAAAGCCGCCCAGCACGCCGTTTATGAAGCTGACCACGTCCCGGTCCTCATAGCCCTTGGCCAGCTCCACCGCCTCGTCCATGGACGCCTTATCCGGCACGTCGGGCATATACAGCACCTCGAACATGGCCTGGCGCAATATGGCGGCGGCGGTACGGCTGATGCGCTCGGTCCGCCAGCCCTTGGCGTATTTGCCGATAAGCCCGTCCAGCTCTTCCCGGTGCTCCGCCACGCCCACGACGCTGCGGGAAATAAAATCCAGCTCCCGCTCCGAGGGCGGGTCCTGATACAGCTCCCCCTCGGCGGCCAGGGTGGCGTAGTGCTCCGGCTCAAAAAAATCCGCTGTCGCCGCCGCGGGGTCCTGGCCCGCGCCGGCCACGGCAAAGCCCAGCTGGATGGCGATCTCTCTGGCTGCTGTTCTGGTCATACCGGCCTCCACAAACACAGGAGCCCCTTTTTCAGGGGCTCCGACAATTTTGAAAGTATCCGCGGGTTTATTTCTGGTCGAAGGAGATACCCGTCACGTGTACGTTCACCACCGTGTTCATCCCGGTGACGGACTCCACCTCGCCGCACACCGCGTCCTGGACCCGCACGGCGGTGTCGGTGATGCTGCCGGAGGCGCGGACAACGATGAGCACGTCGATGGTGATACGCTCGTCAACGAACCGGATCTTCAGGCCCTTCACGGGATTTTTCCGGCCGAACAGGTCCACCAGCTCCGGCGTATTGGGGCTGCCAAGTCCGGCGACGCCCTCCACCTCGGCCACGGTAGCGCCCACCATGACGGCGACCACGTCCTCCGAGATATTGACCGTGCCCTTTTCCTCCTGCTTGGTGATGTAGTTCTCCGCCATCGCCCATGACCTCCCATTACACGATTGGAAGTATTATATCACAGGAGCAGCAAAAAGAAAAGCAATTTATTCCGTGACCTCGATGATATTGAGCGCCTGGGCCGAATAGTCCGTATTGGACACCACCGCCTCCGTGATCTGGGCCACCTGGGTATCGGTCAGGCCCTCCACCGGCGCGGGCACCGCCACGGTCACCCCCTCGCCGGACACGGTGACCACGCAGTCGGTGAACTGCTTGGCGAGCAGCTCGTTTTCCAGCATGCTCTCCTGCAAGTTCCAGCTTGCCATGGCGTTTATCTGCCGCATGGACTCGTCGATCACGTCCTGGCTGGTCTGTTCTCCGGCGCAGGCCTGCTCCAACAGGGCCAGCGCCTGGTCCCTTGAGGTCTGGCGGGTGAGCCGTGCCTCGTCAAAATAAGCGGACACGGCCAGACTGGGCCCGCTGTTTTCCGCCGCCGCGGCCGTGTACGCATCCTCCGCCGCCTGGGTAGCCGCGTCTTCCGCCGCCACCATGGCCGAGTCCGCCGTGCCCCAGCGGCTGTTGTAGGACCAGTTGAGATACACCGCCGCGCCTACGAATATCAGCACGGCGATGACGACGATATTGCGCTTCAAGTTCTTCTTCAAGATTCTTCCCTCCAGCTTTCATGCAATTTAAAGATAGCGATCTTATCCGCGCTCAGCCCGGTATAGGACATGAGCGCCTGGGTTATGTCCAGGCGCACGGAGGCGCTGTCCGCGCCCTGGCACACCACCGCCGCGCCGTTTTCTGATAGCAGTACCTCCGCGTGCCCCACCCCTTCCATCGCCGAGAGCAGCTCCTCCAGCCTCGCCTCCTCCGTGATATCCGCCGCTGGCTCTGCCGTCCGGCCGCCGCCGGATGGCCACAGCAGCAGGATAAACCCCGCCGCCGCCACCACAAGCACATACTTCCAGCGGCGCAAGCGCTCCAAAAGCGCCCCGCCCGTGTCAGCCATCGTCCCGCCAGCTCTGCCGTGCCGCCGGCACGCCCAGCTCCGCCTCGATGACGCCGGACAGCCACGGGTCGAACGCCCCGTCCACCGCCACGGACCATGGGTACCATACCAGGTCCCCGTCGTCCCACCGGGCCGACAGGTTCACGCCGTCCACGGCAAGGTTCGCCCCGGCCGCTTTGCCTAATATATATGCCTCGCACCTATCCTCTATGTATGTCCTATCCATCATTTTCGCCTCCTCATTCGCCTGACCCGTTATCACCTGCGCCTGCTGCTCGTATTTGGCGATGGACGCGGCCAGCCCGTTTATATCCAGCTTCACCAGCGGCCCCGCCACCGCCAGCGCGCACATGAGCCCGCACACCAGCCGCGTCACCCGCCGCACCCGCCCCGGCGGGGTGAGCGTCAGCGCCACGGCCGAGAGCAGCGACGCGGCCGTGATCGAAATGATCCACTGCCTCATGCGCCCACCATCTCCGCCGACAGTACCACGCTCACGAACAGCATCAGCCCCGCGCTGCCCACCAGTCCCAGGGCCATGCCGTATGCCGTGCCGATGCTGCCCATGAGCCCCGCCAGCCGGTCCTCGGCGAAGGGCTCGGCGATGCACGCCGCGGCCTTGAACATGAGATAGTGCAGCCCCAGCGCCAGCAGCGGCCCCAGGCACACGCACAGCACCGCCGCCAGCCCGAAGGCCCCCAGCGCTCCCCGGACCAGCGCCGCCCCCGCCACATAAGTATCCGCCGCGTCCGCCAATATGGACCCCACCACGGGAAGCGCCGCTGCGATGGCCGACTTGGCGATGCCGCCTGCGACCTTATCCGCGCTGCCCGCCACCGCCCCCGTCACGGTCAGCGCCAACGTGAACACGCTGGTGAGCCCCGCCAGAAGCGTGCTGCCCACCCAGCCGATGAGCTTCACCGGCCCGTTCAGCGCCCCGGATGGCAGCGCCGCCCTGGCCGTAGCCGCCGCCGCGTAGGCGTATATCACCGGCAGCACCACCTGTAACCCCGCGTTTATGAGCACGTCCATAAAAAGCGCCGACGCCGCGTACCTTGCCGTGGCCGCGGCAGCGTGACCCCCGGCGGCCGCGCTGGCCGCTATACTGGGCAGCAGCGCCCTGGAAAAGTCCGAAAGCTCCACCAGCGCCGTGCGGGTCTGGCCCAGAAAGGACCGCATATCCCCCGCGCATGCAGCCATCACCGCCAGCGCCCCGCCCAGTATCACATAGTCCGCCGCCTTTCCGTCCTCGCTGAGCGCCCCCGCCAATGAGCACAGCACCGTCACCGCCAACGCCACGCAGGCGCTTCTTGCCGCGGCGGCCACCTGGCCGGACAGGCTCTCCTTCACCCAGTCCCATATCCGCTGCCACAGGCCGCTCCCGGCCCCGTCGGAGACGGACGCGTCCCCCAAAATACCCCTGGCCGACGGGGGCAGGGCCTGCTCCACCCCCTCCGTGTCCGCCGCCAGGGCGGGCACCGGCAGCACCAGACAGAATATAAGAAGCACGGCCAGCGTTTTCATGCCAACTCTCCTATCATTTGCAGCAGCGAGCGTATGAGCGGCAGAGCCGTGACCACGGCGCACGCCGCGCCGCACAGCTCCACCGTGGACGCCACGGCCCCCTGGCCCGCGTCTTTGCAGAGATCCGCCGCCAGCCGCGTCACCACCCCCAGCCCCACGCATTTGAGCACCGGGCTCACGATGGCGGGGCTGAGCCCCGTCTGCGCCTGGGCAAGCTCCAATACCTCCCGGAGCTGGCCGAACAGCTCCAGCGCCAGATACCCGCCCATGAGGCACACCGCCAGACTCAGGGCCAACCCCAGCTCCGGGGCGTTTTTCTTCAGCAGCAGCGCGATAACGGCCCCGGCCAGCCCCAGCGCCGCCGCCTGGACCAGCGCCGTCATCCCAGGCCGAACAGGTCGCGGATCAGATCAAAAAGCTCCGCGATGCGCTGCACCAATATGACCAGCACCACCACCAGCCCCGCGATGGTGGTCATCAGCGCCTGTTCGTCCCGGCCGGAGCGGCTCAGCAGCAGGTTCAGCACCGCCACCAATATCCCCACCGCCGCGATTTTAAAGATGAGATCAACATCCATGGTAATGTCCTAACCTATCTCACAGCAGCAGCACCGCCAGCGCCGCCGCCCCGGCGGCGCCGATGCCCACCGCCATCCGGCCCCGCTCCCGCAGGTCCCGCCGGGCGTCCTCCGCCGCTTCAAGCATGCGGGCGCGGCACGCGGCCAGCGCCGCCAGCTGTTCCTCCGCCCCGTACCGGCCCAGCACCTGCCCCAACGGCAGCAGCGCCTCCCGCTCCGGCCCCGGCAAAAACGCCACCGCCTCGGTCCAAAGCTCCTCCGCCGTCCGTCCCCCAAGGTCCGCCAGGGCCGCGCTCATATGCCCGCACAGCAACCGGGCATCTCCGGTGAGCTGCCCGCTCAGCCGTTCAAACAGCGCCGGCAGAGGCGTGGCGAACCGGCCCAGCTCAAACTCCATCCGTTCCAGCATGCGGGCCAGCTCCTCCCGTCGTGCCGCCCGACTGCGCAGCTCGCCCGCCGCGGCCAGCCCCGCCAGCAGTCCCGCCGCCGTCAGCAGCATCGCCCCCAAGAGCTTCACGCCAGGTCCTCCACTGTATACCGGCGCACGCCCTGGCGCGCCTCTATCCACACCCGCCGCCGGAACACCCCGGCCTCCAAAAGCTTTCGGCACGGTCCGCTGATGTCCAAGCCCCGCTGGCCGTGAGCCGTTGCCAGCACATGCACGCCGCTTCTTGCCGCCCACAGCGCCGCCTCCATGTCCGCCTGACCGCCCAGCTCATCCGCCGCCAGCACCTGGGGATTCATGGCCCGCAGCAAAAATTCCAACCCCTGGGCCTTGGGCGCGCCGGTGAGCACGTCCGTACATGGCCCCACGTCAAAGGCCGGCTCGCCGGACCAGGCGTCCGCGATCTCGCCCCGCTCGTCCGCCACCGCCACCCGCACGCCCTGGCGGGACAGCCGCCGCACGATCTCCCGCAGCAGCGTTGTCTTGCCCCCACCCGGCGGGGATACGATCAGCGTGGAGGCAAAGCCCCCGGCGGTCAGCGCCGTCCATATCCCGTCGGCGCAGCCGGGTACGGCCCGCGGCACCCGCAGCGCCAGGGACGAGATCTCCCGCAGGCTCTCCATGCCGCTCTGGCCCCACACCGCCGTGCCGCACACCCCTACGCGCACCCCGCCGGGGGCGGACAGGAACCCCCGCCGGAGCTGCTGGGCCGAGGCGTGGAAAGACGCGCCCGTGGCCGCTTCCAAAACGGCCCGCAGGTCCCTTTCCGTCACCGGATACGTCCCCAGGCCGTATTCCCGGCCGGCCAGCAATGCGGTCGCCTCCCGGCCCCGGCGCAGCCGCAATTCCTCGCACACCGCCCGCTCCGACCGGTCCAACGCCTCCGCCGCCTGACGAAGCGGCCCCGGCAGCAGCGCCGCCGCCCATGCGAATCCGTCCATGCTCTCACTTCCCGGACAAGTCTATGCGGCCCGTCTGCCCATGTATGCCTGCCACTATTCACACACTGTTCACACACCATATGTTGACACCGGGAATGAAATTTGGTAGCATACTTAAGTTATATTGTATTTTTCCACATGAAAGGAGCGGTCCCCCACCCATGCGTGAGATCCTGACAGGATATTGGGGCAAGTACAAAAACTCCCTTATCCTGACCCCCATTTTCGTGCTGCTGGAAACGGTGGTGACCCTGGCGCTGCCCACGCTGATGAGCAACATCGTGGACCAGGGCGTGGCCACCGGCGACCGGCAGTACATCGTCGTGTGCGGCCTGCTGATGACGGCCCTTGCCATCATGAGCGTCGTGTCCGGGTACATAAGCACCTGGAACGCCTCCCGAGCCGCCAACGGCTTTGGCTCCAACCTGCGTCAGGCCATGTACCGGCACATCCAGGAGTTTTCCTTTGCGGACATCGACCGTTTCTCCACGGCCAGCCTGATAACCCGCACCACCAGCGACGTGCGCCAGCTGCAACAGGCCGTGCAGATGATGCTGCGCACCTTCATCCAGGCCCCTTTCCAGCTTCTGGTAGCCATGACCATCGTGATAACCTACTCCTGGCGGCTGGCCCTGATTTTTATGGTGGCGGTGCCTGTGCTGTTCGTGGGCGTCATTACAGTGATGACGCTGGTGGATAAGCTTTTTCTGCTGGTGCAGCAAAAGCTGGACGCCATGAACGCGGACATTCAGGAGAACCTGATCGCCATCCGTGTCGTCAAGGCCTTTGTCCGCCAGCACTACGAGCGGCAGAAGTTCAAAAAAGCCAACGACGAGCTGACCCGCGCCAACCTCAAAGCCGTGGGCGTTATCATCGCCATGAGCCCCCTTGCCACCATCGTGCTGAACGCGGTGACGCTGTGCGTGTACTGGTTCGGCGGCCGCATGGTGGCCCGGGGCACCATCGAAAGCGGCCAGCTTCTGGCCGTGGTCAGCTACCTCAACCAGATCATGATGAGCGTGATGATGTTCTCCATGGTCCTCATGCAGTACACCCGCTCCCGCGCCTGCGGCAAGCGCATCGCCGAGGTGCTGGACGCGGTGCCGGACATTCTGAACAAGCCCGACGCCAAACCCCACCCCATCGCCTCTGACCACGGCTCCGTGGAATTTCAGGACGTATCCTTCCGCTACTCCCGCACGGGCAACGGCGAGGACGTGCTGAAAAATATCACCTTCTCCGTCCAACCGGGCCAGACCGTGGCCATCGTGGGCGGCACCGGCTCCGGCAAGTCCAGCCTTGTGAACCTTATCCCCCGGTTTTACGACGTGTCAGAGGGCCGGGTGCTGGTGGACGGCGTGGACGTGCGGGACTACCCCATCGAGGACCTGCGCAACGGCGTGGGCATGGTCCTGCAAAAGAACGTGCTCTTCTCCGGCACCATCCGGGAAAACATGCAGTGGGGCAAGGCGGACGCCACGGACGATGAGATCATCGCCGCGCTGCAAAGCGCCCAGGCATGGGACTTCGTCTCCCAGATGCCCGACGGGCTGGACACCCGCATTTTGCAGGGCGGCGCCAACGTCTCCGGCGGCCAGAAGCAGCGGCTTTGCATCGCCCGGGCCATGCTCAAAAAACCGGCCATCCTCCTGCTGGACGACAGCACCAGCGCCGTGGACTCCGACACGGAGGGCCGTATCCGGGAGAGCTTCTCCAAGGAGCTCAAAGGCACCACCGTGTTCATCATCGCCCAGCGTGTATCCTCCGTGGTGGGCGCGGACAAGATCGTGGTCCTGGACGAGGGCCGGGTAGAATCCGTGGGCACTCACCAGGAGCTTCTGGAAACCAGTCCCATCTACCGGGACATCTACACATCCCAGGTGGAGGAGGCGTTGAGCGATGGCTGAGAAAAAGCAGAGCATCTTATCCCAGCTGAAAGCGCGCATCGCCGTGGACAGCGTGGATGAAAACGACGAGAAGATATACAAGGAAGTGCACGGCGGCCCCCACGGCGGCCGGGACTACCGCAAGCCCAAGGACGCCAAGGGCACGCTCCTGCGCATTTTAGGCTACGCCGGCAAGCGCAAGGGCCTTTTCGCCCTGGTGCTGGTGACCATGCTGATCTCCACGATCTGTACCCTGGCGGCCAGCTACTATCTGCGGCCTTTGATAGACGACTACATCGTTCCGCTGATCACCAGTCCGGAGAAGAACTTCTCCGCCCTGGCGCGGCAGCTTGCCATCCTGGCGGGCATCTACCTGGCCAGCGCCGTGGCCACCTATTGCACCTCCCGCACCTGCATGACCCTGGCCCAGTGGGCCACCAACGCCCTGCGCCGGGACCTGTTCTCCGCGCTGCAGG
>CANQKA010000072.1 GCA_947624395.1 uncultured Oscillospiraceae bacterium
GGGTGCCGCCGGCCCTGGGCCTGGGTGATCTCCCCCCGGTCGATCATCTCCTGGACCACGGAGTGGTCCTTGGTGATTTGCAAAATGCCGTCCTTGGCGATTCGATAGGCGCGGCTGTCGCCCACGTTGACGAACCAGGCCATACCCTCCCGGAAATAGCCGCCCACCAGCGTGGTGCCCATGCCGTCGTATTCCTCGGCGCGCTCTGCCAGACGGTAGACCTTCCGGTTGGCCGCGTCCGTGGCCTGACCTAAAATTTCGCCCGCGTGCTCGCCGTCCGACGCCTCCAGCGCGGCCCGCGCAAAGGCGAAAAACCGCCCCGCCGCCAGGTCGCTTGCCAGCAGCCCGTGGACCTCGCCGCCCATGCCGTCGCACACCACGGCCAGGACCCCGCCGCCAACGGCGCCCAGATCAAAAGAATCCTGATTCTCGGTCCGATAACCGCCCTTGTCGCTTGCTCCACAGAAATTCATGTCTTCCTCATCCGCCCGCGGCGAAGCTGTCCGCAGGCCGCGTCGATATCGCTGCCCAGCCGCCGCCGGACCGTGGCGGTCACGCCGGCGTCGCCAAGCGCCTTGGCAAAGGCCCGTACCGTGTCCTCGTCAGATGGCTCCAGCCCACGCTCCGGGACATAGTTGAGCCGGATCAGATTCACGTGACTGCCGGTACCCCGCAGCCGCTGGGCCAGCAGCCGTGCGTGCCTGGGCGTGTCGTTCACACCCCGGACCATGGCGTACTCAAAGGATATGCGCCGCCCGGTGACGCGAAAATACCGCTCACAGGCGTCGTACAGCGCGTCCACGCCATAGGCCGCGTTCACCGGCATGAGTAGGGAGCGTGTCTCGTCATCCGGCGCGTGCAGGGACACGGACAGTGTCAATTGTAAATGAAGACCGGCCAGTTTGTCAATCGCTTCCACCAATCCGCAGGTGGACAGGGATATATGCCGCATGCCGATGTTGGCCCCCTCCGGGTCGTTCACCAGCGTGAGAAACCGCATCACATTGTCGAAATTGTCCAGCGGCTCGCCGATGCCCATGAGCACGATGTTGGATATCTCCGCGCCCGCCGCGATACCGGTGCGCAGCACCTCGTCCAGCATCTCCGAGGCCGTCAGGTCCCGTATTTTTCCGCCGATCGTGCTGGCGCAGAAGGCGCAGCCCATCCGGCACCCCACCTGGGACGAGATGCACACGGAATTGCCGTGCTTATAGCGCATGAGCACCGTCTCCACGCTCTCCCCGTCGGGCAGCTCCCAGAGAAATTTCTCCGTCCCGTCCAGCGCCGACGTCTGCCGCCGCAGCATTTTAAGGCTTGGGATGTCATAGGCCCCGTCCAGCGTCTCCCGCAGGGCCCTGGGCAGGTCGGTCATCTCGTCGAACCCTGTCACGCCCCGGCCCAGCCAGCGGAACACCTGCCTGGCCCGGTAACCGGGCAGACCCAGCGCCGCGAATTCCGCCGCCAGCTCCGCCGGGAGCATCGCTTTTATATCTTTTTTGCCCGATCCATCCGGCATATATAAAACCCGTCCGTTCCGTCCATGTCCGGCCAGAAAGTTTTCTCCGCGACCTTCACAAAATCCCTGTGCGCGCCCAAAAACGCCTCCGTGACCGCCTCGTTCTCCGCCCGCCGCCAGGTGCAGGTGGAATAGACGAGCCGCCCGCCGGGCCGCACCGCCCGGGAAATGGCCTCCAAAAGCTCCGTTTGCAGCTCCGGCAGACCGTCCAGTTCCCCCTTTGGCCGGTAGCGCACGTCCGGCTTTTTGCGTATCACGCCCAGGCCGCTGCAGGGCACGTCGGCAAACACCGCATCATAGTCCCCGCCGTTTATCTCACGCGCATCCCCCGCCTGACATTCGATGCAGGTCAGGCCCATCCGCTCCGCGCCGCTTTTGACCAGCGCCAGCTTCTTGGCGATGATGTCCCGTGCGGTCACAAGGCCCTGATTTTTCATCGCGATGGCCGCGGCAAAGCTCTTGCCGCCTGGGGCGGCGCATGCGTCCAGCACCCGCATACCCGGCAACAACGCCGCTATTTCAACAGCCGCATGGGCCGCCGGGTCCTGCACGTAAAAAAGCCCCTTTTGAAACGCGTCCGACCGGGTGATGTCCCCCGCCCTGTCCAGGACCAGCCCCGCCGGCGTGCGGCAAAGCGGGAGAAGCTTTGCCAGCGCCGCCTCGTCCGTCCGGCAGGTGTTCACCTGCACGTATACGGGCGGTTCGGCGTTGTCAGCCGCCAGCACGGCTTCCGCGCCCTCATAGCCCCGCAGGGCCACCAGCTCTTCCGCCAGCCACAGCGGGTGGCTGTACCTGGTGGCGAGATATTTTGCCGTGCCCTCGCCCGGTATTTCCGGCAGGGTTTCCCGTTCCCGGTCAAGCCGCCGCAGCACTGCGTTGACCAGCCCCGCGGCACGGCCGTAGCCCAGCGCACGACAGGCGCTCACCGCCTCGTTCACCGCCGCGCTGGCCGGTATTTTGTCCATGAAAAGAAGCTGATAAGCCCCCAAACGCAGGATATCCCGTACCTTCGGTTCCAGCCGGCCGCTTGTAAACGCGTCGATATAGTGGTCGCACAGGGCCATATTTTGCAGCACGCCGTAAAACATTCTGGCGGCCAGGGCCGTATCCCGCCCGTCCAGGCCCCGTTTCCCGGCGATGCTGTCCATCACCTGCCGGCTCCATGCGCTGTCCCTGCGAAAACGCTCCAGCGCCTCCAGCGCCGCCATTCTGGGCATGGTCAGACCTCCATGGGGTGGCCCATTAAATAAGCCCCCGCCGACATCCGCTTGCCGCCTGCGGCCTGTATCTCCGTGAGCAGAATCGTCTCATGCCCGCCGCAGGCCACCTCGATGCCGTTTTTGTCGGCGCGGACGATGGTTCCCGGCGCTTTTTCCGTCGGCCTGTACGTGTACTCCGCCTTGAACACCTTAAAATCCGTCCCGGCCAAATGCGCCGTGGCGCATGGCCAGGGCTGCATGCCGTATATATGCTTGCACACCATGCGGGCCGGCTTTGTCCAATCGATAGGCGATTCCTCCCGGCTCAGCGGCGGCGCGTACGTAGCAAGGCTTCCGTCTTGTGGCATGCGCGGGGCCGCACCGGCCTCAATGTCCCGTATGGTCCTTACCAGCAGCTCCGCGCCCATGGGCGCGAGCCGGTCGAATAACTCGCCGCTGGTCTCGGTCTCGCCGATGGCCGTCTCGGCGGTGTATATCATGTCCCCTTCGTCCATGCCGGAGGACAGGTACATGGTGGTCACGCCCGTGACCGCGTCGCCGGAGAGCACTGCCCGCTGAATAGGCGCGCTGCCCCGGTACTTGGGCAGCAGCGAGCCGTGGACGTTGACACAGCCATATTGGGGCAGGGCCAGAATATCGTCCGGGATGAGCCGCCCGTATGCCACCACTGCGATAAGCTCCGGGGCCAGGTCCCGCAGGATGGCCAGCGCCGTACCGTCCCGCAGCTTTTCCGGCTGGTACACCGGCACGCCCGCCGCCAGGGCCGTTTTCTTCACGGCGCAGGGCTCTAATTTATGGCCCCGGCCCTGGGGCTTGTCCGGCTGGCAGAACGCCCCCACGACCGTAAAGCCCTCGTCCAGCAGCTTTTGCAGGGAGCACGCCGCGAAATCCGGCGTGCCCATGAACACGATCCTCATGCGTCTTCCTCTTGTTCCTGCTGCTGGCCGTAATAGGCGTCCAGCTCTTCATCGGTCATGATATGGTCGCAAAGCTCCGTGAACATATGCCCGTCCAAATGGTCGATCTCGTGGCAGAAAGCCCGGGCCGTCAGCCCGTCGGCCTCACGCTCGAACCAGGCGCCATTTCTGTCCTGGGCCCGGACCTTCACGTGCTCCGGCCTTGTCACCATGCCGTATTCCCCCGGCAGGGACAGGCACCCCTCCGGGTCGGTCTGCTCGCCGCTGGCCTCCACGATCTCGGGGTTTATGAGTTCGACCACGTATTCCTCCCCCTCCGGCGTGTTGGTTTCCAGCACCACCACTGCCCGACGGAGAATGCCCACCTGTGGCGCGGCCAGACCCACGCCGTTGGCGCTTAACATGGTCTCGGCCATATCGTCCAGCAGCTCGTGCAGCCTGTCGTTGAAGTCCGTCACGGGACGGCAGCGCTTGGTCAATATCTCGTCTCCCTGTCTGCGTATGTTCCGAAGGGCCATTGCTTGTCTCTCCTTGTCAGTTCAGCGGGTCGAAGTCCGCGTACACGGACACGCCCCTGTATCGTTTTCCGTCGTTGCACACCGTCAGCGCCCGGTCTACGGCGGCCCGGACCGCCTTGGATGACCGACAGCTCACCGTCACCCGGTAGCGCCAGGAATTATTGACCTTGGCGATGGGCAGCGGCGCGGGACCTATCACTTTCGCGCCGGGTATATCCCGCAAATCATAGGCCAGACCGTCCCGCAGCTCCCGGCAGCAGCGCAGCACCGCCGTCTCGTCCGGCCCGGAGGCCGTCAACACGAACAGGTCCGAAAACGGCGGCGCCCCCGTCACCTGGCGCAGGGCGATCTCCCCCTCGTAAAATCCCTCGTAATCCTGTCGTGCCGCCTGGAGAATGATCTGATTCTCCGGCGTAAACGTCTGTATCACGGCCCGGCCCGGTTTGTCGAACCGCCCGCTGCGGCCTATCACCTGGGTTATCAGCGAGAACGTCCGCTCACCCGACCGGTACTCGCTGTTATATAGGCTCTGGTCCGCGTTCAGCACGCCCACCAGGGTGACGTTTTCAAAATTGAGCCCCTTGGTCACCATCTGGGTGCCCACCAGAATGGGGATGCGCTGGACCCGAAACTGCTCGAACAGCGCCCGATGGCTGCCCACCGGGGCCACGGCGTCGGTGTCCATGCGCAAAACAGGCGTGTCCGGAAACAGCGCCCTGAGCTCCTCCACGACCTTCTGGGTACCGGTGCCCACGTAGTTGAGCTTTCCCCCGCAGGCGGGGCAGGCGGCGTCCACCCGCTGCACGTGGCCGCAGTAGTGGCACATGAGCCGGTTTCCCACGCTGTGGTAGGTCAGCGGCGCGGTGCAGTTGGGACACTTATAAGTATACCCGCACTCCCCGCATGTCACCAGCTTGCTGGCCCCTCGCCGGTTGATGAACAAAATGGACTGCTCGCCCCGGTCGATATTTTCCGCCAGCTCATCCCGCAGCACGGAGGAAATACTGGTGTCGTTGCCGGCCTTCAGCTCCCGCTTCATGTCCGCGATACGGACCCTGGGAAGCTGCATGGCGTTATACCGCTCGGGCAGGGTGAAAAAGTGATAGCGCCCCGTCTCGGCATAGTACCGGGAGCACACGTCCGGCGTGGCGCTGCCCAGCAGCAGCAGGGCGTTGTGCCGTGCGCACAGGAACTTTGCCACGTCCCTGGCGTGGTAGCGGGGGCTTGTCTCGGACTTATAGGTGTCCTCCTGCTCCTCGTCGATGATGACGGCTCCCAGGTCCGACACCGGCGCGAAAATGGCGCTGCGGGTGCCGATGATGACCCGTGCGTCGCCCGACCGTATCCGCTTCCACTCGTCGTAGCGCTCGCCCATGGAAAGGGACGAGTGGAGCACGGCGATGCTGTCGCCGAAGTGGGCGGAAAAGGTCTGGAGCATCTGGGGCGTCAGGGCGATCTCCGGCACCAAAAATATGGCGCTCTTGCCCCGATTCAGCATGGACTGGATCAGGTGGATATAGATGGTCGTCTTGCCGCTGCCCGTGACGCCGAACAGCAGCGCCGCCCTGGGCTCTTTCCCGTCCGCCAGGGCCAAAATGCCCTGGAAAGCTTCACGCTGGGCCTGGTTCAGCACCGGCAGAGGCCGTGCGCTTCCCTGGTCATAGGCTGGCCGGCGGTACACCGCCTCACGGGACAGGGTGAGAAGGCCCTTCTCTTCCAGCCGTTTCACCGTCTCCCGGCCCGCGCCGGTGAAATAGCACAGGTCCGCCACGCTGGCCTGGCCCAGCTCCGCCAGCACCCGCAGCACGGCGGACTGGCGCACGGCGCGGCTGTTCTTGGCGGCCTGTTCCAGCGCCTTTTCGGCGCTGACGGCGAGGCTGGCCCGCAAAATAGTCTTGTCACCCGCCCGGCGGGAAGCGCCCGCCTCGGTCTGCAAAACGCCCTTTTTCACCAGCGCCGCCAGGGCAGGTCCGGGGTTTTTCTCCCCAAACACGGCCTCCACGTCCGCCAGCTCGCACCGGCCCTTATGGCCTACAACGGCGTCCAGCACCAGCTTCTGGGCCTTGTCGGTCCCGGCGGCTTCATAGGCCCTGTCCGGGTCCATCCCGTCCGCCAGCCGGTACACCGGCCACACGCTGTACCACAGTCTCGCCGGGAGCATGGCCCGCACCGCGTCCATCACCGTGCAGAAAAACCGCTCCCGCATCCAAAGGGCCAGCCTCAGCTGTGTCTCGGACAGCAGAGGCTCCTCGTCCAGGACCTCCAGGACGCTCTTGAGCCGCTTGTCCGTCTCGCCGCCCAGGGCCAGCACCACGCCCTCACGGGGACGGCTGCCCCCAAAGGGCACCGCCACACGCACGCCGGGGCGTACAGACGGTGCCAGCTTTTCCGGCACCGCATAGGTATAGGGCCGGTCCACCCAGTAGGTGACCCCGGCCACCGCTATCCGCGCTGTGGTTTGTGTGGTCAATGGCAGCTCCGTCTCACGGGGCGCGAACGCGCCCCTCCGGTCTTGTCGTCAGATCTCTTCTTCTTGCTCGTCGCTGTTGATGGTGAGCTTGCCGGTGTACACCTCGTCGATGGCGGAGGACACAGGCTTCTTCGTCAGCGGGATACCCAGCTTCTCGGACTCCTGGGAAATGCCGCGTGCCCGCTTGGACACCAGATTGATAAGGGCGTAGCGGCTGCCGACCTTCTCCACCAGGTCGGCTACGGGGGGATAGAGCATCATATGGGTCGATCTCCTTCCATGATCGTATTCAGTCTTATTTCGCTGCGGCAAAGCTCCGCCGTGATGATGGCGTCCAGCTCCGCCGCGGCTTTTTCCGCGTCGTCGTTAACGACGATGTAGGCGTAATTTTTTGCCCGTGCGTACTCCCGACGGGCCCGGTCCATGCGGCCTTGTATCGTTTCCTCGCTGTCGGTGCCCCGGCCCCGGAGGCGGCGTTCCAGCTCCGCCATGCTGGGCGGGCACAGAAACACGCTCACCGCGTCCGGCCGCTTTTGGAGCACCTGCTCCGCGCCCTGCACCTCGATGTCCAGCATCACGTGATACCCGGCGTTCAGATTATCCTCCACCGGCGCGGACGGCGTGCCGTAGTGGTTGCCCACATACTCGGCGTGCTCCAAAAACGCGTCCTGCGCGATCATTTGCTGGAATTGCTCGTGGGTGCGGAAGAAATAGTTCACGCCCTCCGCCTCGCCGGGTCTTGGGGCCCGCGTGGTGGCGGAGACGGAAAATCGGATGTCGCTCCGCCGGCGCATCAGCGCGGCGATCACCGTGCTCTTTCCAGCCCCCGATGGGCCGGACAGCACGATCAGCAGTCCCCTTTCAGTCCCCATGGTCCTCTCCTTCCCGTGCCTGGGCACGATCCGCCAGCGCCTCCGGCGTCAGCGGACAGAGGATCACGTGGCCGCTGTCCATGACCAGCACGGCCCCGGTCCTGCGGCCATAGGTGGCGTCGATGAGCCGTCCATCCTCCCGCGCCTGGGCCACGGTCCGCTTGATGGGGTTTGACCCCGGGTCCACCGCTGCCACGATACGCTCCGGCGCCACAAAGCTGCCGTATCCGATGCTCACAAGCTTCATGACTGGCCCCTCACTCGATGTTCTGTATCTGCTCGCGTATCTTTTCCAGCTCCGCTTTCATGTCTATCACCGTCTTGGCGATGGCGCTGTCGGCGCACTTGGAGCCGGTTGTATTGACCTCCCGGTTCATCTCCTGGGTGAGGAAGTCCAGCTTCCGGCCCACAGGGGACCCCTCTGCCAGCAGGTGCCGAAACTGGGCGATGTGACTGCGCAGCCGCACGGTCTCCTCGTCCACCGCCACCTTGTCGGCGTATATGGCCGCCTCCTGCAAAATGCGGCTTTCGTCGATGGAGGCGTCGCCCAGGACCTCTTTCATGCGGCCCAGCAGCTTTTCCCGGTACTCCGCCACCGTCTCCGGCGAGCGCTGCTCCACGGCCGTCACCATGCCCTCCAGCGTGTCCAGCTTCCCGGCTATATCCTCCGCCAGTTTACGCCCCTCCCGTTGGCGCATGGCGTCGAAACCCTCCAGCGCTTCCGACAGGACGCTCAAAATGGCCTGGGTCAGCGCGTCCTTGTCCGCGTCGGTCTTTTCCGTGCTCAGCACGTCGGGGAACCGCACCAGGTTCAGGGCGCTCACGTCCGCGTTCAGATAGTACTTCACCGCCGTGTCCCGCACGGCCTTCAGATAGGCCGCCGCCAGGTTGTCGTTGACGCGGATGACCGCTTCCTCCGCCTGACTGGTGTCCACCGTGATGAACACGTCCACCTTGCCCCGGCTGATGACGCCCGCCACGGCGGAGCGCACCGCTTCCTCGGCAAACAGGCAGTTTCTCGGCAGACGCACGGACACGTCCAGGTATCTATTGTTGACGCTTTTCAGCTCCGCCGTCACGCCGATGGCGTTATGCTCGCCCTTGGCGCCGCCGTAGCCGGTCATGCTCTTTATCATGTAAAGTACCTCGCAATTTTCACCAGGTAAAACCGTATGAGCGACGAATACGCCACATCGTACAGGAAAAACACCGCCGCGCCCAGCGGGTACAGCACATACCAGGCCAGCTCCCCGCCGGTGAACGTGAACAGGGCCCTGGCCAGCAGCCAGTAGACCACGAACGCGAAGGAATAGAGCGCGAACTTGCAAACCCAGCCCAGTGTCTTGTTGTGGATGCGCTCAAAGAGGCTCTTGGCAATGGGGTAATAGCCGAAAAAGGCGGCGTACATGATCACCGCCGCGCCGGGATAGAGCAACGCGCCCAGACCCGCCGTCACGGCGAACACCGCCAGGGACCACTTCATCCCCGCCATCATCAGCGCCACGCACACCGGCAGGCTGGACAGCGCCACCAGCGCCAGCCGTCCCGCCGGCAGCCAGGAACCGAGCAGCAGCAGCGCCACGCCCAGAGCCGCCAATATCGCCATCCGGGCCAACCGTTTCGTAGAAGCTTTCATCTCACCGGCAGCCGATACACGGGATGAGATTCCCGCCCATGGCCTCGCAGCAGCAGTCCGCGCAGATCAGATTCTGGCACATGTTGCACGCCGCGTCGCCGCCCGTCATATCCATGCCCATGCCGCCGGCGGGCCGGTAGGCCTGTCCTCCCTGGTTCATGTACTGCACCGCGTTCCGATACTCCGGGTTGCTGGGGTCCATGGTGGCGGCGGTGCGGTAAAACTGCCCCGCCTGGTCCATCCAGCCCCGGCGCCAGTACACGCTGCCCATGAGATAATACCACTCCGCGTCATGATTGCCGATGGCGTTCAGCATGGCCTCCGCCTGGGCCAGATCGTTGGCGTTTATGAGGTTGCGGATGCGCACATACTGGGCGCTGCCCGACGCGCTGCGGCTCTGGCCCGCGCTTTGATACGCGCCGCCGCCGTAGCTGTAGGAACTGCCACCGCCCTGCTCCCGGCTTTTGGTGATGGTGTCGTAAGCCTCGTTGATCTCCTTCATCTTCTCCGAGGCCAGGTCCGCCAGGGGGTTGTCGTGGTAGTTGTCGGGGTGATATTTACGCGCCAAGTCGCGGTAAGCCTTTTTGACCTCCTCGTCGCTGGCGGACGGGGATACGCCCAGCACGCTGTATGGATCGTTCATAAGTTACTCCGTTTCCTGTGTATTTTCGCGGAAGCGTTCCAGGTCCCGGCGAACACCGCCTGCGTCGCCGCCGGAAGGCCCAGATAGATCGTATTGGATAAGATGCCC
>CANQKA010000073.1 GCA_947624395.1 uncultured Oscillospiraceae bacterium
AACACCACCATCCCCACCCGCAAGAGCCAGATCTTCTCCACCGCCGCGGACAACCAGACCAGCGTGGAGGTCAACGTGCTCCAGGGCGAGCGTGAGCTGGCGGCCTATAACAAGAGCCTGGGCCGGTTCCACCTGGACGGCATCGCGCCGGCCCGCCGGGGCGTGCCCCAGATCGAGGTCACCTTCGACATCGACGCCAACGGCATCGTGAACGTGTCCGCCAAGGACCTGGGCACCGGCAAGGAGCAGCATATCACCATCACCGCGTCGGCCAACCTCTCGAAGGACGAGATCGACCGGGCCGTGAAGGACGCGGAGCAGTACGCCGCCGAGGACGCCAGGCGCAAGGAAGAAGTGGACGTGCGCAACTCCGGCGACCAGATGGTCTACCAGACCGAGAAGACCTTGCAGGAGATGGGCGACAAGCTGGACGCGGCCGACAAGGCCGAGGTCGAGCAGAAGCTGGCCGAGCTGAAAACGGCCCTGTCCGGCTCCGACACCGGCGCCATCAAGAATGCCACCGAGCAGCTGACCCAGGCGTTTTACAAGGTCTCCGAGAAGATGTACCAGCAGGCGGCCCCTAACCAGGGCGGCGCAGGCCCCAACGCCGGTCCCGGCCCGGACATGGGCGGCGGCAATAACGGCGGCGACGGCCAGACCTATTACGACGCGGATTATACCGAGGTCGATCCGAATAAGTAAGCGAGAGATTTTAATATCTCTCCCCCAGTCTTGGCCTGACGGCCAAGCCAGCCCCCTCGTCAGAGGGGGCCGGATTCTAAACTCCGGCAGTGAACCTCGTCAGAGGGGGCCGGATTCTAAACGTGGGCAGTGAACCTCATACGAGGGGACCATGTAAGGTAGTGAAAGACTATGGCAGATAAACGGGATTATTATGAGGTCCTGGGCTTGCAGAAGGGCGCGTCGGAGGACGAGATAAAAAAAGCCTACCGGCAGGCGGCCAAGGCCAACCACCCGGACCTGCACCCCGGCGATAAAGAGGCCGAGGCCCGGTTCAAGGAGGCCAACGAGGCGTACGCCGTGCTGTCCGACCCGGACAAGCGGGCGAAATACGACCAGTTCGGCTTCGCGGGCGTGGACCCGAATTTTGCGGCCAGCGCCGGGGCCGGTGGCTTCGGCGGGTTCGGCGACCTGGGGGATATCTTCGGGGATATATTCGGCGGGTTCGGCGGCTTTGGCGGCGGCTTCGGCGGTCAGGCCCGCCAGCAGACCCGCTCAGGCCCCCGCCGGGGCGAGAGTTTGCGGGTGCGGCTGGCCATCTCCTTTGAAGAGGCGGCCTTCGGCTGCAAGAAGGACATCAATATCACCCGGGTGGACCAGTGCCCGACCTGCAAGGGTTCCGGCTGCGCCCCCGGCACCACGCCGGAGGTATGCCCGGACTGCCGGGGCTCCGGTACGGTCCGGACCCAGCAGCGGACCCCCTTTGGAGTGTTCCAGTCCTCCGGGCCATGCCAAAAATGCGGCGGCTCCGGCAAGATCATCCACTCCCCCTGCACCCAGTGCCGGGGCAGTGGGAATATACGGGCCCAGAAGAAGCTGAACGTGTCCATCCCTGCGGGCATCGACGACGGGGAGACCGTCTCCCTGCGGGGCCAGGGCAACGCGGGCGCCAACGGCGGCCCTGCCGGGGACCTGCTGGTCCAGGTGCAGGTCCGGCCAAGCAACGTGTTCCGGCGGGACGGTACGAACGTGTACACCAGCACCCAGCTGAGCTTCGTCCGGGCGGCGCTGGGCACGGAGATAGAAGTGCCCACCCTGGAGGGGCCGGTGAGCCTGAACATACCCGAGGGTACCCAGACCGGGTCCGTGTTCCGGCTGCGGGGCAAGGGCATCCCCAACGTACGCACAGGGCTGAAGGGCGACGAGTTCGTCACCGTGGACCTGGTGACGCCCAAGAACCTGAACCGGAAGCAGAAGGAGCTTTTGCAGGAGCTGGCCGATATATCCGGGGAAAAGGTCAAGAAAAAGAGAAAACTTTAATTTTAAAACCGGGGGCGTTGCGGCGCTCCCGGTTTTGGTATATAATATGAAACCAGCGTTGTGACCGAGACTGGTAACAATCCCCCAGTCAGCGCCAAGGGCGCTGACAGCCCCCTTTACACAAGGGGGCCATAAGATGTGCGGCTGCGCCGCGTTTTCTCCCTTTACACAGGGGAGCCGTCAATAATGTGCGGCGATGCCGCGTACATGAGGCTTGTTATATGATAATGTCCAATCTTCCCATTTTGTTCCCGCTGGCGGTGGCGCTGTTCGCGCTGGTGTGGTGCTTCCGGTGGGTGCTGATGCGCCGGCGGGACGGCGCGCTGGCCGACCAGGCGGACGAGACGCAGGCAGCCCCGGCTCCGGCGGCGGATAAGCGCTTTACCAGGCTGGACTGGATACTGCTGGGCGGGCTGACCGCCGTTTACGCGGTGGTGGCCTTCATCGGCCTGGGCAGCACAAAAGCCCCCCAGAGCTTTTTGCACTTCGAGGACGCCAACGTGTACGCCCAGATCGAGCTGGACAGGCCCCAGAATATAACGGCCCTGCGGTATTACTCCGGGCTGAACACGGCCGATTACCAGCTGCAGTTCTCCATGGACAAGAAGAACTGGACAGACCAGATCCAGGCCGACGGTACCTCCGGCATGACCCAGCAGTATACCCAGCTGTTCCGCTGGAACGACGCGGTGCTCAACGCCGACAACGGGCCGGTCCGCTATATCCGCATTTTATCCGGCGGGGACGAATACCTGGGCGAGGTGGCGATTTATGGCGAGGACGGGTCCCGGCTGGGTCTGGATGACATGATCGTGGCCGAGGGGTGCGAACCGCTGGTGGACGAGCAGGGGCTGGTGCCCGAGAAATACTCGTTCATGAACGGGACCTATTTCGACGAGATCTATCACGCCCGCACGGCGCTGGAAATGATGGAGGAAATGTGGCCCTACGAGATCACCCACCCGCCCCTGGGCAAGGCCATATTGAGCCTGGGCATCCGCATGTTCGGCATGACGCCCTTCGGCTGGCGGTTCATGGGGACGCTGTTCGGGGTGCTGATGCTGCCGCTGTTGTACCTGCTTTTAAAGCGCATGTTCGGCTATACGGCCGTGGCCGCCGCGGGCAGCACGGTGTTCGCCTTCGACTTCATGCACTTCGTCCAGACCCGTATCGCCACGATAGACACCTACGCGGTGTTCTTCATCATTTTGATGAACCTGTTCATGTACATGTGGCTGACGGAGCCGCCGGACAGGCCCAAGCGCAGGCTCTTGTGGCTGGGTCTGGCGGGGGCCAGCTTCGGCGCGGGCGCGGCCAGCAAGTGGGTGTGCATTTACGCCGGGGCGGGCCTGGGCTTGCTGTGGCTGGTGTACTGGATCGTCCGGTTCGTGCGGGAGAAAAAGGCCGCGCTGAACGAGTTCGTGCTGAACGTGGGCTGGTGCCTCATCTTCTTCGTGCTGGTGCCATGCGCCATATATTACGTCAGCTATTGGTCCTATGGTCCAAGCCAGATGGCGGACGGACCGCTGCGGATATTCAACCGGGACTATCTGCAAATGGTGCTGGACAACCAGACCTATATGTGGAATTATCACTCCGACCTGGTGTCCACCCACCCCTATTCCTCCAAGTGGTACCAATGGCTGGCGGACGCACGGCCTATCCTGTACTATTTGGAAACGACGGCCAACGGCGAGACAGTTTCTTTTGCCGCGTTCAATAACCCGCTGGTGAGCTGGGCGGGCCTGCTGGCCATGGGCGGCATGGGATGGCTGGCTGTGCGGCGCAAGGACGAGCGGGCCGCGTTCATCTTCATCGGGTATATGGCGAATTTGCTGCCCTGGGTGCTGGTCAGCCGTCTGACCTTCGCCTATCACTACTTCCCCTGCACGGTGTTTCTGGTGCTGGCCATCGGGTATATTTTCGCGGACCTGCGCCGGCTGGATGGGCACTGGAAGGCCAGCATCGGCAGCTTCGTTGCCGTGACCGTGGGGCTGTTCGTGGTGTTCTATCCCGTGCTGGCCGGCGTGCCCAGGACCACGGCGTACAGCAGCGTGTTTTTGAAGTGGTTCGTGGATACCTGGCCGTTTTGAGGGGATTCACAATGTGAAAGCCCCCCTTGTCAAAGGGGGGTGCCCGCCATTGGCGGGCGGGGGGATTGCTGTACGTCTAAGTACAATCCCCCAGTCATGCTGACGCATGACAGCCCCCTTTCACAAGGGGGCCATAAGAGGAGGAGGTTTTTGTTATGATCGCGATCGCATCGGATCACGCGGGGTATGCCCTGAAGCAGCTTATCATCGAGCATTTGCATGACCAAGGCGTCCAGATCGACGACCTGGGCTGCGGTGGGGAGCCGGTGGATTATCCCATATACGCCGAGAAGCTGTGCAAGGCGGTGGCCGCCGGACAGTACGAGCGGGGCATTCTTGTCTGCGGTACGGGCATCGGTATGTCCATCGCCGCCAATAAAATGCCAGGTATACGGGCCGCGCTCTGCGGGGACTGCTTCTCCGCCGCCATGAGCCGCCAGCACAACGACGCGAATGTCCTATGCCTGGGCGGGCGCGTGGTGGGCGCGGAGCTTGCCAAGATGATCGTGGATACGTATCTGAACACCGGCTTTTCCAACGGGGAGAGCCATATACGCCGTATCGGGCAATTGAAAGAGCTGGAGAGATAAATGCCGTACCGTCCCCGGGACATATACCGGGGCCGCCGGAAATTCCGGGTGCCCCTGACCATACTGCTGTTCACGCTCGCGGTGCTGCTGGCGGGCGGCATCGGCATGTTCTTTTTCCTGCAGCAATACATGGTCTACGACGCCAACGGCGCCACGCTCCAGCTGCCATTCGGCCGGGAGGAACAGGTCGATGTGCCGGAGGGGGTGGATACCCCGGCGCCTACGTTCGAGCCGGTGGACGTGCAGGTGGTGTGGGTGAATCCGGACTTTGAGGACGTGGACATGGGCGCGTGGGAAAAGCTCAAGCCCACACAGGGGTTATTCGTGGCTGAGGCATCTGTGCGGGACGCAGAGGCGCTGGCAACGTCCGTGTCCGCCGCCCAGGGCAGCGGGTTTTCCACGGTGGTGTTGGAGATGAAGGACAGGACCGGACAGCTCGTCTGGCCGTCCAACGCCAACACGGCTTTGGGCTACCGGACCATGGGGAACGTGGACGTGACGGGCACGCTGGAGAGCCTGCACAAGGCGGGGCTGACTGTGGCCGCGCAGATCAGCTGCTTCGCCGACAATCTGCTTTTGCAGCACAACTGGTCCTTCGGCCTGCGCTATGCCGACGGGGAGCTGTGCCGGAACGAGGACGGGTCATACTGGCTGGACCCATACGACCAGACCGTGCGGACGTATCTGACCGATCTGGCCGTGGAGCTGGCCGACATGGGCTTTGACGAAATTATTTTGGCCGATTTGTACCACCCCATTGCCGAGGGCGGGTTTTCCTACGCCTCGCCTCCCGCGGCCGGAGCGGACCCGGTGTCGGCGGTGTGCCAGATGGGCCGGCGTATCGTGGAGGCGTTGGAGGGGACGGATACCATCGTATCTGTACGCATCAACGCGGACAGTTTGCGCAATGGAAGCGGTGAGCTGACCGGGCAGGACGTGGGTATCTTCTGGCGGCTGTTCGCACGGCTTTACTGCCCCACCTACGCCGAGGCGCTGGCCTCCGACAAGGAGCTGGCTACCGAACAGATGAACGGCGGCGACGCCGACGCCCGGTTCGTGCCGGTGGTCGGGGCGGTCCCCGAGGGGAGCAAGTCGTATCTGGTGGGGTGAGTTAAAATATCTCTCCCCCAGTCGCCGCCAAAGGCGGCGACAGCCCCCTCGTCAGAGGGGGCCGCGCTGCGGCGCGAGGGGACAATTTCGATATGGAAAAGCCGGCTCTGGTGAGCCGGCTTTGTGTTATTCCGCTGCTGCGGAGAGGGTTTGGAGGCGGTGGGCGATGAAGTCCTGCACGCTGTCCTTGGCGATGCCCAGGGCCACGGCCAGCTCGCCGTACAGCAGGTTTTCCGCCCGCTCCATGTACCGTCGGTCCACCGCGCCGAATTTCAGCTTCTTTTCCTCCCGCTCCACCTTTTTCCGGTAGGCCGACATGGTAAGCCGCAGGAGAGACAGGCAGTCGTGCTCCTCCATCTCGGTGCGATAGTAGTTTTCCAGCTGTTGGAGATTCTGGTTGTGGTATGCCTCCGCCTGGATGTTGGGTATCTGGTCGATGAGGTCCATGGCCTCGTCCCTGGTGATGACCGGCCGGGTGAACACCTTGTTGTTGTCCACCGGCGTGGTGATGGTGCCCGTCTGGTAGAGCGGCTTGAGGACGTAATAGGCCCGCTCCGGCTCCGCCCGTCCCGGCTTGCGGGAAATGATGTCTTCTACCCGGCACACGCCTGTGCCGCCGTATAAAATGAGGTCGCCGATCTGATACAAAGTGCCACGCTCCTTCAAAATTCGCCGCCCGAGGCGGCCGATCCGTCCTGCATACTTATACCATTCCAGCAATATTGTAGCACTTTTTTACAGATATTGTAAGCGAAAAAATGGGAACTGGGTCGATTTTCCAAAAAATCCATAAAAGCGACAAAAACGGCGCCAGTCCCTGTACTTTTATAACAACTTGTAGCGGGCTTACGGGCTCTCCCGGCTCTCCAAAAGGCCCCAAATCAGCCATAACAGCGGCGCGGTCAGGGGCAGGCTCAGGCCGAAAAAGTCCTGGATGAGGTAGCACAGGAACGCCGTGCCCAGGGCGGGGTAAAAGGGGCTAAGCCTGCGGCGCTTGAACCAGGTGATGAGCGTGCAGACGATGGCGCCTAAATAGGGCAGCAGACCAAACAGGCCGGTGTTCACCAGATAGCCCAGGTAGGCGTTGTGGGCGTTGGTGACGGCCACGGTCCGGCCGGTGACGTCGTTGTGCCAGATGATGTCATAGCGCAGACTGGCGGTGCCCGGTCCGCCGCCCAGCCAAGGCTTTTCCAGAAAGAGCCGCCAGCCCTCCTTCCAGATCTGGCCCCGGTGGGAGCCGAATTCGTCTGCAAGATGGCCGTGGAGCACCTGGCTCATCTCATAGACCAGGCCGCTTTTACCCGGCCAGAACCAGAGCGTTGCCAGCCCCAGGGCCGTGACGCCGCCGCTGACGCAGCCGCACACGCGGGCGGCCTTGTCGTTTTGCAGCACGATGGGGATGGCGACAAGGGCCGCGCCCAGGGCGGCGATGATACCGGCGTCCACGTCGATGAGACCCAGCATGACCAGGGCGAAAAGCCCCGGCAGGAGCAAAAGCCGGTCCCGTTTGTGGGGCGAAAGAAACGCGTACACGGGCAGAAACCCGGCGGGGAGGCACAGGTACGCCGCCAGCATGCCCACGTTGCCAAGGGTGCCAAGAAAGGCGCTGGTCAGAGCGGCGTATTTGTCGTAATAGTTGGTGCCGTCCGGGTAAAGCCAGAGGGGGTCCAGACCGAATAGCTGCAATACCGCGATGGCGCAGCAGACTGTGGATGAAAACGCCAGCGCCCAGGCGTACCGCCGCCTTGGCCGGCCAAGCATGGACACGCCGAAAAAGATGAGGGCGTATAAAACGCTGGTCAAAAACCCGTCGTTGCGGTCGGAACCCAGAAGGGTCACCGGGCCAAATTCGGATAGGCACGCGCTCACGGCGCTGGCCGCCAGGAAAAGCCCCACGCATAAATGGGCCGGACGGATGCGGATATGGTACCGCTCGCCCCGGACCAGACCGCAAAGCAGCAGCGCCGTCACGCATATGGCCCACAGGCCGGTAGCGATGGCGAAAAAGTAGAATTTCGACGCAGTGACATTGCTGTAGCCCTGAAAGCCCACGAACAGGGGGAAAAGGCCCAGCATGACCAGGATGAACTTGTCCGTGACCCATTGGGCCCGCTTCAGAAATGGACGGTCCATAGTAACTCCTTTGCTCTATGGGGCCATTATACATATTTACTATCCTGAGCACAAGAAAGAGCCGGAAAAAATGAAAGATATGGTTGCAATTTCGGGACGGGTGTGGTAAAGTAGCTCTTACCTGCCGTCCGGACGGGCTGACCCGTTATGGCCGGAAAAGGGAGGCAATTTTACAAGGAGGTGCCGAAAATATGGCAGCAGACGCAAGGATCAAGGTCGTACTGCGCTGCGGCGAGTGCAAGCAGAGGAACTACAATACCTTCAAGAACAAGAAGAATACCACGGAGAAGCTTGAGCTGAAGAAGTATTGCCCGTTCTGCCGCAAACACACGCTGCATCAGGAAACAAAGTAAGGAGGAGCGGTCGAATGGCAGAGGAAAAGAAGGCCGCGCCCCAGCAGAAGGCGGAAGCGGTCAAAAAGACCACAGATAAGCCCAAGAGAGTCCAGCGGATCAAAAAGTGGTTCCGGGACATGAAGAGCGAGCTGAAAAAGGTGGTCTGGCCCACCCCCAAGCAGACGGCGAAAAATACCGGCGTGGCCCTGGTGGTCATCGTGGTGTGCGCCATCGTGCTGTGGGCCTTCGACCAGGTGGCCCAGCAGACGGTCCGGGCCCTGATCGACATTTTCGCGTAAGAACATGGCTGAGGACGCGAAATGGTATGTCGTCCATACCTATTCCGGGTATGAGAACACCGTCGCTGCCTCCATCGAGAAGGCGGCGGAAAACCGGCACATGGAGGATCTGATCTTGGAGGTCAACATCCCCATGGAGACCGTCACCGAACACACCGACAACGGCGAGAAGACGTACGAGCGCAAGACCTTCCCCGGCTACGTGCTGGTGAAGATGATCCTGACGGACGAGAGCTGGCACCTGGTGCGAAACGCCAGAGGGTCCACCGGGTTCGTGTCCATGGACGGAAAGCCCGTGCCCCTGACGGAGCGGGAGGTCCAGGACCTGGGCGTGGAGCGCCACGAGATCGTGGTGGGCTATGGCCTGGGGGATACCGTGAAGGTCATGGACGGCCCGCTGGAGGGCTTCCTGGGCGTCGTGGACGAGCTGGACCCGGCCAAGGACCGGGTGCGCGTCATCGTGTCCATGTTCGGGCGTGAGACGCCGGTGGATCTGGAGCTTGACCAGATCGAGCCGGTGAAAGACGAATGATTTTGAACGACCTCTTGCAAGAGGATCATAAGGAGAATTAAAAAATGTCTCAGAAAGTAGTTGGATACGTCAGATTCCAGGTCCCGGCGGGCAAGGCCACCCCGGCGCCCCCCGTGGGTCCCGCCCTTGGTCAGTACGGCATCAACATCGGCCAGTTCACCAAGGACTTCAACGAGCGCACCAAGGGCGACATGGGCATGATGATCCCCGTGGTCATCACGGTCTATGCCGACCGGAGCTTCACCTTCATCACCAAGACCCCGCCCGCGGCCCTGCTCATCAAGAAGGCCTGCGGCATCGAGACCGCCTCCGGCGTGCCCCAGCGGGACAAGGTGGCCACGATCTCCAAGGAAGACCTGCGGAAGATCGCGGAGCAGAAAATGCCCGATCTCAACTGCACCAGCATCGAGTCGGCTATGAGCATGATCGCCGGCACCTGCCGGAGCATGGGCGTTCTGGTGGGCGAGTAAATCGTCCGCTATGTGGGAGGAAAACTTCCGCTTAACCACATTTTTTGGAGGAAAATAACGAATGTTCAGAGGCAAGAATTATAAAG
>CANQKA010000074.1 GCA_947624395.1 uncultured Oscillospiraceae bacterium
TCCAGCAAGATCGTGCCCCGGGTGGGCTGGTAGACGTTGGTCAGCAGGTTGAAGATGGTGGTCTTGCCCGCGCCGTTGGGGCCGATGAGGCCGGCGATCTCCGTGCGGCCGATGGTCAGGTTGAAGTCGTCCACGGCCACCAGGCCGCCAAAGTCGATGCCCAAGTGGTGGGTCTCCAGAATGGGGGACTTGTCGATGTCCCGTTCGGGGATGACGCTGCCGCTCGGTACCGGGACCAGCTTGACTTTATTTGCCATTGTCAGCGCCTCCTTCCGCGGTCTGCGGGGCTGGTTTTTTATGGACCAGCTTCTGCTTGATGATGTTGAGGTAGCCCTTCAGGGTGGGGTTATTGGTGATGAGCATGACCAGGATGAGCACGATGGCGTAGATCAGCATCCGGTAGTTGGCGAACTGGCGCAGGGCCTCCGGCAGGATGGTCAGCGCCGCCGCCGCGATGATGGAGCCCAGCATGTTGCCCAGACCGCCCAGCACCACGAACACCAGCACCAGAATGGAGGTGTTGAAGTCGAACTTGTTGGCGACGACGGTGGAGTAGTTCTCGGCGAACAGCGTGCCGGCAGCGCCCGCCAGAGCGGCGGAGATGACGAAAGCCATGAGCCGGTACTTGGTCACGTTGATGCCCACGGATTCCGCCGCGATGCGGTTGTCCCGTATGGCCTTGATGGCACGGCCGGAGCGGCTGTTGACCAGGTTGAACACGATCACCAGCGTTATCATCACCAGCACAAAGCCGATGGTGAAGGTGGACAGCTTTGTGATGCCGCCGATGCCCATGGGGCCGGCGATGATGAGCTTGCCGCCCTCGGCCAGGTTGGTCTTGTCGCTCAAAAAGCTCAGCTGCATGCCGTGCTCGTCCACGCCCACATAGAGGTTGTTGATGATGCTCTTGATGATCTCGCCAAAGGCCAGGGTGACGATGGCCAGATAGTCGCCCTTGAGCCGCAGGACCGGTATGCCGATAAGCACGCCGGCGATGGCGGCGAATATGGCGCCCACCACCATACCGATGCACAGCCGGAGGGTACCGGAGGGGATGACGTTTTGCAGCGCGATGGCGGCGGTGACGCCGGTGAAGGCGCCTACGCTCATGAAGCCCGCGTGGCCCAGGCTCAGCTCGCCCAGCACGCCCACCGTCAGGTTCAGGCTCACGGCCATCACAACGTAGGCGCAGATGGGCACCAGCATACCTTTCAGCGTGGAGGAGATGGACCCGGTGGATACCATGGTCTGCAGGACCACATAGGCTGCTATGACGACTCCGTATGTGATGAAATTCATACGGGAGGTTTTATTCAGCGTCTTGTTTTTTGTTTTCATATCCACACCTCAGACTTTCTCGTTGACCTGCTTGCCCAGAAGCCCGGCGGGCTTGACAAGAAGGACCACGATCAGCACGGCGAAGACGATGGCGTCGGACACCTGTGTGGAGATATACGCCTTGGCAAATATCTCGATAACGCCCAGCAAAATGCCGCCCAGCATGGCGCCGGGGATGGAGCCGATGCCGCCGAACACGGCGGCGGTGAAGGCCTTGATGCCCGGCATGGAGCCCGTGGTGGGTACCAGGGTGGGGTAGGCCGAGCACAGCAGTACGCCGGCGATGGCCGCCAGACCGGAGCCGATGGCAAAGGTCATGGAAATGGTGGAGTTGACGTTGATGCCCATGAGCTGGGCCGCGCCCTTATCCTCCGAGCAGGCCCGCATGGCCTTGCCCATTTTCGTGTTGCCTGTGAACCAGGTCAGCACGAGCATGATGACGATGCAGGTGATGATGGTGACGACGGTCACCAGAGAGACGGTGAGCTGCCCGCCAAAGAGGGATATTTTACCCATGCCGGTGACGGAGGGGAATACCTTCGGGTTGGAGGACCAGAGCAGAAGCGCGCCGTTCTGCAGGAAGTAGCTCACGCCGATGGCGGTGATCAGCACGGCCAGAGAGGGGGCCGCCCGCAGGGGCTTGTAGGCCAGCCGCTCCACGACGATGCCCAGCACGGTGCACACCGCCATAGCGGCCAGAATGCCCACAAGAGGGGGGAGCTTGTAGCGGGCGACGGCGTAAAAGCATATGTACGCGCCTACCATGATCACGTCGCCGTGGGCGAAGTTCAGCATCTTGGCGATGCCGTAGACCATGGTATAGCCCAGGGCGATGATGGCGTAGATGCTGCCCAAGCTGATCCCGCTGATGAGAAAGTTCAAAAAGGCCATAGTTCAGCCTCCTTCTAGGTCATTTGGAGGGGGAGGGGGAGTGCAAAAAAATCCGGCAAAGCCGGAGCAGATGCATGAAGCGTCTGCTCCGGCCGGTTTGCTCAGGTCAGAGTATATCAGTCAAGACCAACGTAAGCGCCGTCCTGGATCACCATGCCCTTGGGGCTCTTGGACACCGCGCCGGAGGCGTCCCAGGTCATGCCCTCGCCGGTCAGGCCGTCGAAGGTCATGGTGGTGAACTGCTCGATCATCGCGTCGCACAGCTCCTCAGCGCTCATGTCGGGGGTAGCGCCGGCGGCCTCCAGGGCCTGCTTGTAAGCGTAAACGCAGTCATAAGCGTCAGCGGCGAACTGGTTGGGGATCTCGCCGTAGAGCTCCTGATACTTCTCAACGAAAGCCACGGTCTTCTCGTCCTCGGAGTCAGCGTTGAAGGGGGTCAGCAGCATGACGCCCTCGGCCAGAGCGGGGTCGAAGCCCTCCATGGTCAGGATGCCGTCCATGCCGTCCACGCCGAACCACTTGGGAGCGTAGCCCACGCCGGCAGCCTGGGCCAGGATCAGGGAAGCGGGCTGATAGTACATGGGCAGGAACACCAGGTCAGCGCCATTGGACTGGGCGTCGCTGATCTGCACGGAGAAGTCCTGGTCGTTGCCGTCGGCAAACTCGGTCTCGGAGACGATCTCCAGACCCAGCTCTTCCGCCTTCTCCACGAAGGTGTCACGGATGCCCTTGGAGTACACGTCGTCGTTCTTCCAGATGATGGCGATCTTGGTGCCCAGGCTCTGGTCAAAGATGTACTGGGCGGAAGCGGAGCCCTGGTTGGGGTCCATGAAGCACATCTGGAACTGGTTGTCCTTGCCCTCGGTAGTAGCGGTGGAGGAAGCGGAGGGGGTCAGGGCGAAGATGCGGTCGGCGAAGGTCTCAGCAGAGGTGGCCTCGCAGGGCTTGGAAGTGACGGAGCCCAGGCTCAGCTGCATGCCCCAGTCCTTCAGGGTGTTGTAGGCGTTGACGGCCTTCTCGGCGTCGTGGGCGTCGTCCTCATAGCGCAGGTCGAACTGAATGCCGCCCTCGGCGTTGATCTCGTCAACGGCGATCTGGGCGCCGTTGGCAGCCGCGTTGCCGTAAATGGCCGCGCCGCCGGTCAGGGGGCCGGTGCCGCCGATCTTGAAAGCAGCGCCTTCATCGGCCAGAGCAAAAACGGAGCACAGGCTCATCAGCATGGTCAGGACCATGGCGAAAGCGAGCAGCTTCTTGGTAGTGTGTTTCATTGTTTTCTTACCTCTTTCCATGTATTTTTCCCATCGGGGCAAAGGCCCCGGTCGAAAACTTGAAAATAATATAGTGGGTTTAAAATCAAATGTCAATGCGGAAAAAACAAGTTTGTAGGAATGACAAGTATGGAGCGGACGTGCGCTTTATCTTTTTAGTCATTAAAACGAATAAAGAATGCTGTCACAAGGGAAAAGCCGCCATATGTCCGCGCTTGGGGCTTCACATGAGCACTTTTGCCAGGAAGTTCTGCGCCCGCTCGGTCTGCGGATGGTCGAAAAATGCCTCCGGCGTGTTGCGCTCGGCTATCACGCCGCCGTCCATGAAGAGGATACGGTCGCCCACTTCTTTGGCAAAGCCCATCTCGTGGGTGACCACCACCATGGTCATGCCGTCGTTGGCCAGGGACTTCATCACGTCCAGTACCTCGCCCACCATCTCCGGGTCCAGGGCGCTGGTGGGTTCGTCAAAGAGCATGACTTCCGGCTCCATGCACAGGGCCCGTACGATGGCGACCCGCTGCTTCTGCCCGCCGGAGAGCTGGCTGGGGTAGGACCCGGCCCGGTCGGCCAGACCCACCCGCTCCAAAAGCTGTATGGCCTTTTCCTCGGCCTCGGACTTGGACTTGTGCAGCAGCTTCATGGGCGCCAGGGTCATGTTGCGCAGGATGGTCATGTGGGGGAAGAGGTTGAAGTGCTGGAACACCATGCCCATCTTCTGGCGGTGCTTGTTGATGTCGCTTTTGGGGTCGGTGATGTCCGTGCCCTTGAAGGTGATGGCGCCGCTGGTGGGGGTCTCCAGCAGGTTCAGGCAGCGCAGGAAGGTGCTCTTGCCGCCGCCGGAGGGGCCGATGACGACCACTTTTTCTCCGGGATAAATGTGCTCGTCGATGCCCTTGAGGACCAGATTGTCCCCGAATGCCTTTGTCAGGCCCTTAACGTCTATCACTGGCGCGCAGCCTCCTTTCCAGGATGCTCTGTAAGTAGCTGAAGCCCATCACCATGATGAGGTACATGACGGCGGTGATGATGTAGGGGAACATGGCCTCGTAGGTCCGGGAGACGATGGCACGGGCGTAGTAGACCATCTCCTTGCCGGAGATGACGCTTATGAGGGACGTGTCCTTTAAAAGCACGATGAACTCATTGCCCAGGGCGGGCAGGATGGCCTTGAACGCCTGGGGGATGACGATGTGCCACATGGTCTGGATGTAGCTCAGACCAAGGCTCCGGCCCGCCTCCGCCTGACCCGGGTCCAGGCTCATGAGCCCGCCCCGGATGATCTCGGACACGTAGGCCCCGGAGTTGATGCCCAGGGTCAGCGCACCCACCAGGGTGTATTCCCGGCTGGAGGCGAAGATGACAAAGCCCATGATCATCAGCTGCACCATCATGGGGGTGCCACGGATGACGGTCACGTAAATTTTGAAGATGAAGTTCACAAAGGCCAGCAGGGGGTTGTGGGTGCCGGGACGGCGCTGGTCGTAGGCCGTGCGGACGATGGCCACGACCACGCCCAGGGCCACGCCGATGGCCAGGGCCGCGGCCGTGACCTCGATGGTGGTCAGCAGGCCTTCAAAATAGGACAGCCACCGGTCCTGATAAAACCAGGCCCGGTAGAATTTCAGAAAGAAATTCTGCCAGAAGGTCTGGTCCGCCACCGGTATGGCCGACAGGGTCTCGTACAGTTGTTCCATGACGACTCCTTTATCAAAACAGGGAAAAAGGGCGGCCACAGGGCCGCCCTTTTCGCTAAGCGGTGATCACGCGGCCTCGTCGGCGCTGATGTAGTGGGAGACGATCTCGTCCACAAGACCATTGTCGATCATGGTCTCCAGGACGGTGTTCAGCGCGTTCAGCAGGTCGGCGTTGCCCTCGTCCACGGCAAGGCAGTAATCCTCGGTCACGTACTCGGTGTCCAGGATCTTCAGGCCGGGGTTGGCAGCCACGTATTCCTCGGCGGGGCCGTTGTCGATGACGACCGCGTCGATCTGGCCGTTCAGCAGAGCCTGCACGGCAAGAGCGCCGTTGTCATAGGCCTGCACGTGGTCCTCGCCATAGCCGCCGTTCTCGGGGGTATCGGAGCAGTAGATGTAACCGGTGGTGCCGCGCTGGGTGCCGATCACCTTGTCGTTGGCCAGGTCGTCGGGGCTGGCGATGTCGGAGTCCTCGGGGACGATGACCACCTGCACGCCGGTGGCGTAGGGGGTGGAGAAGTCCATGACCTCGTCACGGTCCTCCCGGTAGGTCAGGCCGGCCAGCATCATGTCGGACTTGTTCTCCTGCACAGCCATCAGGGCGGAGTCGAACTCCATGTCGTCGATCTGCAGTTCCAGACCCACGGCCTGGGCCAGGTACCAGGCGATCTCCACGTCGATGCCCTCAAAGCCCGTGCCGGCAAAGCCCTCGCCGTCGGCGACCATCTCATAGGGAGGGAAGGAGGCGTTGGTGCTCATGATGAGCTTGCCTTCTTCAATGGTGGTAAACTCGCCCAGGTCCAGACCGGTCAGGTAATCGGGCAGCTCCGGGGTCTCGGCTTCCTCGGCAAAGGCCATAGAGCCCAGAGACAGGACCATGGTCAGCGCCAGCAGCATCGCGATCAGCTTTTTCATTTTCGTATCCATCCTTTCAATATTTCCGATCAGGTGTTTTTCGTTGCCGTGTTTCGGTCGATGGGTGAATTATATTCCGCATTTTATGAATAAACAAGAGATTATTCACTAAAAAATGAATAATGATGAATCTTCTTGCAAGTTATACAAAAACGAACCCCTCTTCCGGGGAAGAGGGGATAAATATTCACGAAAAAAGCCGCTCGGCGATATGCGGATCCGGGGGTCTGGGGGTGTCCTTTGGCTTGCAGCGGCCGCAGGTGAGGCCCCGGACGGCCAGTTTCAGCATTTTTTTCAGGGTGTATTTGCTCTCGCCCGCTACCCGCGGGGCGCGCTCATATTCCACCGTGGCGATGTCCAGCCCCAGGCGGGTGGTCAGGCCACGCAGGAACGGGTCGTCCTCGTGGTAGAGGGCCAGTTTGTCCAGGGCGGTTTTATCCATGAGCCGGTAGTCCGCGTGGTTATAGATGAGCTTGGCGCCGAAAAGGTTCATGAGGGCGTAATAGCTCTGGGCGGTGAAGCGCTTCAAAAACGTGTCCGACTCCCGGCTGGAGCGCACGCCGCAGACGATGTGATAGCCCTGCTGGTGACGGCGCAGCATGCCGGCCATGGCGCTTATGTCGTCCTGCAGGTCCGCGTCGATGCATATGGACACGTCGGCCCGCTCCCGTGCCTCCATGAGGCCGGCCATCACCGCGTTCTGGTGGCCCCGGTTGGGGCTGAGGCGCAGACCGGCAAAGGCGGGGTCTGAATCGTGCAGCGATCTTATAATGTTCCAGGTGCCGTCGGCGGAGCCGTCGTCCACCAGCAGGATACGGCCGTCCGGCCCCGCCAAGCCCGCGGCGGCCAGGTCCGCCAGCTCCTGCCGGAACACCGGCGCGGTCCGGGGCAGACATTCTTCCTCGTTATAGCAGGGCACGACGATGTATAAAGTCTCCATGCAAAGCCACCTCGGGAGCATTATAGACAAACTATACCAAATTTTCAACGTTTATTAAGAAATGTTAAAGTTGCCCTTGCAAAAAAACCTTGATAGTATATAATATCATCGCAAAGTGGAGGAATAGGCGGTTTTAATATGGTATGAACAGCATCGTCCTGTATGCCCCGGAGATACCCCAGAACACGGGGGCCATCGCCCGCACCTGCGCCGCCACCGGCGCCAGCCTGCACCTGATCAAGCCCCTGGGGTTCGATATATCCGACGCGGCCGTGAAGCGGGCAGGGCTGGACTACTGGCATCTGGTGGACGTGCGTGTGTACGAGAACGTGGAGGAATACCTGGCGCGCAACGGGGACGAGAACCTGTGGCTTTTATCCACCAAGGCCCCCGGAAGCTACGCCCAGGCGGAGTTCGGGGACGATGTGGCTCTTATGTTTGGCCGGGAGACATCGGGTCTGCCGGAAGAACTCATGGAGCGGTACCGGGACCGGTGTCTGCGCATCCCCATGAAGCCGCGGGCAAGAAGCCTGAACCTGGCAAGCTCCGCATCCATTATACTCTACGAGGCCCTGCGCCAGCAGGGGTTCCCCGGTCTTTTGCAAAGTGGCATCATGGCCGTGGGGGAGGAATTATAATGTGTTTAAAACCATATGATGGAGGAAATACGTTATGAACTACAACAAGAAAACCGTCACCGACGTGGACGTGAAGGGCAAGAAGGTCCTTCTGCGCTGCGACTTCAACGTCCCCCGGGACAAGAAGACAAACGCCATCACGGACGACAAGCGTATCCGCGCCGCCCTGCCCACCATCCAGTATCTGCTGGATAACGGCGCGGCGGTCATCGCCTGCTCCCATCTGGGCAAGCCGGAGGCCGACTTCAACAAGTGGGTCAAGAAGCAGACCGAGAAGGGCAAAGACCCGGCGGAGCTGACCGAGGAAAAGTGGAAGAAGAGCCTGGACGAGCTGCGCATGGACGTGGTCGCCCAGCGTCTGGGCGAGCTGCTGGGCAAACCCGTCATCCTGGCGGACGACGTGGTGGGTCCCGACGCCAAGGCCAAGGCCGCGGCCCTGAAGCCCGGTCAGATCATGCTCCTGCAGAACACACGCTTTGAAAAGGGCGAGACAAAGAACGACCCGACCCTGGCCAAGGAGCTGGCCAGCATGGCGGAGCTGTTCGTGTCCGACGCCTTCGGCACCGTGCACCGCGCCCACGCCACCACCGCCGGCGTGGCGGAGTATCTGCCCGCCGTCAGCGGCTTCCTTATCGGCAAGGAGCTGTCCATCATGGGTAAGGCCCTGGACGATCCCGCGAGGCCCTTCGTGGCGATTTTGGGCGGCGCGAAAGTGTCCGACAAGATCGGCGTCATCGAGAACCTGCTCAACAAGGCCGACAAGATCATTATCGGCGGCGGCATGGCCTACACCTTCATCAAGGCCCAGGGCCATGAAGTGGGCGACAGCCTGCTGGAAGAGGACAAGGTGGACTTTGCCAAGCAGATGCTGGACACCGCCAAGGCCAAGGGCGTGGAGCTGCTGCTGCCCGTGGATACGGTGATAGCCAAGGAGTTCGCCGCGGACGCCGAGAGCAAGACCGTCCCGTCCAGCCAGATACCCGCCGGGTGGCAGGGCCTGGACATCGGCGAGAAGACCCGGGAGCTGTTCGCCGGCGCCGTCAAGGGCGCGGGCACCGTGGTCTGGAACGGCCCCATGGGCGTGTTCGAGTTCGATAAGTTCGCCGAGGGTACCCGTGCGGTGGCCCGGGCCGTGGCCAACTCAGGCGCTGTGAGCATCATCGGCGGCGGCGACAGCGCGGCGGCCGTGGAGCAGCTGGGCTTCGCCGACAAGATCACCCATATCTCCACCGGCGGCGGCGCGTCCCTGGAGTTCCTGGAAGGCAAGGCCCTGCCCGGTGTGGTGGCCCTGCAGGACGCGTAAGAGGGAGGATAAAAGCATGGAGAAGAAGTATCGCAACGCCCTGATCGCGGGCAACTGGAAGATGAACAAGCTGGCAAGCGAGGTCCCCGGCTTCTGGGCGGAGCTGGGCCCCAAGGCCACCCTGGCCGACGGCGTGCAGAGCGCGCTGTGCGTGCCGTTCCCCCTGATCCCCGCCATGAAGGCGGCCCTGGCCGGCAGCCAGGTGAAGGTGGGCGCGCAGGACGTGTCCGCCCATGACAAGGGCGCGTACACCGGCGAGGTCTCCGCGGCTATGCTCAAGGACCTGGGTGTGGATTACTGCATCATTGGCCACAGCGAGCGTCGGGCCTACCACGCCGAGAGCGACGAGCTTGTCAACGCCAAGCTCAAGGCCCTGCTGGGCGCGGGCATCACCCCCATCATGTGCTGCGGCGAGAGCCTGGAGCAGCGGGACGCGGGCGTGAC
>CANQKA010000075.1 GCA_947624395.1 uncultured Oscillospiraceae bacterium
ACCGGGTTGGTCTGGCCGCCGAAGATCCAGGCCACGATATCGAACCGAAACAGACCGATGCTGCCCCAGTTCAGGCCGCCGATGATGGCCAGGATCAGCGCGATTCTGTCAATGACCATGAAAAAGACTCCTTTTTTCGCAGACTGATGATCTTGCGGAGCATAGTGTGCGCGAAAAGGAGCCGGTTTATACGCCAAATTTTAGTTTTTTTAATTCTTCAAGCTGTGCAGCGGCGCGGGGATATGTCCGCCCCGGGCGATGAAGTCCCCGGACCCGGCCCGGTGCACGGGCATGATGGGCGCGGTGCCCAGAAGTCCGCCGAAGTCCACGCTGTCGCCCACGGCGCAGCCCACAGCTGGGATAAGCCGCACGGCGGTGGTCTTGTTGTTGACCATGCCGATGGCCGCCTCGTCGGCGATGATAGCGGAGATGGTCTCCGCCGGGGTGTCGCCGGGTACGGCGATCATATCCAGCCCCACGGAGCACACGCATGTCATCGCTTCCAGCTTGTCCACGGTCAGCTCCCCGGACCGGGCGGCGGCGATCATGCCCTCGTCCTCGCTCACCGGTATAAACGCACCGGACAGGCCGCCTACCCGCCCGGAGGCCATCAGGCCGCCCTTTTTTACCGCGTCGTTCAAAAGGGCCAGAGCGGCAGTCGTTCCGTGGGTGCCGCAGATATCCAGGCCCATTTCCTCCAAAATGCGGGCCACGCTGTCCCCTGCCGCGGGGGTGGGCGCCAGGGACAGGTCCACCACCCCGAAGGGCACGTCCAGCCGCTCCGAGGCGGTCCGGGCCACCAGCTGGCCCATGCGGGTGATACGGAACGCGGTCTTTTTGATGAGCTCCGCCACCTCGTCGAAGGGCCGGCCCTTCACCCCCTGCAGCGCGGCGTACACCACGCCGGGGCCGGACACGCCCACGTTCACGGCGCACTCCGGCTCGCCGGGACCGTGGAACGCCCCGGCCATAAAGGGGTTGTCCTCCACCGCGTTGCAGAACACCACCAGCTTGGCGCAGCCCACGCTGCCCCTATCCGCCGTGGCCTCGGCGGTGCGCTTTACAACATGGCCCATAGCCGCCACCGCGTCCATATTGATGCCGGCCTTGGTGGAGCCCACGTTGACGCTGGCGCAGACGAGATCCGTCTCGGCCAGGGCGCGGGGAATACTGTCCATGAGGCGCTTGTCCCCGTCGGTCAGGCCCTTTTGCACCAGGGCGGAAAAGCCGCCGATGAAGTCCACGCCGCAGGTCTTGGCGGCCTTATCCAGCGCCACGGCGATGGGGGTATAGTCCCGGGCCGTGGTGCTCTGGGCCACCATGGCGATGGGCGTGACGGAAATGCGCTTGTTGACGATGGGGATACCCAGCTCCGCCTCGATGCCCTGGGCCACAGGCAGTAAATTGCCCGCACGGCGGCAAATTTTGTCATATATCTTCCGGGCGCATGCGTCGATGTCCGGGTGGGCGCAGTCCAGGAGATTCACGCCCAGGGTGACGGTCCGGATGTCCAAATGCTGCCGGTCCAGCATGTCCAGGGTCTGGAGTATGTCAATGGTATTGAGCATATAATTGGCCTCGCTTTATTTGCACCTACCTTTGTTGACGGCCCCCTCTGACGAGGGGGCTGTCAGCGCTTGCGCTGACTGGGGGAGAGACAAGTTAACACCGGGCCCGGTGGTCATCGTCTCTCCCTCCGTCTCGCCCTGACGGGCGAGCCACCTCCCTCGTCAGAGGGAGGCTTTTCATAAGGTAAGCTTTATACTGTGTGCATCGCGTCGAAGATGTCTTTGCTTTGTATCCGAATCGACAACCCCAAACGCTGGCCGTCCTGGGCCAGCTGCCGCTGGATCTGCTCGAAGGTCATATCCGAGGTGGAGGTATCCACCATGGTCACCATGGTGAACACCCCGTCCATGACGGTCTGGCTCAGGTCCAGCACGTTGACCCGCATACCGGCCAGCACGGTGCACACGTCCGCGATGATGCCGATGCGGTCCTTGGAAAAAACGGAAACGATGGCTTTCATACTTGGTCCTCTCTTATAAATCCACGACCTCTACCACGGTCAGGGTATTGCCGTCCACGGTAAAGCGCACGTCGTATGTGAGATAGTTGAACCCGTACCGTCTTGCCGGGTCGTCGATATAGGCCGGACGGGGGTCCTGGGCCAGCAGTCCCAACAGGGCGTCCCGCTTGTCCGGCGGAATACGCGCCAACAGCGCCGGGGGAAAGTCCACGTCCAGCGCGTAGTCCAGCACGTCCTGGGCAAAGCCGCCGGACGCCTCCGGCCGGCTGTCTGTATATGCAAGATAGGGCTTTACGTCGTATATGGGCGTGCCGTCCATCAAATCCAAACCGGCCACGTACAGCACCGGCCCCAGCTTTTCGTCCATGTCCAACCGCGTAAGCTCCACGCAGGAAAGTCCCAGGGCGTTGGGCCGATATGGCGAGCGGGTGGCGAACACGCCCATGCGCCTGTTGCCGCCCAGCCTTGGGGGCTTCACCGTGGCGGCCCAGGCGTCCCGGCTGTTTTCCGAAAAGCCCCAGATGAGCCAGATATGGGAAAAGCCATCCAGGCCCCGAAAGGCCACCGGGTCCCGGTATTGCGGCCGGAAGATAACCCGTCCGGTCAGGGCGGGCACCAGGCCGCTCTGGCGGGGCAGGCCGAATTTCGTGGGCAGGTCCGTCTCGATATGCCCGATGGGCTCGATGGTCCGCCGGGGGGATAATGCGTCCTTCATGCGTCGGTGTCCGACGCGGCGGGCTTATAAAGCAGATAGCTGGTACCCGTGTAGGCGCTGGCGGAGCCGCCGGAAACGGCCCGGACCGTGAAGGAATAGCGGTTGCCCACCACAGGTCCGCCCAATTCCTCGTCCCACAGATAGCTTTCGCCGGTCGTGGAGCCGATCAGGTTCCAGCCGCCGCTGTTTTCCGCCTTGAAATAGACCCGATACTGCGCCGCGCCGGCTATTTTCTTCCAGCTTACCAGCATGCCGAATGGCCGGTTGGCCGCCTTCACCGCGGGCTGGGCCAGCCAGGTGAGAGCGTTGCTCGCCACATAGGGGCTGATGTTGACCTTTTTGCTGTCCGTGCAGCGGACCGTGAAGGAGTAGTTCGTGCCGCTGACGGCTTTTTTCCAGGTGTAGCTGGTGGCGGTGGTGGTACCGATCTTGTGCCAGGAACCGCCGCCCACGCGGTAATAGACCGCGTACCGCGCCGCGCCGGATATCTTGTTCCAGGTGACTTTGATGCCATTGGCGGCGTTGGAGATGCTCACCGTGGGCGCGGCCAGGGGATAGTAGGTGACGGTGTTGCTGGCTATATAAGGGCTGATGTTGACCTTGTTTTCATTGGTGCAGCGCACGGTGAAGGTATAGCTCTTGCCCACAACCGCCTTTTTCCAGGTATAGCTGGTGTTGGGGGTGGTGCCGATTTTTTGCCACGCGCCGCTGCCCACGCGATAATAGACCGCGTACCGCGCCGCGCCGGATATCTTGTTCCAGGTCACTTTGATGCCGCTGGCGGTGTTGGCGATGGTCACCGTGGGCGGGGCCAGAGCTGACCGCACGGTGGCCGTGCCTTCCGCAGCCGGCGTCTGGCTGGCAAAGGCCGGCGCGGCCAGACCCGCCAGGGTCAGCGCCGCCAGAAGAAGACATAGGATGCGCTTTGTCATAGTGCCCTCCTTATCAGGGGTCTTTCTTTTTCCGGAACGCCAGAGACTTGCTCAGGAAGAAGTTCAAGATCATGACGACGACGGTGATGACGATCTTGGCCAGGAACCCGTCCACACCAAACAGGGGCTGGTCCAGACCCTGCTCCATGAGCAGGTCCAGACCCTTTATCTCCACCATGCCGGAGAAAAGCCGCCCGCCGAAAAACGATCCGGCCTCCTTTATCCACCCGGGCCATGCCCAGCTTTTGGACTGGAACACCCACAGCTTGTTTGTCACGAAAGCGAAGCTCACCGCGCAGAGCCAGCTGAAGAAGTTGCCCTCGTTCACCGGCAGCTTCCAAACGCCCACGAACAGGGCGTAGGTGGCCCAGCTGACCACCGTGGTCAGTCCGCCGAAAAAGAGATAGCTGATGACCTCCCGGTAACGGAGATACAGCAGTTTCAGTCTGTCCATATCACTCGTTCAGATACACGTCGTGCACAGTCTCCGCGTCGGCGCTGCGGACGGTCCAGACGGAGAAGCCGTCATAGGGGAGCATGCCGTCCTCCGCGTCCACCTGCAGGCAGGAGGGGCCGTAGACGGGCTCGCCGGTGGGCTGGCCAATGGCGTCGTAAAGCTCCTGCACGCTCAGGCCGATGCAGGCTCGGGCCTTTTCGTAGGCGTCCTGGGCCGTCGCCGGGGCGGACGCAGCCTTTACCTCCGGCGTTTGCTCGACCGTGGGCTGGGCGGTGGCGTCCGTTGCGGAGGCGGGCGGGGTCTTGGCGTTTGCCGCGTCGGAGGCGGAGGCGGCCAGCACGTCCGACCAGTTGGGCGTGGGCGTGGGCTTTGCGTCGGCCTTGTCGGAGCCGTCCTTGCGGCACGCGGCCAGACTGAGCGCCAGGGCGCATATCGTGAGCGTAAGTAGAAGCTTTTTCATAGGGTACCTCCTTGGGGATGGACAACTTTGCTGATTGTATCACATTATTGGCTGATTTGGAAGATGCTGATGCCGCCCTGGTCGTACACCAGGGGGTAGTTGGCGGCGAAGTAGTCATAGTTCACGGTGTAAGAGCCGGTCTCGGAGCCGCTGATGAACACATAATCCACGCCGTATTCCTCTGCCAGACGTTCAAAGTCCTCGCCCCCGGCGTACATCTGCGGTATCTCGGCCTCCCGCTGCTGGTAGTTCACGCCGTGGTAGAAAAGATACATCCCCGCGCCGCACAGGATATTCCGCCCGCCGAGCACCGCCACCGGGTTCGTGTGGGCGGTGGAGGTTAGGAAGAGGCTGTCGGGCGCGGTGTTTTCGTCGATGAACGCCGCCGCGTCCGCCTGTTCTTTGGAGAAGAGCTGGTACTCGCTGACGGCCTCACGGGCCATGGTCATGGTCCCGGACAGCACGCCCAGCGCCGTCACCACCGCCGCGGCGGACGCGGCCAGCGCCTTGGGCCGGACATGGGCCAGGACCTCCCAGAGCCACCCGCATGCTAAAATGTCCACCACCATATACCAGATGTACAAAAGCTTATTGTCGTCGTAGGGGTTGGGCTGGAAGGCCACCAGATTCGCCACGGCGAATATCACCGCCGCGCCCCAGAAAAGCCGCGCCTTATCCCCCCGCAGGAAGAACATCATGACCAGCGTGAGGCAGAACACCACGCCGCAGTTGTAGATCCAGAACCACAGCCAGTTCATCTTTCCGTGGACCCAGCCGGGGTTGAGCCACAGCAGATTTCCCGTCCCGGCCGCGTCAAAGGTCCAGACCAGAAGCTGGGGCAGGGCCAAAGCCATGCACACCGCGCCGTAGAGCACGTAATTCGTCACCAGAGTTTTGAACCGACCGTTTTTCCGGGCCTTGCCCAGAAAGGCGAAAAACCACCCGCCAGAGAGCAGTCCCAGCGCCAGAAACGAGTGGGTGTGTATCATGGGCATGGTCCCGGCGGTGACGGCCAGCACCAGAAATTCCCGCTTTCCGCCGCCGTCCTCCATAGTCTTTTTCAGGCCCAGAATGAGCAGGAAGATACACGCCAGCACCACGCACCACCCGGCCATGGTGGTCCGCTGGGGGATGAGCATGTCGCATATCACGTTGACCCAGCGCACGTCCTCGTCCGCCAGATTCGTGGGGGTGATGTAAAAGCCCGTCATGAGCTCGGAAAAAGTGTGCTCGCCGTTGAAAAACTTGACGAAGCCGAAGCCCCCGTTGCACACGAACAGCAGCCAGGCCGTCAGGGTGGGGGCCAGCTTATCCGTCAGCGCGTCCGCCAAAAGCCAGAAGCCATAAAACACGCAAAAGAGCATGACCACGCTGGGGGCTATGACGCTCATGCGCAGGCTCAGCCCGAAAAACCGCAGACTGGCCGACGCCGCGTCTGCCAAAAAGGGATAGTCCAAAAGCTGACCGGGGTAGATGCTGTACTCCGGCGGGAATTTGCCCTGCTGGAAAAGGCTCTCCACGAACCCCAGGTGCATCGCCAGGTCCCCGTAGGTGCTTTGCCCCACCCAGAGACTGCCGTCCTCGTGGGGCAGCAGCACGTGGGTGTGCAGCAAATACGCGCAAAAGCCCGTGGCGATCAGGCTCAAGATCGCGCCGGTCAGATCACGGGTACCGGGCTTTACGGAGAGCTTTCCCCAATCAGGCCTTCCCGGCCCTATCAAGGCCAGACAAACGGTCCCGACCAGCGCCGCGCCAAGGGCGATATATTGGGCCGTGCGCGTGAAGCCCACAAAAAACGCGGGCAGACAGGGCAGCCACATCAGCGCCACGCACCCAAAGACCAGCCCCAGCCAGCACTTGACCGCCCCCCGCAGGGAGGGCAGCACGCGCCGCGCCAGGGCCAGACCAAACAGCATATACACGAGCAAAGCAAGCATGAAATACTCCTTATAGGCCCCCTTGTCAAAGGGGGCTGGCTCCGGCGAAGCCGGAGACTGGGGGATTGCGTAAAATCTTACACCGCAGGCCCCAATTTTCCCAGCACCTCATCAAACCAGTCCGGCAGTTCGGTCCAAAGCTCGACGGGCTTGCCGGTGGCGGGGTGGATGAATTTCAGCCCCCGGGCGTGCAGACATTGGGTATCCAGCCCCTTGTCCCGGCGGCCGCCGTAGACCGTGTCCCCCAGCAGCGGGTGGCCCGTATAGGCCATATGGACCCGTATCTGGTGGGTCCGGCCCGTCTCCAGCCGGCAGCGGATGTAGGTGTGTTTTGCGTACCGGGTCAGCACCTGCCAGTGGGTGACGGCGGGGCGGGAATTTTTGTCCGTCACCGCCATACGCTGGCGGTTCCGGGGGTCCCGGCCTATGGGCGCGTCTACGGTACCCTCGTCCGCGTGAAATCCCCCGTGGCACACCGCATCGTACACCCGCGACAGGGTCCGGTCCTTGAGCTGGGCGGACAGGGCCTCATGGGCCCTGTCGTTTTTCGCGGCGATGATAAGGCCGCTGGTGTCCTTGTCTATCCGGTGGACGATGCCGGGCCGCAGCTCGCCGCCCACGCCGGAGAGACTGTCCCCGCAGTGGGCCAGCAGGGCGTTGACCAGCGTCCCGTCCGGGTGGCCGGGAGCGGGGTGGACCACCAGCCCTCTGGGCTTGTTCACCACGATCACGTCCCCGTCCTCATACACCACGTCCAGCGCTATGGCCTGGGCTATCGCTTTGGCCGGCGCCGCGTCCGGCAGGGAGACGGTGAACACATCCCCGGCGGCGGCTTTATAGTTTTTCCGCACGCTCTCGCCGCGCAATGTGACAAGTCCCGCTTCCAGCAGCTTTGCCGCGGCGCTGCGGCTGCGCACAAGGTCCTCTCGCGCCAGGAGAGCGTCGATCCTCTCGCCGCTCTCCTGCGCTGTCACGATCAAATTTTCGGCCATCAGTCCCTAAATTCAGCCAGAATGTCGTCCAGGGAGTAATCCTCGAAACCGGTATCCTCCGTGTCCTCCGCCGGCTTTTCAGGCTCGGGTGCGGGTTCCGGTTCAGGCTCTGGCGCGGGTCCAGGCTCAGGCTCCGGCTCCGGCTCAGGTTCAGGCTCAGGCGCGGGCTCCGGCGCGGCGTTCTCCTGATGCTCCCACTCGGCGAAGGGATCGTCCGGGTCCAGGGCCATCAGCTCGTCCTCCACGGTGAGGGTGGTGGGCCGCTGTCGGCGGCGGCGTCTGGCGGGACGCTCCGGTTTTTCGGCCTCGCCCTTCTCCTCGACCGCCTGGGCCTTTGTCCGGCCGCGGACAGGGCGGCGGGTCGCGGGAGCGGCTTCCTCTGCCTCGACGGGCAGCTCTTCCTCCACGGCCTTTTTCCGGGAGGGCTTGCGCTTTTTCTCCGGTCTGGGCACGGCGTTGCGCTCCTCCTCCGGCTCACGGTAAATGATCACGTGCAGGCAGAACAGGATGCCGCCCACGGTGATGAACACGTCCGCCACGTTGAACACGAAGAAGGTGAAACGCTCGAACTCGAACATGTCCACCACATAGCCCAGCAGCACCCTGTCGATGCAGTTGCCCAGGGCCCCGGCCATCACCAGCACAGCCGTCCAGCGGCCGAATTTGGTGTGGATGATGTCCATGTTGATCAGCACGATGATACCGATGATGAACACGGCGGAGATGGCGATCAGCAGCGTCTGGTTGTTTTCCAGGATGCTGAAGGCCGCGCCGTAGTTCTGCACGTTGGTCATGTGGATGACGCCGGGTATCAGGGTCTTGCAGGCGTCGCCGATGGCCTGGGGCTGGATATTGCTGACGGTATAGAATTTTACGGCCTGGTCCAGTATCAGGACCACAACGGCCACGATGGCGTAGAGCACAGTCGTTTCCTCCTACCTGGCGTTTTTGCCCGGATTTATTTTCCGGCGGCGAAGCGCAGCGCGCCGGCGCACCGGGCACACAGCTCGGGGTATTCCCCGTCGCTGCCCACGTCCGCGCTGTGGGTCCAGCACCGGGGGCACCGGGGCAGCTGGGACGCCGTGACCTCAATGTTCACGCCGGCCAGCTCCGTACCGGCCCAGCCGGGTCCCTCGCCGTCGGCCAATTCCACCTCGGACACGATGAACAGCGGCTCCAGCTTCTGCTTCTTGACCCGCTCCATGGCGGGCCTGGCCTCGTCGGTCACGTGCAGCACCACCCGTGCGTCCAGGGGCTTGCCGATTATTTTATCCGCCCGGGCCAGTTCCAGGGCCTTGTTCACGTCGTTCCGCAGCCGCAGGCTGTCCTCCCACAGGGCGGCCTCGTCAACGGAAAGCTGCCAGTCAGGCCGGACAGCGGGCATGTCGTTGAGCATGACATGACGCGGCTCATCCCCGGCTTTGTGGGGCATGGCCAGCCATATCTCGTTGCTGGTGAAGGCCAGAATGGGGGCCAGCAGCCGGACCATGGCGTCCAGCACGTGCCACAGGGCGGTCTGGGCGGCCAGCCTTGCGGGAGAGCCGGGGGCCTCGCAGTAGAGCCTATCCTTCACCACGTCCATGTAAACGTTGGACATGTCCACCACGCAGAAGTTGTGGATGGCGTAGGTCACGGCCCAGAACTCGTATTTTTCATAGCTGGCCAGGCACTTTTCCACCAGGGCGTTCACCCGGCTCAGGGCCCAGCGGTCGATGTCCTGAAGCTTGTCGATGCTCAGCAGGTCCTTGTCGGGGTCAAAGCCGTCCAGATTGCCCAGGATGAACCGGGCGGTGTTGCGGATCTTCAGATACTTGTCGGAAAGCTGCTTGAAGATGGCGTCGGAGCAGCGCATATCCAGCCGGAAGTCCGCGCTGGCGGCCCA